>JBHEMZ010000001.1:0-6223 GCA_046262315.1 Gaiellaceae bacterium
CGAGCCTGCGTTGCGAGAGCCTGGCCGAACCGTGATCTCGCTTCGCCCAGAGCCGAGAAGGCCACGATCGACGCCCCGACCGCCGCCACGGTGAGAAGGGCCAGAAGCGAGACCGCGACGCTTCTAACCCGCCTGGATCGCCTGGCCGCCTCCTCCGACTGCGCCTTCGCTTGCAGCCACGCTTCGCGGCTCGCGGCGAGGAAGTCCTCCTCTGCCGGGCCGAGGACGTCGCCGTGCACCGCCATCCACCCGAGCGCCACCTGGAGCGTGGTCCCGCGGTACAGAAGGTCGGGGTTGCGATCCTCCGCGCTCCATTCGGCCGCCGCGTAGCCGATTCGCTGTCGCGTCCGTAGGTCGTCCCGGCCCTCCTCGATCCAGCTGCGCAGTCGCGGCCAGCTCCGCAGGAGCGCCTCGTGGGCGATCTCCAGCGAGTCTCGATCGGCTGTGAGCAGCCGAGCGTCGATCATCTCCGCGGCCACCCTGCGACTGACGGCGGGGTCGTGGTCGCTGTCCAGCTCGCCGATCGAAAGCTGGCGACGCGTGTCGGCCGACCCCTCTCCGGGCGTGACGAGGCGCAGCATCAGACGGCGGCAGGCCTCGCGCTCCGCATCGTTGAAGACCGTCTCGTAGAGCGCGTCAGCAGTCTGGGAGATGGATCCCGCGACGCCACCTGCCTCCCGGTATCCGGCGAGGGTCAGCGTGCGGCCTTCTCTTCGGCGCCACGTCTCGGCCATCGCGTGTGACACGAGGGGAAGTGCCGCCGTCTCGCTTCCTGCATCGCCAAGCACCTCGTCGACCAAGCCGTCCCCGAGCCGCAAGCCCGCCCCGACCGCCGGTTGTTCGACCGCCTGCTTCAGATCAGCCCGGCTCATTGGCCCCACGAGCACCTGGTTCGCGGTGATCCGTCGTGCGAGCCACGGGAACGTCGCGCAGACCCCGTAAAAATCCGCGCGCATCGCCAGCACAGCCCGGACACGGCTCGCAGCCGGGTCGACGACCGCCGCCAGCATCTCGATGAAGGTCTCCTGCTCGCGACGCTGGCTGAGCGTGAACAGCTCCTCGAACTGGTCGATCACCAGCAGCAGCCCACCGCTCCGGCCGCCGATCGAGTCCGTCAGCCGGCGCGCCTCCTCGGTGCTGACGACAGCCGAGACCGGGCCGGGGACGTCAGCCGGTGCTTCGTCCCGGTCCGCCGCCCGGCGAAGCTGGTAGGAGAGCTCCGCGGCAGGGTTGGATCGCGGCGATAGAAGGGCGACGGGCCATCGTTCGCTGCCGGGGATCACACCTGCCCTAAGCCCAGGGATGAGCCCAGCTCGGACGACCGAGGACTTCCCGCTCCCGGAAGGGCCGACGACAAACAGCACCCGCTCGCGGTCCAGCTGCTCGACGAGCGACGCGACGAGCGCCTCCCGCCCGAAGAAGCGGCCGCCATCCTCGGGCTGGAACGCGGCCAGTCCCCGGTACGGGCAGACCTCCTGCAGACCCGCAAAGCGTGGGCTCGATACGTGCCCGATCGCCGCCTGGTACGCAGCGTCCTCCTGTGGATCCCACCCCGCGCGTATGAGCTGGATCACCCGGACCGGCTCCGCGAGGCCCTTCAGCTGTGCCGACCCGCGCTCGACCTGAGCGATCCCATCGACCCGGCGCGCGAGATGGACGACCCCTTCGCTGGCGAGGATCTCGCCGGGACCCGCCAGGGAGCAGAGCCGGGCCGCCAGGTTCAGCGCGCCACCGCGGAAGCCGTCCTGCACCTCGACGGCCTCGCCGGCATCCAGCCCCACGCCCACCGGCAGAGGGAAGGACGGGTCGGCGATCGTCGCCTCTACGAAGGCGGCCTGCAGCTCGGTTGCGGTACGGATCGCTCGCCTGGCCGACGTGAAGACGGCCATCACCTCGTCCCCGCGGAACTCGAGCCCTGTCGCGCCGCCGCTCTCGAGCGTCGTCCGCGCGATCGAGGCGAATCTGGTGGCGAGAGCCGCCCCGGCCTCGTCGCCGCGCTCCTGCGTGAAGGTCGTGTAGCCGCGGACGTCGGCTATGAGGAAGATCCGGAGAGTCCCACCCGCATCGACGACCGTGGCTGGAGGAATCGAGGCTCCCGTGGGATCAGAGGAGATCCGAGACGTCTCGGCAGTCGACGAGCGACGAGTCGATAACTGCGTGATCCCGGTCGCCCGTGGTCACGCAGAGCGACGTCGAATCACCGCGCTTGGCGACGGAGACCGCACCCTCGGTGACGTACGTGGGGACGACGTCGGTCGGGACCCACTCGCCCTGGGTCACTCCCCGAGCCTCCGCGTCGCTCGAGACCTGGTCGGCGGTGTAGGTGTCCCAGTAGATGTGGATGTGGTTCCGCGAAACGTCGGGCGCGAAGTTGGCCTCCCATGTGACCGCGATCTCGTCCCCTTCCCGCATAGCGTCTGTGATCGTGATCTTGCAGCCGTCTGCGGGACAGGCATTCGCGACAGGAGTGGTCGACGTCGCCACGTCATCCGTCGTGGTGGCGCTCGAGCCCTCCGACGCGTCGTCGCCACCGCAGCCGGCGAAGGCGAGAGTCATGACCGACACTGGAACGACGACCCGGATGGCGACACTTCTGAACAACGCGCGACTCCTAGCGCTGGAGGAAGACCAGTCTAACGCGTCGTTCGCTCTGCTACATAGGCCTATGGCAGCTCGATCGCACCGAGCCCGAGCCACGCAGCCAGGTCCTCCAGCTCCGCCTGCACGGCCCTGGTCATGGTGCGCGTGAAGCTCACATCCTCGTGGATCGTGTTCACGCGCAACAAGGCGGCCTTGCGGTCGGCAGTGGCGTCGAGCTTCCCGACCAGCCGGTCACCGCGGAGGATCGGGAGAGCGTAGTATCCCCAGCGGCGCTTGGCGGCGGGCTTACACATCTCGAGCGTGTACTCGAAGTCGAACAGCTCCAGCGTGCGGACGCGGTCATGGACGAGTCGGCCGAAGGGCGACAGCAGCGCCGTAGGCCCCTCGAAGCCCTCGCCGCCAGCTCAAGCAGCAGCTCGCCCCGCTCCTCCCCGCGAGCGGCTCTTCGAGCGCGCGCCGTAGGTACCGCACGGCGCTCTCGAGGCCTGCCTCGGCGGCGGCGCGACCTGCCGCCTCGCGGAGCAGCTCGACGGCACCGTCGACGCTCTCCGGCGGTGTCAGCAGGAGCTGTGCGTGCTCGGCTTTGATCTCCTTCTCCTCACGCAAGCGAGCGACGTCGCGGCGAAGGCGGCGCACTCTGCTCCCGGAGCTGATGCCGAACTCGTCTTTTCGAGCACTCGCGCCAAGGACCTCTGGGGCGAGATCTATACGAGTGCTCCGGACGGACGTTTTTTCGCCGGCCGCTACGGCGGTGCCGCCAACGCATATGTCACGCAGCTGCCCAGCGGGCTGACGACTCGGGTCGGGCGACAGGTAGGTGATGCCCTGTGGGCTCCCGACGGGCACCGAATCGCAACCTGGGAGGACAGCCGCCCGTCGTCGACGGTGTCGATTCGCACCTCTACAGGGCGCGTCCTGCGACGGTTCCCTGGCGCGTTTCCGCGCGCCGCGATGGTTCCTAGGTCGCAGGCGGGTGGCACGCGGATCCGGACTCTGGTCGACATCCCGGGGCCGATATATGACTTCGCGCACGATGGCAAGCGCATCGCGTAGGTGAATCGCCGAAGCGACGTCGTCGTCCGTCATGTTCGCGGGGGCAGGGCGGTGACGATCGGCTCGCTCCAGGATCAGACGGGAGGCTGCACATTCGTACCCTGCGGCGTGGTGCTGGCGGGTGACCGCGCGGCCTACTGGTACGAGGTCGGCGCGCTGAACCTGTTCCGGACGCTCTTCACGGCCTCGGTTCCAGGACTGGACGAGCAGAAGCTGGAAACGCTCGGGAGGTCGCCCGCGCCGGGGGGCGACCAGGGCGACCACCTCGTTGGCCCGGCCGGCGACGGCCGCCTGCTCGTCTACGGCGTCACGACCGTTGAGGCAGTCGATCCGAGGCACGTCAGGATCAGCGGCGGAAAGGTCGTTCGGCTCGTGGCGGGCCGCCCCAGGCGCGTACCGGGGGTCGGCCCGGCAGCGCTGCTCGACGTCGCGGCCGGACGGCTCGCCGTGGTGCCCGCGGTGCGGCGCGCCCACACAGGAGGCGGCGGCGTCGAACTCCGAGACGCGCGCTCAGGCGTGCTGCTCCGGACGATTCGATTCGGCGGCACGCCGGCCGGGCTTGCGCTCTCGGGCCGGATCGCCGCGGTGCTCCTGCAGCGAAATCCCCCGCGGATCGAGCGGTACGCGATCGCGACCGGCAACCGGCTCGCGACGACGACGCTCCCGGCCATGCCGATCGGCGGTATCGACGCGTCGCTGGACACCGTCGTCTTCCAGCGCGCCAAGGCTGTCTGGATGGTGGACGCGACGGGGCGTGTGCGCCGGCTTGCGCAGACGCCGGGCACACTGGTGGGCGCCTCGATCGAGGGTCGCCGCGTCGCCTGGGCCGAGAACCGGGGTGGACGCGGCTACGTGCGTGCCCTGACCGCTCCCGTAAGCGACGCCCTCCGGCGCACGGTATGGGAGGAGACGGAGGCTCGTCGACGCGGGGGAGTACCCGTGGGCACCGGATTCCCACCGACTCGTGTACCCGACGGTTCGTTGGCGGATAGCACCTGCAGCCCCAGACGCGCTCGTTGCCCACCAAGACGACGGGCGGGAGTACGAATGGGAGTACGGGCTTGTCTCCGCTAGTTGCAGCTTGTTGCAGTTCGTTGCAGCGTAAGTCCGGGCTCGTTGCAGCTTGTTTCACGTCGTTGCAGTTTGTTGCAGCGGTTCCGCGCGGACTCTTAATCCCAAGGTTGGAGGTTCGATTCCTCCACGGCCCATACTCCGTGCGAAGTCCGGCCCGCTTCGCGGGCCATGACGACTTCGCACGGATTCAGCGGTCTCCGAGGGCGGCTGCGGCCGGACCGTGATGCTGACGGGATGGAGGCGGGCAGTTCTGGCGCTCCGCCTGCTCGGCTAGTGCTTCTGGCAGCGCCGGGAATCACCGCCCGCATCGAGCACGTAGTGCAGTCTTTCTGCGACTTAACCCGTCGTTGTCGAGCTGCCTGCGCTCGAGGTGGTGGTCGCCGGGTCGTCCTGGAGAGCCGACCTGACCTTTTCGATCGCGGCCGCCTCCGGCTGGTCGCCGCCCCCGGCGGCGGCTGACACGGAGCGCGCGATCTCGAGGACGAACGACCGGTACGCCTCCAGCTCGTCAGGAGCCTTGCTCTCGAGCAACCGCACTGACGACTGCAGCGCGTCGATCGTCTCGGACTCGATCTCGGCGGGCGAATCGGTCATGCCGAACCCGAGACCCCGGCCCTCGGCGAGCTGGCGGACGAGCGGGCTCTGCGTGTTCCCGCGCGCTCCGGCTAGGTGCTTCGCGAGCGCGCCGGCCTCCTTGAAGGTATCGAAGAAGCCGCGGTCACTCACCGCGACGAGCATGCCCGCCCCGGTTGCGCCCTTGCGAAGGGTCTCGATCTCGGTTTCGCTGAACTGTTGTTCGTTCATCCTGCTCCTTCCGATCGGATACCTGAACCTGCCCGTTCGGGAGGTTCTGAATCCGGCAAATCCCATGCGTGAAGGGCAGCGCGTGCCTCGGCGACTGCTTCGCGGATTCGCGCTGCGCCACCGAATAGCCCCGGCTATACGCTCCCGAACGTGAAGCGAATCCTACTCACTGGGATGTCTGGAACTGGGAAGTCGAGTGTCGTCGGCGAGTTGGTTGCCCGGGGGTATAAGGCCGTCGATACGGACGACGGGTGGGTCGAGACCCAACCAGACGGCCGTCAGATGTGGCGGGAGGGTGCCATCCGGGCACTCGTGGCCGCGGAAGACACGGACGTCTTCTTCGTCGCGGGCTGCGAGGAGAACCAGGGGAAATTCTATGCGCAGTTCGAGCACATCGTTCTGCTGAGCGCGCGGTCGAGACTCTGGTCGAGCGGCTGGCGACGAGATCCATCAATCCATACGGCAAAGCACCCGAGGAGTTCCGTCGCTTCCTTGACGATGTCGAGACCGTTGAGCCGCTACTGCGCCGGGTAGCCACTCACGAAGTTCGAACGACGGTGCCGCTGAACGAGGTGGTGACGACCATTCTGCGTCTCGTCGAGGCGTGAGAACGACTCGCGCGGATTCGTGTCTCCGAGAGAACCGTCGCGGCCGGCGCCGGCGGAGCCGGCATCGGCGGTGATCTCTAGGT
>JBHEMZ010000002.1:0-5432 GCA_046262315.1 Gaiellaceae bacterium
CGTTGCTGCTCGGCTGGAGCAGGCTGCTGCCCCCGGCGCGATCCTCGTCGGCGAGCGCACCGTCGCAGCGGCGCGTGGGGCTTTCGAGTTCGAGCAGCCGAGCGCCGTCGATGCGAAGGGGAAACCACACGGCGTTATCGCACGAAGGCTCGTGCGCGCGCTCTCGCTGATGCGGCCGCGAGGGGTCAGCGGCCTTGCACATGCGTTCGTCGGACGCGAGCAGCAGCTTGAACGCCTCGCTCGGGCTTACCTTGCCACCGTCGAGCAGCGGCGGCCACGGCTCGTGACCATTCTCGGCGATGCAGGCGTTGGCAAGACGCGGCTCGTGCGCGAACTTTGGCACTTGCTGCCCGAGCAAGACCCGGAACCGCTGCGCCGCACCGGCCGCTGTCTTTCGTACGGAACAGGAACCGCGTATTGGGCGCTCGGCGAGGTGCTGAAAGAGCACCTGGGTCTCTTGGAGAGCGACGCACCAGAAGTGGTGCTCGACCGACTCGGCGGCCAGGATTCTCGGGCTCACGCTCGGTCTCGACGTCGCCCGCGACTTGCACCCGCTCGCTGTCCGCGATCGCTTCCAGGACGCCTGGGCCGAGTTCTTGACCGATGTCGTCGCCGATCGGCCCGCGGTCGTGCTCGTCGAGGACGTTCACTGGGCAGAGGCCCAGCTCCTGGATTTGCTCGAGTACGTGCTCGTCAGCGCCGAAGGGCCGTTGCTCGTGATCGTGACCGCGCGACCCGAACTTCTTCAACGCCGGCCGGGCTGGGGTGCACGGGCCCGCGGTGAGCTGCTGGAGCTGGAGCCCCTCTCCGCGCAGGATGCCGACCGGATGCTCGACGAGATGCTCGCGGGCGGTCTACCCGCCGAGCTGAGCGAGCTCATTGTCGAGCGGGCCGAGGGCAATCCCTTCTTCGTCGAGGAGTTGCTCGGCATGCTGATCGATCGCGACATCCTCGCCCGCGAGAATGGCGATTGGGTGCTACACGAGCTTCCGAGCGAGTTCACCGTGCCGGACTCGGTTCAGGCCGTGCTCGCGGCGCGGATCGACCTACTCGGCGCTGCGGAGAAGGCGGCGCTCCAGGCGGCCGCGGTAATCGGGCGCGTCTTCTGGACGGGACCGATCTACGAGCTCGTCGAGGCGAAACCCGATCTGCGCGTGCTCGAGGATCGCGACTTCGTTCGTCGTCGGGCGGGCTCGAGTATGGCCGGTGAGCGGGAGTACGTGATCAAGCACGCACTGACGCGCGAGGTTGCATACGAGAGCCTTCCCCGAGCACGGCGCGCGCGCATGCACGCCGCGTTCGCCGCGTGGCTCGAGCGCCAAGAGCCAGGTCGCGACGACCTTGCGTCACTGCTCGCCCACCACTACGCGGAGGCGGTTCGACCTGAGGATGCGGATCTCGCGTGGGCAGACGAGCAGCGAGAACTCGAGCGCCTTCGCGGCACAGCCCTTCTTTGGCTCGAGCGGGCCGCCGAGTTCGCGATGCGGCGCTACGAACTCGAGGACGCAGTCGCGTTGTTGCAGCGGGCGCTCTCGCTGCAACCCGACGAGGAAGCGCAGGCGCGGGTTTGGCGCACTATCGGAAAGGCCAACGCGCTCAAGTTCGACGGGGAGGCCTTCTGGACCGCGATGCAGAACTCGCTCAAGGTCTGCTCGAACAAGGCCACCTGCGCCGATACCTACAGCGAGCTGGCATTCCAGACCGCGATCCGCTCATCGATGTGGGCGAAGCGACCCGACCGGGAACTCGTCGCCGGTTGGATCGAGCAAGCGCTTGAGCTCACTGAGCCAGAGAGCGTCTCGCGCGCGAAGGCACTCATCGCACACAGCTTCTGGGAGCGAAACACACCCGCGGCCGCACGCGAGGCGAGCGAACTCGCAGAGCGCTCCGGTGATGTCGATCTGCGCTCGTACGCATGGGGAGCGCAGGGCGCGGTCGCCTTCGGCGAAAGGGACTTCGAGGCGGCGCTGACCTGGTCACGCCGGCGGTTGGACGTCAAAGACGAGATCAGCGATCCCGACCACGTTGCCGACATCTACGAGATTGCAATCCCATCCTGCTGCGCCAACGCCCGATTCTCCGAGGCGAGACGTCTAGCCGCCGAGCATGACGCGATCGTCGAGCCCCTCTCGGATCACCATCGTCTCCACGGGATCGCGGTGCTGCTCGAGGTCGAGGAGGTCTGCGGCGGTTGGAACCGGATGCTCGAACTCGCAGAACGGACCGAGGCGGCAGTCGAAGCCAACCTCACGACGCCATGTGTACGCAACGCGCGTTCCCTCCTCCTGACTGCCCTTGCAGCTGCATGCGCCGGAGACAACGAGATGGCCCGGCACTACGAGCGACGCGCCGAGGAGGCGGAGACCGAAGGCTACGACCTCGTGCTGGCTGCGCCGAGAACCTGGCTCGCACTGCTGCGGAGCGAGATGGACGAAGTCGATCGTCTCGAACCAATGAACCTCGGGCGTATCCAGCACGAGTACGCCCTGCCCGCTGCGGCGGCCCGCCTCGACGCACTCGCGGCTCTAAAGAAACGGTCGCTGATCGAGCGCGAGGCCCCACCACTCATGCACCCCAGGACGTACCTCGAACCGTTCGCGCTGCGGGCCCTCGGAGCCGTCCGCGAAGACGACCTACTCATCGAGCAGGCCATTGACCGGTTCGCCGCAATGGGACTCAAGTGGCACGCCGAGCAGAGCAGGAAGCTCCTCGCACCGACGTAATGGGTCCACCTAGGACTGGGACGCTCACACCGGACCGTCACGCGCAGGAAGGTTGCACGAATGGAGGTGGCATCCTCGCTCGGGCTTGCGTTCTGGGCGTTGAAGAGGCGTAGGGGGTTCGCAAACTCAGGCGGCCTCGTATTCATGGATGAGTCCGCCGAGGAGATCGCGACGCCGTAGACGATTCGTCGCGTCCGGCGGAATCGTGTCTCGGCCATCGGGCGGGATGAGGTCGAGCGCGCGCTGCGGCCTGTGTTCGTTGTAGTGGCGCCGGTAGACGCGGAGCAGGTGCTCGAGGTGGCGGCTTGCGAGGATGAGGATGCGGTCGAGGCAGTCGGCGCGGAGCGTGCGTGTCCACCGTTCGGCGTGGGCGTTCGCGTTCGGCGCCTGGATCGGCGTGCGGATCACCTTGATGCCCTCGGTGCGGAAGATCTCGTCGAAGGCGTGGCTGAACTTCGTATCGCGATCGTGGATAAGGAACAGGAAGGGGTGCTCGTCGCTGAGCTGCATGACGAGATTGCCCGCTTGCTGTGCGACCCAGCGCCCGTCGGGATGCGAGGCGCAGGCGATGTACTCGATCCGTCGCGTCTCCAGCGAGATGAAGAACAGCACGTAGATCCGTCGGAGAGCCTGCGCGTTTTTCTGTGTATCGGTGGGTGGTTAGGTGTTGTCGGGGATGCGGTCTCCGAAGTGGATGCGCAGGACGGCCATCGCGGTCGTCCAGTTGTAACAGGTCTTCCATGAGCTTTTGGCGCGTTGGATCGCGAGCCAGATCAGTCTGAGCGCGGCGTCGTCGTTGGGGAAGTGTCCTCTGGTTTTGATCGTCTTGCGGATCTGCATGTGCAGGCTCTCGACGGTGTTGGTCGTGTAGACGATGCGGCGGATCTCGTCCGGGAAGGCGAGGAAGGGGATGACGCGTTCCCAGGCGCGTTCCCAGACTTGCAGCGCGGCGGTGCGGGTCTTGCTGTCGGCCCAGGCGGCGGTCAGCTCGTCGAGTACCTGCCGGGCTTGGTCGGCGTCGGCGGCGGTGTAGATCCGCCTGAGCTCGCCGGCACATGTCTTGCGTTCCTTCCAGGAGAGGTAGCGCAAGCTCTGGCGGACGAGATGGACGATGCAGGTCTGGTTGACGCTCAACGGGAAGACGGCGTCGATCGCTTCCGGGAAGCCGGTGAGGCCGTCGGTGCAGACGAAGAGCACGTCCTTGACGCCGCGGTTGCGCAGCTCGGTCAGCATGCTCGTCCAGAAGCGAGCGCCTTCGCTCTTCTCGATCCAGAGGCCGAGCACGTGGCGTGTCCCTTCGAGCGTGACGCCGATCGCGACGTAGACGGCCTTCTTGCGCACGACCTGCTGGTCGCGGATCGAGACCTGGAGCGCGTCCAGGTAGACGACGGCGTACAGCTCCTCGAGCGGCCGGCTCTGCCAGGCGCGCACGTCGTCCTGGATCGAGCCGGTCACCTCGCTGACAAGCCCGTCCGAGACGTCGACGCCGTACAGCTCGCGTAGGTGCCGTTGGATCTCGCGCGTCGTCATCCCGCCCGCGTAGAGGGCGAGGATCTGCTCGTCGAAGCCGTCGAAGGAGCGGGCGTGCTTAGGCACGATCCGCGGCTCGAAGGAGGCGTCGCGGTCGCGCGGCAGCTCGACCGAGAGCGGCCCATCGACCGTCCGCAGCGTCTTCTGCGAGATCCCGTTGCGCCGATTCGGCTGTCCCTCCGGCGGCTCCGCCCCGGGCGGATAGCCGAGATGCTGCCCCAGCTCAACGCCGGCCGCACGCTCGATCAGCCGCTTGCGCAACTGGTTGATCAACCCTTCCGGACCGGTCAACTGCTCCGGCCCCTGGTACTCCCCGAGCAGCTGATCGATCAGCTCGTCCGGGATCTCCATGTCGCCCATCACGGGCCTCCTTCCGGGCCGCACGGCGGAATCGCTCCGACCGCGGCTTACGCCGCGATCGTCACGACCCCGCCGGACGAACCAGTCAGATACACAGAAATCCGCGCACTACCCCGTCGGAGAAGCGCCGTCTCGACGGTGAGGAAGTCGCACGCAAGCATGCTTGCCGCCTGCGCGCAAAAAACGGACGCCACGACGACTGGCTCCGCTCCGGCGCTGGCTGCACACCGCCTTCACGCAGCACCTTCCGCAGCGAGGTCGCAGACACCGTGATGCCCAACCCCTTCAGTTGGCCGACGATGCGCCGGTATCCCCAATGCGGGTTCTCTTGGCCGAGCCGCAGGATCAGCGTGCGCAGCGACGACTCGAGCGGCGGCCGGCCCGAAGCCCGCTGCGCATACGTGCAGCGGCGAGCGACCAGAGTGACGGTGCCAGCGCAGCAGCGTCGCGGGCTTGACCGACAAGCCCGCCCAGACGACCCGCGGCAGTGAGCGGCTCAGCGCCGCCAGCAACGCCCGATCAGCCCGCGTCAACTTCGGCTGCCGAGCCTGCCGACCGAGCATCGCGAGTTCATGGCGCAGCACCAGAATCTCGAGCTCCTTCGCGCGACGCGGCCGCGCCAGCAGCCAGACGAGCGCGAACAAGTTCCGCACGGCGAGATACGCGAACGACCAGAGCAGGTCACGTCCCGTCAAGTGGTGTGCGAGGTTGAGCGGGTCATCCTCGCCTGACCTCTACGCGGCCGCCTCGATCGCGATCACCTCCTCCGGTTCGGCGACGGGATGGGCGAGCGCCTTGGCGATCGACTCGGCGCTCATG
>JBHEMZ010000003.1:0-41983 GCA_046262315.1 Gaiellaceae bacterium
AGACGTGCGGTCGGCGGCAGCCGGCCGTCGGCGAGCGGCACGGTCACCCGCGTTCCCTCATGGGCGATCCCGAGCGCGCGGCGAGCCGCCGGCGTCGCGGCAGCGTCGAGCACGTGCGTGTAGACGTACGGCTCGTCGCCGTCGGCCGGCAGGAACCATGACTCGACGGCCCGGTCGCCGCGCACGCCTTGGATCCGCCCGCCGCCCTGGGCGAGCCAGACGTCGCGCAGCCCTCGCCCGAAGAGACCCCGCTGCCCTTCGTGCTCGGGAACGACGCCGAGCGCGCCGAGGCGCTGATCCACGACCTCGGCGTCGACGCCCTCGCCGTCGTCCGAACAGACGAGCTCGTAGCGCCAGGCTCGCAGCGCCGGCAGCCGGAGACTGCGAAGCGCGGTCTTCCACGCCTGCAGGAACTCCGGGTCCGCGGAACCGATCCGCAGCTGGATGCGGCCACGCTCACGTCCGGCGGCGTCGATGGCCGCGTCGGCGTTCGTCACCAGCTCGGGGATGATCTGCGAGAGATCAATCCCGGCCTGCGCGAAGTTCTCGCGGAAGTAGCGCCCGCGGACCCGACCGTGGCGCAGCTTCGAGACGTCGATCGCCACGCGCAAAGCATAGGCGCCTCCCTCGACGCCAGTCCCGTCCGGCAGCGCCACTACGGTCCTGCCCGATGGGCCGTCTCTCGATCTCACGGAACGCACCGTGCCCATGCGGCAGCGGGCGCAAGTACAAGCGGTGCTGCCACGCGGAGGAGGAGCGGGCCGTGCGCGAAGCGCGCTACGACGACGCGGTCGGCCGCCGGATTCAGGACTGGTCGACAGACGAGCTCGGTGACGAGATCGACTCTGCCCTCGAGGAGTTCGTCGGGCCGGAACGCGTGATGGACGACGCCGACATCGAGATCTTCGCAAACTGGTTCCACAACGATCGCGAGCTCGCGGCCGGCGGCACGCCGGCCGAGCGGTATGCCGCTCGCCCTGAGCTGCCGGAGGCCGAGCGTGATGTCGCCTCTCGGATCGCCGGGGCGCGACTCGGCCTCTACCGCGTGCTCGCCGTCGAGCCGGGTCGCTCCCTGACCTTGGAGGCGCTCGTCGGCGGCAGCCGTGTCCAAGTGCGGAGTCCGCACGTCTCGCACGAGGCCATCCGCTGGGACATCCTGCTCGCACGCGTCATGGACGGCGACCCGCCGAGCCTCTGGGGGCCGGTGCGGTTCTTCGAGCCGTGCGAGGAGCTCGAGCTCCGGGCCGAATTGATGCGCCAGGTCGGATCGCCGCTCGACGAGCTCGACGAGCGTGCGCGCGTTCTCGCATTGCGGCGGCATGCGCTGGAGCTCATGCGGTTCGTCCCACCCAGCCGGAGCGCGGAGCCGAGCTTCTACACCCTCGAGGGCGATCCGGTCGTCTTCGCATCAGCGACCTGGGAGGTGCACGATGCCGCCGCGGCCGCCGAGCGCATGCGAGACCTCGGCGGCCTCGAGCCGGACGATCCGCTCGAGATCGACATCACCGCTCCGCGCGCGACCCTCGTTGCGCAGCGTCCGCTGTTTCCGCCGGGCGCGCTCGTTCTGGAGTCGAGCCTCGTCGGCGCGATCGACACGATCGCGATCGCGGCGTTGCGCCTCGAAGACGACACGCTCCACCCGAGGCGATGTCCGAGCAGCGGCTCGACCAGACGATCGAGATCGTCGCTGACGACTTCGGCGAGCTCGTCGAGCTCGAAGGCCGAGACGTGACGTCGGTGGACGAGGCATTGGCCGCGCGCGGAGCGGGACGGCGCGATCCGACGGCGGACCGAGTTGATGCAACCGAGCTGCTGCTCCAGGGCGACTTCGTGAACGAGCGCATGCGACGATGGCTCGACGAGCCGCACCAGCTCCTAGCCGGTCGTACGCCGCGCGAAGCCGCCTTTGGTACGGATCGCGCGCAGGTCGTCCGCCTGCTCCGACAGATCGAGAACAGCGCCGAGCGTGCGCGCCGACGCGGCGAGCCAGCAGTCGATGTGGTGCGCCTACGGGATGAACTCGGCGTGAGCGACGAGCTCGCAGCCTGATCGGAGCCGCGTCAGCGCGTCGGCCGCGGAGTGCGCTCCGCCGGCCCTAGCTCGCGCTCGAATCGATCGAGCAGGTCAAAGAGGCCCACGCACTCCCACGCGCGGTTTCGCCGCCCGACAGCTGTTTGCCGAAGGACTCCTGCCCGCTCGAGGCGGAGGACCGCCTGGCGTGCCCGCTCCCCGGTACCTCCAAGCAAATGCGCAACCGTCTTTACGTTGATGATCGGCTGCGACGGCAGTAGCTCGATCAGGCGCAGCGGACCGGAGTTGCGGCGTGGGTTCCCGGCTTGCTCGATCCACCGACCCTGCAGCTCGACGACTTCACCTGCGAACGCGCGAGCTCCCGCCGCGGCCCTGTGGACAGCGTCGACGAACACCGTGTACCAGTCTTCGTCGTCGCCGTTGCGCCAACTCGTCAGGCCGGCGACGTACCGGTCTGCTTCGCCGGCGAGGGCGAGGCTCACGGGCGGCAAGTACCTCGGTGCGATCCCGCGTCGGCGGAAGATCGCGAGGATGAGGGCTCTACCGACGCGCCCGTTGCCGTCGAGGAACGGGTGGATCGTCTCGAACTGGACGTGTGCAATCGGGGCCTGGATGACGGCCGGAATGTCCTCGCGGTTGCAGAACGCGCAGAGGTCATCGAGCAGCTCGGGAACCAGCTCGTGCGGCGGAGGGATGAACTCGGCGTTGCGCGGGCTCGACGCGGCTCCTCCGACCCAGTTCTGTTCCTCCCGGAGCAGCCCACCGAGGTGCTCGTCGCGAGTGCCGGCAAAGAGGACGCGCTGGACCTCGAGCACGTGGTCGCGCGTGAGTTCCTCGACATCGCCAGCGAGAGCGACGGCACGCTCAAGCGCGGCGATGTTTCCGAGCACTCCTTGGGCGGTCAGGTCGCGTTCGTCGTCCGAGAAGGCTGCTTTCGCGAGGCGCCGGTGCGAGAGGACGAGGCCCTCGATCCGCGACGAGGCGACCGACTCGGCTCGCAGGAGCTGGCGGGCGAGCGCCTCGAGGTTGACGAGCCTGGGCGGATCCTCGTTCAGGTCTCGGCACGTCTTCTCCGCGTTCGCGGCGGCACCGGCGACGTGTGAGCTGAGCAGGAAGTCGTCGTCTGCGATCTTTGCCGGCACGTATGCGCGGTAGGTAAAGCCGCGCCTCGCACTGCGGCCGCCGAGGGCTTCGGGGCGGGCCTCCCAGTGCCGCTCGATCAGACGGCCTCGACGCGACTGCTTTCTAAGTTTGGTCGCCATGACTCATATCAAAATTTAGCAGATTAAGTTTGGATACAGTCGGCATTGTCCAATTTGGGTTCGCCGCTCGTTATCCAACGTTAGGGACATAACTTTGCGTGCTACCCGACCCAGCGGAGCCGCTTGATCGCCCTCTGAGCTCGTGCGCGACAACGCCCCAAGCACCGCGCCTCAGGTCCGGATGTAGCGGGTCCCGCGCCGGGCACCTACGCGCTCGAGACGGCCTTCGGACACAAGCTCATCGAGCAGCCGCAGTGCCTCGGCCCTGTCGAGGCCGGTCCGTTCGCGCACACGAGCATTCGTCAAAGGCGGTCCGTCGTCCGTCGCGAGTTGAAATACCAACTCCTTCAGCGCTTGCCGCGTGAGCCGTAGCCCTGCGGGTGGGGCCAAGGTCTCGTTCAGTGTGTAGCTCGCGCCGCCCCGACTTCCATGCTGAACGAGGAATTCGGCGTCGCGGAGACGGTGAAGCGCTCGACGCGCTTCCCCTGCATCTACACCAACGAGTTCCCGCACTCGGGCGTTCGTGAGACGCTCGCCTCGGGCCGCGTGCACGAGCAGGATGCGGTCAGTCGGTTCGATGAGCCCTCGTGCCTCGACCTCGCGGATCCACGCTCGCTCGGATGCTGTGACCGCGCTCCGAATGGGGAGAGTTACAGAGACGGAGTGCCCCGAATCCTCGAAGGCGGGTGGATCGAGCATCTCCTCGAGCATCGAGTCCACCATCACATCTACTCCGCGCCCGGCATCCTCGGCCAAGCCGAGTCGACGCAGCACCGTGATGACCCGGAGATTCCTGGCGGCCTGAGTCTCCCGCATGTTCTCGACCGTCACGGGCTCGGGCAGCCCTCCGGGCGAAACGATCCGTACGAGGTGCGGATACAACTCGATGCGCGTAGAGGTTCCTTGCATCTCGTACGAGCGGTGCGCCAGAGCGTTCGCGACCGCCTCGCGGAGAACGACCTGCGGGAGCCTCGGAAGCTCGTACCGTCGGACGCCGAGGACAACGAGCTCGCTTCCCAATTCACTCGCAACCTCGTCGACCGCGCGCTGCAGTTGGCGATGGAGTGGTCCTCGGATCTCAGTGCGCTTGTCGTACTCTGCGCCCTCGGCCGGGAAGCGGAGAATCTCGATGAACGCTTTGCCGAGCCGCTCCGCCGGATCGGGCAGGAGATACAGCGCGCCGGCGATCGTGAGGCGATCCTGGCCGTTCCCCACCAGCAGGCCTTGTTCAGCAAGTCGGTCACGCACGTCTCGTGACCAGCCGAAGGCGGTGGCCAGCTCGGACAGGACCTCGGCATCGGCCTCGTCGACCGTCACGGCTGCCTCGGTCTCCTCGAAGCGCTGGAGCGAACGCTCATGGATGAAGCGGGCCAGCTCGCCGCCGAAGAGCGCGACCTTCATCGTCCCGCGACGGACGAGGACGCGTCCGCTCGACGTCTGCGAGAACCCCTCGACTCTCCGCGCGATCGAGAGCACCACGACCGGCTTGTCGTCGACGCGCAGCTCGTGCACCGAGTATCGGCCGGGATCTCTCGCCTCGCGCATCGCGGTGTGGATATCGTCGAGCAAGCCCGCGGTCAGCTCTCTCCCTACGACAGCCCCGGCGTCATCGACCCCGATGAGGAGCACGCCGCCGTCAGTGTTGGAGAAGGCGACCGCAGCCTCTTGCACAGCCGTTCGGTTGAAGCCGCTCTTGCGCTCAACGAACTCACTCTCCGACGGGAACGCGGCGCTGAACTCACTGAGGGACATGAACAGCGGGTCGGGAGCGGAGTTCGAAGGATGGAATGGCGGATATGCCATAGTTCTCGTCTTGCTTCGAGCGCGATCAGAAGAATGGCATATCTCGGGGATGCTCTACCCGACCCAGCGCAGCCGCTTGATCGCCCCGCGCAGCTCGTGGGCGTTCACGCGCGTGTAGCGCTGCGTCGAGTCGAGGTGCTTGTGGCCGAGCAGCTCCTGGATCTGGCGGAGGTTCGCGCCGGCGTGCAGGAGCTCGGAGGCGAACACGTGCCGAAGCGTGTGCGGCGTCACGCGCTTGCGCTCGTTGACGCCGGCGGCCTCGACGTAGCGGCGGAACGTCTGACCGAGCTGCGTGTAGTGGAGCCGGTTGCCCTGAACGCCGACGAAGACCGCCTGCTCGGTCAGCGGCACGCGCGTCGCGTAGTACTCGCCGAAGAGCGGTGCGAGCGAGGGGTGGATCGGGATCGTCCGCTGCCGGCCGCCCTTCGCCTTCCGTACGCGGAGCAGGCGGCGGGAGAGGTCGACGTCGTCCCAGTCGAGTCCGAGGAGCTCGCTTCTCCGCAGGCCGCCGTACGCCATCAGCCCAAGCAGGAGCCGATCGCGCTCGGGCTTGCCTGGGAAGTGGCGCTCCCACAGGTCCGGTCGCTCGGGCTGCGCGAGTAGGCGCTCGAGCTCGCCCATGGTCAGCACGTCCGGAAGAATCTCCCGCTTCTTCGGCGTCCGCAACGGCAGCGCCGGGTCGCGCAGCAGCCGCTCCTCCTCGACCAGAAAGCGGAAGAAGCACTTCAGCGCCGCCGTCGTCCGCGCTTGGCTCGACACCGCCGGGCGCCGCTTCTGCTCCTTGGCGAGGAAGGCGCGCAGGTGCGTCACCTTGACTTCGGCCAGTTCGATCCCCTGACCGTGCAGGTAATCCAGGCACGCCGAAACGTCACGCTCGTACGCCGAGCACGTCATCGGGGCAAGGCGCCGCTCCGAGCGGCAAAAGCGCAGGAAATCGGCCAGTTCCTCCCTCGCGCCTTCCTTCATCGCTCCTCCTTTGGGCAGCCTTTCGGCCCCCGCTGGAGCGACCCTGAGGACTATCCGGCTTACAGGCCTGCTACGGAAAACCCCCGCACGGCGAGGGTTTCTATGTCATGTGCATTTCTCGGGCGGGTACAAGAAGCACTAGGTCCGCAGCACGACCTCGAGGGCCGTCCCGCGCCCCGGCTCGGAGCTGAGCGAGAACGCGCCGCCAATCGAGGCGGTTCGCCGGCGGATGTTCTGGAGGCCCTGCCCGGCCGCGTCGCCGTCTGCGTCGCCCGCGAAGCCGGCGCCGTCGTCGACCACCGCCACGGCACGGCGACCGTCGCGCTTGCCGATGCGCACCGCCGCGCGTCGGGCGTTCGCGTGCTTGCGCACGTTGGCGAGTCCTTCCTGGACGATGCGGAACACCTCGATCTGCTCGTCGGGCGCGAGGCTGATGTCGCTCTCGATCTCAAGGTCGACCGCCAGTTCCCCGTCGGCCGTCAGCACCTCCACGTAGCGCCGCAACGCCGCATCGAAGGGCGCATTGCCGCTCGCGGACGACAGCGCTAGCACTGCGAAGCGGGCCTCCTGCTGCGCGGCCGCCGCCGCCCGTTGGAGCTGTGCAATGCTCTTCTCGGTCACAGTCCCCGGTCGCAGCATGCTCGCGTGCGTCGCAATGGAAAACAGGTACTGCTGAAGGCCGTCGTGGATCTCGCGCGCAACACGAGCCCGCTCCTCAGCGACGGCGCGCCCGAACTCTGCCGAGCGGATCGCGCGCCACACGCCGGCGAGCAGGACGCCGTACGAGAGTAGGCGCAGGAAGTCGCCCTGTCCGACGTGCGTCGTCGTCGGCAGCGGCGTGAGCACGTAGTGCACCTCTGCGAAGACGGCCAGCGTCGCCGCCAGCGCCAGCCAGCGGTCGAGGTCCTCGCGCTCCTCGCGGTAACGGCGCCAGAAGCCGACGAGTGCGGCGAGGCTCAGCAGTGCCTGGACTGCGAGCGCCGCGGTGAGCATGAGCGCCTGGTCGCCGGGCGCGTCCGCCGTCATCGCCGGCAGCGCGGGCTCGAAGATCGTGCAGGCCGTCCAGAGTCCGGCCAGGACCACAGCGGCGCCCACTAGCAGCAGCCAGACGGCGCGGCGCGGGGCCACGCTCCGGCCCCTTATGAACGGCGCGAGAGCGATCATTAGTGACGCCAGGATGCGCCCGCCGCCCGCCGACCAGCCCTCAGCGCGGCCGACCACGTCGCCCTCGGCGAATGCGGGCGCCACCGCGAAGGCGAGCGTCGCGGCCGCGGCCGTCCCGAAGCCCCCGCAGAGCAGCACGTCGCCCCAGCGCCCGTCCACCGAGACACGCGTGCCGGCAAGCACGGCCACGACGGCGGCCGCCAGCATGATCACCGTGTCGAGCACGAGCCGGACCTGCGGCAGGTCGTACGGCTCCCACAGATCGGGATATCCGAGGGACAGCGTCAGCGTCGCGGCGAGCAGGGCGAGAAGCAGCGCCTCTCCCCACAACCAGGTCTGGTAAGCGTCGTTCTCCGCGCGCTTCACATTCACCCTAATCGGCAAGCGCCCTCCCGCCGATAAGGGTCACGTGGGAACCCGCATCCTCGTCGTCGACGACCATCCCCTGACCCGCGAGGCGCTCGCCGCGCTGCTCACCGGCGACGGCTTCGCCGTGGTCGGCGAGGCGGCGGACGGACGCCAGGCCATAGACCTCGCGCGACGGCTCCAGCCCGAGCTCGTGCTGCTCGATCTCTCCATGCCCGAGGTCGACGGCCTCGAGGCGCTGCCCGCCCTGAAGGAGGCCGCTCCGAACGCCGAGGTCGTCGTGCTGACCTCGTCGGAAGCGCAGGAGAACCTGCTCGCGGCCATCCGCGGCGGTGCCTCCGGCTACCTCCTGAAGACCGAGCCTCCGAACCGCATCGTCGAGTTCCTGCACGCGGTAGCTCGCGGGGAAGCCGCGCTATCTGGCGCGGCGGCGCGGCGCCTGGTCGACCAGGTTCGCGCGGGCGGACATCGCGACTCCGGTGTGCCCCAGACAATCGCGGACGTTCTGAGCGCGCGAGAGCTCGAAGTACTGCTCCTCCTGGACGAGCATCTCGGCACCGAGGACATCGCCCGTCGCCTCTTCATCTCCGAGCACACCGTGCGCTCCCACGTGAAGAGCCTGCTGCGTAAGCTGAACGCCTCCTCGCGGCGCGAGGCGCTCGAGGCCCTTTCCCGCGCGCGCGAGCAGCGGCCCACGCCCGCCTTCGGGCTTCGCTAGCGGGATCTCGTGAATATCCCCCACGGCGGGGGATAGCGGTTCCTTACGGTGGAGGGGGCTGTGGGCGATGACAGCCCGCGCCTTCCGGCCGATACTCAGTACACAGAAGCTCTTCCAGAGAACCGGAGGAGCCGTGGTACGGACGTGGTGGCCCATTCTCGGCGGCCGGTTGAAAGACCGGCCGCCGTTCTTTTCACGGGGGAACCCCTGGTTCCCCCGTGGGCCCCCTCCTCGCGGGCGTTCGCGCGGCTCGGGTTGGGTCGGAGCCGGCGGCTCGCTCGGTGGTTCCACCGTTGCCTGGGTGGTTCGTTCGCCTCCCGCCGGGGCAAGCCCGGCTCCGGCGGCGGGAGGAAGGCGGTCTCACCGTCAGCCGCTTCTCTGGGAACCTGGCGGTTCCCTTGCCCCTCCCTTTCGAGTGCTCAGGCGTCGAAGCCTTGCAGGGCTGCTTCGACCAGGTTCGGCAACGTGGCCAGGTTGTAGCCGCCCTCGAGCACGGCCGCGGCGTGCGGGGCCAGCGCGGCGCTTCGTCGTGCCAGCTCCCGGAAGCCGTCCTCGGTGACCGCCATGGGGCTGAGCGGGTCCTCCACGTGCGCGTCGAAGCCCGCCGAGACGAGCACTACGTCCGGTGTGAAGGCGGCTACGGCCGGCTCGACAACGCGCGTGAACGCCTCCCTGTACTGGTCGTCGCCGGAGCCGAAGTGCAGCGGGACGTTGAGCGTCGTCCCGGCCTGCTCGTCCGGCCCGCCGCTGCCCGGGTAGAACGGCCAGGCGTGCAGCGAGACGTACAGCACACTCGCGTCGTCCCGGAAGACGGCCTGCGTGCCGTTGCCGTGATGGACGTCCCAGTCAACGATTGCCACGCGCTCCGCGCGTCCTTCGCGCTGCAGCAGCCTCGCTGCGACGGCCACGTTGTTGACCAGGCAGAAGCCCATCGCACGGCCCGGGAGGGCGTGGTGCCCCGGTGGCCGGACGAGCGCGAAACCGCCGATGCGGGCAGCCTCGATCGCGGCGCCGGTCGCGAGCAGTGCCGCCCGGTAGCTCGTTCCGTCGGCGACCGTATCGGCGTCGAGCCACGTCTCGTGCTGGAGCGCGCTCAACCGCTCCACGTACTCCGGCTCGTGGCAGAGCTCGACGTCCTCCCGCGTGGCCGGCTCAGCCTCGCGCCAGTCCGTCAAACGCTCGAGCAACGCCGCGATCCGCGCGGGCGACTCGGGATGGTTGCCCGTCGGGTGCAGATGGGCGAGCGCCGGATGCGTGACGAGCTGCACGACGGTCGCTAGGCCGCGCGGGCGGCGAGCCGCTCGGCGAGTCCGCCGAGGCCCCACTCCGCCAGGAGGGAGGACGCCTCCGCCCAGTGAGGGGTCTCGTCATCGAGGGGAGGGAGAGGGGCGGAGGCGTCTGTGGTGGCTATTCGCCGGTAGAGCTCGAGCTCCTCCCGCAGCGTCGAGAAGCGGCCGTCGGCGAGCGCGCCCTCCAGCGACCCGTGGCGCGCGAGCACCGCGGCCGCCGTCTTCGCTCCGACTCCGGGCGCTCCCGGCAGACGGTCCGACGGGTCGCCCCGCAGCGCGATGAAATCCGGCACCTGCGCCGGCTCGACGCCGTAGCGCGCTCGCACTTCCGCGGGTCCGACGCGCTCCAGCTCTGAGGCGCCTCGTCTGGGCATGAGCAGCGTCGTCCGCTCGCTTGCTAGCTGGAAGAGATCGCGATCCGAAGTGGCGACGAGCACGGTGCCTCCGGACGCCTCCTCGTGCGACACCGCCGCGGCGAGGAAGTCGTCCGCCTCGAAGCCGGGCGCCTTGGCCGCCGCGAAGCCGAAGGCGCACACCAGCTCGGGCAGCAGGTCAAGCTGCTCGAGGAGCTCGGGGTCGAACTCGCGGCCCGACTGGTAGGCCGGGTAGGCCTCGTGCCGGTAGGTGGGCGTCGTGAGCGTGTCCCAGCCGACGAGCACTGTGCGCGGCTGCTCGGCCTCCCAGAGGCGAAGCAGCATGTTCGTGAAGCCGACGATGGCGCCGGCTTGCCGGCCGTCTGCCCGGGTGATCGAGGACGGCAGTGCGTGGTGCGCGCGGTGGGCGAAAGAGTCGCCGTCGACCGCGAGCAGCGGTCGCGTCACAGCGTCCGCTCGAGGCTGCCGATCGCTTCGAAGAGCCGGGCGGTCGCCTTTTGGGCCGCCCCGCGGACGTCGCCGTCGCGCAGGTCGTCCAAATCGACCGGAGTGCCGTAGGCGACGCGCAGCGAGCCGAACCGCGAGAGCCGGTCAGTGCCGGCGATCGCGGCGGGCACGAGCGGCACCCCCGCCTTGAGCGCCACGCGCGCCGCGCCCGTGTGGCGACGGGCCGTGTGCCGCTTGACGATCCCCTTCACGCGTCGCGTGCCCTCGGGGTAGATCGCGACCACCTCACCCGCGCGCGCGAGTGCGACAGCGGTTTCGATCGCGCTCAGGTCGCGTTCCCCACGCCGCACCGGAAACGCCCCCGCCGCGCGCAGCACCGAACCCACGAGGGGCGTGTCGAAGAGCTCGATTTTGCCCATGAAGCGGAGCTGTCGGTGCGGGAAGAGGGGGTACCCGAGTGGCCAGGGGTCGAAGTTGGAGGTGTGGTTCGCAGCGAGCACGAAGCCGCCCGCCGGTAGGTGCTCGAGTCCGGTTGCGCGCAACCGGAAGACGCCCCGGATCAGGGGCCAGCTGAGCACGCCGATCACGAGGTAGGCCGTCGAAGGACGCACGAGCCGCTCACCGTATCGCCTTGCGGACGGACGCATCCCGGCAGGGCGAATGCCCCCAAATCCCACTGGTGTAACCCGCTGGACACGGCCTCCGGAGCCGGGGAGGGCGTCAGCTACCCTCCGCCGCGATGAGCGCCAAGACCCTGATCGTCGCCGAGAAGCCGTCAGTCGGCCGTGATCTCGCGGGCGCGCTCCCGGGCTCGTTCGTCAAGCACGACAACTACCTCGAATCCGAGGACTACGTCGTCACGTGGGCGGTCGGCCACCTCGTCGAGCTGGCGGCCCCCGAGGAGTACGACGAGCGCTTCCGCAAGTGGCGCATGAAGGATCTCCCGATCGTGCCCGAGGCCTTCCGGCTCAAGCCGATCGACGGCAAAGCGGCCAAGCAGCTCAAGTTGATCCACAAGCTGATGGGGCGCGACGAGGTCGGCGAGGTCGTGAATGCCTGCGACGCAGGGCGCGAGGGCGAGCTGATCTTCGCGTACGTCTACGAGACGGCGAAGGTCAAGAAGCCCGTCAAGCGCCTGTGGCTGAACTCGATGACTCGCAAGGCGATCCAGGAGGCCTTCGGCGAGCTGCGCCCCGGAGAGGAGCTCGCCCCGCTCGAGGCTGCCGCGCGCTCACGCTCGGAGGCTGACTGGCTCGTGGGCATGAACGCGACCCGCGCAGCGTCGATCCGCCTGCGCTCCGCGTTCGACGGAGCCGTTTCGCTGGGTCGCGTCCAGACCCCCACGCTCGCGCTCGTGGCGCGCCGCGAGGAGGAAATCCGCGCCTTCAAGCCGGAGGCCTATTGGCTCGTGGAGGCACTTTTCGCGGCGTCCGGCGAGCGCGAGTACCGCGGTCGTTACCTCGGCGGCAAGCGGCTCCCCGAGAGGGATGCTGCCGCCGTCGTCGAGGCGTGCGGGAACCACCCCGGCACGATCACCAAGCTCGAGCGCAAGGAGGAGCGCGACCGGCCCGATCTCCTCTACGACCTGACGTCGCTCCAGCGCCACGGAAATACGCTCTTCGGCTTCTCGGCGCGTCGCACCCTCCAGGCGGCGCAGCGGCTCTACGAGGAGCACAAGGCGATCACGTACCCCCGCACCAGCTCCCGCTACCTCTCCGGCGATCTCATCGAGGAGATCCGCCCAACGGCTCAGTTCGTCGGCCAGAACCGCGAGTACGCCGCTGCGGCCGCGTTCGTGACGCGGCTCGCAGAGCTGCCGCTCGCACGCGTCGTGAACGACAAGAAGGTCACCGACCATCACGCGATCATCCCGACGCGTTCCAAACATGTCCTCGCGAAGATGGGCGAGGACGAGCGCCGCATCTACGACCTTGTCGCCAAACGGTTCCTGGCCGTCTTCCACCCAGACGCACTCTGGGAGCGCACGCGGGTCGAGACGACCGTCGAGGAACACGTCTTCCGCACCAGCGGCCGCGTGCTCGTCGAGGCGGGCTGGCGCGCGGTCTACGGCGAGGAGGCGCGCCCGCGTCGCTCGGACGACGGCGAGGAAGACTCGGGCGGTGACCAGCAGCTACCGCGTCTCGAGGAGGGCGAGGAGGTCGAGACACGCTCGGTCGAGTCCCTCCGCAAGGAGACCCAGCCGCCTCGGCGCTTTACGGAGGCCTCGCTGCTGGGCGCGATGGAGACGGCCGGCAAGGACATCGAGGAGGCCGAGCTGCGGGAGGCGATGAAGGACTCGGGCATCGGCACGCCGGCCACGCGCGCGGCGATCATCGAGCGGCTCATCCAGGTCGGCTACATCGAGCGCGAGGGCCGCGCGCTCCACGCGACCGACAAGGGCATCCAGGTGATCCGCCTGCTCGGCTCGCACCCGCTGACCTCGGCGGAGCTGACGGGCGACTGGGAGCACCGGCTCGGCCGGATCGAGCAGGGCACCGACACCCGGCCGAAGTTCATCGACGACATCGTCCGCTTCACCGCGGAGACTGTGGGCGAGCTCGACAAGCTCAGGGACGTCAAGATCGAGCGCGCCAACCTAGGCCCGTGCCCGATCTGCGGCCGCGACGTGATCGAGAACCGCAAGGGGTACTCGTGCTGGACGAAGGACGATCCGGGCTGCGGCTTCGTGATCTGGAAGTCGAAGGCCGGGAAGACCCTGCCCCCGAGCGTGGTCAGGGAGCTGATGGAGAAGCGCCGAACTGAGAAGGCGGTACCCGGCTTCCGCGGCCGCTCCGGACGCACGTTCAACGCGAAGCTCAAGCTGGAGCAGGCCGAGGATGGCAAGTGGCGTGTCGAGTTCGACGAGGAGTGGGCGTCGAAGCCTCGCGCGGCCGACGGTGAAGGCGCCTATGCAAACGGTTCTGACCGCACAGAGCGAGAAACCGTCGGGACCGCGGACGCGTAGGCGCCAACCTTTTCGGCCCGCGCGCGTATATGTAGGTGAGGCGCCCCTCGGGACACCGTCCGGACCGAGCCGCTCGTCGGCCTCGGCGGAATAGTCGTGAGTGACGCAACGTTTTCCCTCGCTGGAGGCTAAGCGCCTGCAAGACCGAAGGTTTCACCCGATCGAGCCAAAGGTTTTACAGAGGACGACCGAGAGACGTCGTAGAGTTGGAAGCCCGCCGGAATGCCACACGAAAGGACGCTGAGAACCAGTTGACCCAGCATCAACTTCACGAACTGCTTGAGAGCGAGGGCGGCCGGACGATGGTCGAGGCCGCCGAGGAGCGTGGTTTCGTCGAGCCGACCGAGCTCGAGGCGCTCGCGCTCGAGCACGATCTGGCCGAGGACGACGTCGAGCAGCTGACGCGCGAGCTCGAGGCGATCGGGCTGGAGGTCGGCGAGCCGACGGCTGCCGCAGCGGCGCCGCCTGCCGAAAAGCAGCCCGCAGCGCCCCCGCCGCCCCCCGCCACCGATCGCAACCTGCTGCCCGCGACCGCCGACAGTCTCCAGCTCTTCCTCGCGGACGTCGGCCGCCACAAGCTGCTGACCGCCGCCGACGAGGTCGCGCTCGCGAAGGCCATCGAGCGCGGCGACCTACGGGCCAAGCGCCGCATGATCGAGTCGAACCTGCGGCTCGTCGTCTCCATCGCCAAGGGCTATCGAGGCCTCGGCGTGCCGTTCCTCGACCTCATCCAGGAGGGCACCCTGGGACTTAACCGCGCAGTCGAGAAGTTCGACTGGCGCCGCGGCTTCAAGTTCTCGACCTACGCGACCTGGTGGATCCGCCAGTCGGTGCAGCGCGCCGTCGCCAATCACGCGCGCACGATCCGCGTGCCCGTGCACGTCGTCGAGCGCCAGCAGAAGCTGTCGCGCGCGGCACGCCGGCTCGAGGTGGAGCTCGGGCGCGAGGCGACGAAGGACGAGCTCGCAGAGGCGACCGGTCTGCCCATGCAGCATGTGGACGAGGCGCTCGGAGCCGCGCACGCTTCCGTCTCGCTTAATCAGACGGTCGGCGCGGACGATGAGGGCGAGCTAGGCGACCTGTTCGCCGACCGCGAGGCCGCCGACCCGTTCGACGAGGCCGAGGAGTCGCTGCGCCGCCAGGGCGTCCGCAAGGCACTCGACGCGCTGCCGGAGCGCGAGCGGCGCATCCTCGAGCTGCGTTTCGGCTTCGAGGGAGAGCCGTGGACGCTCGAGGCGATCGGCGCGGAGCTCGACCTCACGCGTGAGCGCGTGCGACAGCTCGAGGCCCAGGCGCTGGCGCGGCTCTCGGCGCTGCGCGACATGATCTCCGTCGCGGCCGCCTAACAGGCGTCGACGGCCGACATCAGGGGCGGCCGAACCGGGTTGCCCCTTCGATTTGCGCGGGTTTCGGTGCCCGTCAACTAACCGGACTGCTTGCCGCAGCGTCGGATCTCCTGGATACTTCCGGCGGCCGAACGGCCGCGGAGGACGAAAGGAGTCGATGTGAGGGGACGAAAAGTGAAAATCTTGATCGCTGCGGCGGTCGCCGTGACAGTGACGGCGACAGCCGGCGCAGCGATCTTGAAGAGCCAGGCAGGCACGCTCGTGTTCGCGGGCGCCGCGGACCCGACGTATCTCGATCCGGCGCTCGTCTCGGACGGCGAGTCGTTCCGCGTCACCGAGCAGATGTACGAAGGGCTCGTCAGGCTGAAGCCGGGAACGCTGAAGGTCGTCCCCGGGCTCGCGACGAGCTGGAGCGTCGGCAAGGACGGCAAGACGTACACCTTCAAGCTGCGGAAAGGCGTCAAGTTCCACGACGGCACGGCGTTCAATGCCAAGGCCGTCTGCGCCAACTTCAACCGCTGGTACAACTGGACGGGACCGTTCCAGAACGCAGGCGCGACTTACTACTACCAGGCGGCCTTCCGCGGCTTCAGGAAGAACGAGAGCTCGACGCTCTCGAAGCCGCTCTACCGGAGTTGCGCGGCGAAGGGCTCGTCCGCGATCGTCAAGCTGACGCAGAAGTCGGGCACGTTCCTCAACTGGCTGGTCCTCCAAGCGTTCGCCATGCAGAGCCCGACGGCGATGAAGAAGTACGGCGCCGACCAGGGCGAGCTTCGGAGCGGGGCTTTCAAGGCGACAGGGACGTATGCGTTCAGTCACCCGACAGGGACCGGCCCCTACAAATTCGTCAGCTGGACGGTGGGCCAGAAGGTCGAGCTCGCAAAGAACCCACGCTACTGGGGCCCGAAGGCCAAGCTGGACCGGATCGTCATCCGGCCGATCGCGGCGAACACTGCCCGGCTGCAGGCGCTCCAGACCGGTGAGGTCAACGCCTACGACCTCGCGGCACCCCAGGACGTGCCGTCGATCGAGAGCAACAACAGCCTCAAGGTCATCAAGCGGCCGGCGTTCAACGTCGCCTACGTGACCATCAACTCGGCGCGGCCGCCGTTCAACAACAAGCTGGTTCGCCAGGCTGTTGCTCATGGCCTCGATCGCGAGGCGGTCGTGAAGCAGTTCTACTTCGGCACCGGCCGGGTTGCGCACGGCTTCCTGCCGCCGGGCCTGTTCGGCTACACGAACAAGGTGCAGAAGTACCCGTACAACCCCGAGCGGGCGAAGGCCCTGCTGCGGCAGGCCGGCCTGACGCTTCCCGTGAAGGTCGAGTTCTGGTACCCCACGGGTGTCACGCGGCCGTACATGCCGGACCCGAAGCGGAACTTCGAGGCGTTCGCCGCGAGCCTGGAAAACTCGGGCTTCAACGTCGAAGTCCGAAGCGCACCCTGGCGTCCCGACTACGTAGCGAGGGTCAACAGCGGCACCGCCGGCGATCTGAACCTGATCGGCTGGACCGGTGACTTCGGCGATCCTGACAACTTCGTCGGGACGTTCTTCAAGACGTTCAGCCCACAGTTCGGCTGGCGCAACAACCAGATCCAGACCTTGATCCAGAAGGCCGAGGTCGAGACCAACCTGAAGAAGCGGACGGCGATGTACACGAAGGTGAGCATCCTTCTGTCAAAGTCGGTGCCGGCCGTCCCGTACGCCCATGCGACGCCGGCGCTCGGCGCGCAGAAGCGCGTGCTGAACCTGATCGCGACGCCTGTCGGCGGCGTGTGGTTCGGCGGCACTTCGGTCGGCGGTCAGTAGAGGAACAGAGCTAGTCAGCCGGCGAACGACATGCTGCGTTTCGTCGTTCGCCGGCTGCTGCTCCTCGTTCCGATTCTCTTCGGCGTCTCCGTCCTCGTCTTCGCCTGGGTGCACAACCTCCCGGGCGGCCCAGCCGAGGCGCTGCTCGCAGAGCGCTCAACGCCTGCGCTGATCAAGCAGTACCGCGAGCAGTACGGACTCGACGAGCCGCTACCCGTCCAGTACCTGAAGTACGTGCAGACGCTCGCGAGCGGCAACCTAGGCGTGAGCTCGGCGACGCGTCGAGAGGTGACGGAAGAGATTCGTACGCGCTTCCCGGCGACGATCGAGCTCGCCCTGATGGCGATGATCTTCGCGATGGGGATCGGGGTGCCAATCGGCTTCTTCGCGGCGAAACGCCACGGAGGTGTTCTCGACCACCTGACCCTAGCCGGATCCCTGGTTGGGATCTCAGTTCCAGTCTTCTTCCTCGCCATCATCCTCAAGTACATCTTCGCCGTTCGGCTGGGATGGCTTCCAAGCGTCGGGCGGGAGGACATCCTCGCGACGCGTGAGCACCCGACGAACTTCTATGTGCTCGACGCGATCATCCGACGGGACTGGACGGCGTTCACGGACGCGATCAAGCATCTGATCCTGCCTGCCGTGGCGCTCGGCTCGATCCCGCTCGCCATCATCACCCGGATCACCCGCGCGTCGGTGCTCGACGTGCAGAACGAGGACTACGTCAGGACCGCGCGCGCGAAAGGCCTGCCGCCCCGGATCGTCGACCGGCGGCATGTCCTTCGCAACGCGCTCCTGCCCATCTCGACGATCATCGGCCTCCAGGTCGGCCTGCTGCTCTCCGGGGCTGTGCTCACGGAGACGATCTTCGCCTTCCCGGGGATGGGATCGTGGTTGCGCGACGCGATCTTCAACCGCGACTACCCGGTGCTGCAGGGCGGGATCATGTTCCTCGCGCTCGTCTTCGTGCTCGTGAACCTGATCGTCGACGTCTCCTACGCGATCATCAACCCGCGGATCCGGTACAGCTAAGTGCCGCTTCGCCCGATGCTGCCGAGTTTCCCGGTTGCGAGCACCAAGCGCGAGGTCGCACTCGGCCGCGGGCAAGGTCGGGAGCCTTGGCAAGGGCGAAGCCGGGGTCCGGCCCCGCGTGGCCGCGGGCTGGCCGGCGCGTATCGCCTGGAGGGGCACTAATGTCGGTCGCCGAGCTCGAGGCCGCCGAGCTCCAGCTCGCTGCGCCGACCGGTCTGTGGCGCGACGCGTTTCACCGACTGGTCCGAAATCCCGGCGCCGTGATCGGCGCCGTCCTCGTGGCGCTCTTCGTAATCACTGCGGCATTCGCGCCTCTCATCGCGACGCACGACCCGCTCGAGCCGAACCTCAACGCGCTTGACTTGGGGAGGCCGGTCGGCCCCTCGTTGGAACACTGGTTCGGCATCGACCTCCAGGGCCGCGACCTATTCAGCCGCATCGTCTACGGTGCGCGGTACTCGCTCGTGATCGGCATCGTCGCGGTTGCGATCGGTCTGGCGGCCGGGCTCGTGCTGGGCGCGATCGCCGGCTACGTGGGTGGGTACGTGGACTCGGTGATCATGCGCGCGATGGACGTCATGCTCGCCATCCCCGGCCTGCTCTTCGCCATCGGCATCGTCGCGATGCTGGGCAACAGCCTGACCAACGTGATGATTGCGGTGGGCGTTGTCAACGTGCCGATCTTCGCGCGGCTGTTGCGCGGCTCGATCCTCGCCGCACGGGAGCACGACTACGTGCTCGCCGCCCGCGCGGTCGGCGTGCGGGGGCCGAGCATCCTCGTCTCGCACGTCGTTCCGAACGCCATCTCGCCCGTGATCGTCCAGGGCACTTTGGCGATGGCGACCGCGATCATCGACGTGGCGGGGCTCGGGTTTCTAGGGCTGGGCGTCGAGGATCCGAGCACGCCCGAGTGGGGGACGATGCTGACCGAGGCGAACGAGTATCTGACGGTCGGGCCGTTCCTGGCCATCATCCCGGGCGTCGCGATCCTGGTTTCGGTACTCGGCTTCAACCTGATCGGCGACGGGCTCAGGGAAGCGCTCGACCCAAAGCTGCGCGGGCGTGTCTAGCAACGGGAGCGAGCCGGTGCTCGCGATCGAGGATCTCCGCGTCCAGTTCTGGACGAGCCGCGGGACGGTACACGCCGTCAACGGCATCTCGTTCGACGTCTCACGGGGCGAGACGCTCGCGATCGTCGGCGAGTCCGGCTGCGGCAAGAGCGTGACCGCGCTCGCCACCATGGGACTGCTGCCGCGGGCAGGGCGTGTCCTCGCTGGCTCTGCCCGCTTCGAGGGCCGTGACCTGCTTCGCTTGAGCGACCGCGCGATGCGCTCTATCCGTGGCAAGGACGTCGCGATGATCTTCCAGGATCCGATGACGAGCCTGAACCCGGTACTCACTGTCGGCCGGCAGATTCGCGAGTCGCTCGAGACGCATCTGGACCTGAACCGGCGGGACGCCACCGCTCGCACGGCCGACCTGCTCGATCGCGTGGGAATCCCGAGCCCGAAGGCCCGCCTACGCGACTATCCGCATCAGTTCTCGGGAGGGATGCGCCAGCGCGCGATGATCGCGATGGCGCTCGCCTGCGAGCCGAAGGTCATCATCGCCGACGAGCCGACGACCGCGCTCGACGTGACCATCCAGGCGCAGATCCTGGAGCTCTTGCGGGAACTCGTAACCGAGCACGGGACGGCGTTGATCCTGATCACGCATGACCTCGGCGTCGTGGCCGGTATGTGCGAGCGGGTCAACGTGATGTACGCGGGCATGTTCGTCGAGACCGGGAGCGCGAAGCAGCTGTTCGCGCGACCCCGGCACCCGTACACGTTCGGGCTGCTGCAGAGCGTGCCCCGTCTCGACGCCGCGCGCGCCACCCGGCTTCACCCGATCGAGGGCGCGCCGCGTGACATGCTGAGCGCTCCGGCGGCATGTCCGTTCCAGCCGAGGTGCCGCTATGAGGTCGACCTGTCGCGCCAGGAGGTGCCCCCGCTCGTCGAGATCGAGCGCGGACACGCAGTCGCGTGCTTCAACCCGGTTCCAGAGGATGAGTGGGGCCGCGAGCGCGCGGCCATGGTGGCCAAGTGAGAGGTTCCCCACCCTGGGTGGGGATCTGGCCACCCGCCACCCGCTGCGAGCATACCCCGGAAAGGCGCACATGTCTGTGACCGAAGAGCGCCAACTCCGCGAAAGCCGGTCGCGCGACGGGGCACTCGTCCAGCTCGAGAACCTGAAGGTCTACTTCCCGATCAAGAGCGGTGTCGTGCTCGACCGCCACATCGGCGACATCAAGGCGGTCGACGACGTCACGTTCGAGGTCCGCCGCGGCGAGACGCTCGGCCTCGTCGGGGAGTCCGGCTGCGGCAAGTCGACCGTCGGTCGCGCGATCTTGCGGCTCTACAAGCCAACCGCGGGCCGCATCGTCTTCGACGGCCAGGACATCACGAACCTCCGCGAGTCCCAGCTGCGGGAGCTGCGTCGGCGGATGCAGATCATCTTCCAGGATCCGTATGCCTCCCTGAATCCGAGGCACAGCATCGGTCGCATGATCGCCGAGCCGCTGCGTGTGCACGGTCTCGCGTCCGGACGGCAAGCCAGTGCGCGGGTGCGCGAGCTCCTCAGAACCGTGGGACTCCCGCAGGACGCCGCCAGCCGCTATCCGCACGAGTTCTCGGGAGGGCAACGGCAGCGCATCGGCATTGCGCGTGCGCTTTCGGTGAACCCGGACTTCATCGTCTGCGACGAGCCGGTGTCGGCGCTCGACGTCTCGATCCAGGCGCAGATCATCAATTTGCTCGAGACGCTCCAGCAGGAGTTCGACCTCACCTACCTCTTCATCGCGCACGACCTGGCCGTTGTGCGGCACATCTCGGACCGGATCGCGGTGATGTACCTCGGCTCGATCGTGGAGGTTTCTCCGTCGGACGAGCTCTACGACAACCCGCTGCACCCGTACACGATCTCGTTGCTCTCGGCCGTGCCCATCCCGGACCCCGAGGTTGAGCAACAACGGCAGACGATTCTGCTCGCCGGCGATCTGCCAAGCCCGGCGAACCCGCCGCCTGCCTGCCGCTTCCACACGCGCTGCCCGTACGTGCAGCCGACCCGCTGCCGCGACGAGGTGCCGCCGCTTCGCGAGCTCGGCCCCGGCCACACGGTCGCGTGTCACTGGGCGGAGCAGATCAAGCAGGGCGAGATCAAGCCGCACGAGGTAGAGCCGATCTTCGACGCCGGTTTGCAGCCGACACCCTGGGAGCCGCCGCCGACCTAGGTCGCGCTACGCTCCTGCGATGCGGCGCGTCCGGTTCTCCAGAGCGATCGCCGCAGTCGTGGCCGCTGCGGTTGTGGCCGCGCTGGCGGCCGCAGCGTCGAAGGCGCCGGCCACGACGCCGGCCGAGCGCGAGCCGCCCTTCTGTCGCGGCGCCGACGTACGCGCGCTCGTGGACGAGTTCGTGCGCGCGTTCAACCGCGGCGATCGCGAGGAACTGTCCTTCATCTGGGTGCGTATCCGCTACCAGTGGTATGCGGTGAGCACCGCGAGCGAGACGGAGAACGGCAACACCCGCGTCGAGTACTCGCGCAAGGGCCTGTTCGCATACTTTGCCGAGCGGCACCGCCGCGGTGAGCGGCTGGCCCTCACGAAGTTCCGGTATATCGGCTACAGCGCCGGCTGGGGCCACTTCGAGTTCGCGCTCCGCCGCCGAGCGCGCGACCTGAACCACGGCCGCTGGGCAACGTACCACGGTCTCGGGGCGGCCATCTGCCTGCGCGGCCCGGCCGGTCTCGGCAGCTGGAGCATGGCGCTCGGCGCCTGACGATCAAGCGAAAAATCCCCCGAAACGAGGGATGCCAGTCGTCTAAAGCGGCCGCGCCGGCAGGCCGATGACTTCCCCGTGGACGCTGCTGAGCGCAAGGAGATTCTCTCCCGGTACATGGACCACTCGCGCCGCTTCGACGAGGTCGCGGCGCGCCGGGGCACGAACGGGAACGGAACCTCCGCTGACATCATCCCCTTCTCGGGCCCGCTCAGGGAGCTCGAGCAGGAGCCGACGCCGCGCGAGATCGAGGTACTCCAGCTTGTCTGCGACGGCCTCGTGAACCGCGAGATCGGCGTTCGCCTCTTCCTCTCGGAGGAGACGGTCAAGTCGCACGTCCGTCACCTGCTGGCGAAGCTGCAGGCGCGCTCGCGCGCCCACGCCGTCGCGGTCGGCTTCCGCCGCGGGCTGATCACCTAAGAAACTGCCTGCAAGGCCGCCGTTTCCGCCGGCGCGCAGGATCCCTCTAACGGGGGACGCCACGCACCGGCGGGCAACGGAAGCTAAGCCAGTGTTACCAGCCCTTGATGTTCCCCGGAAAACGGGCGGACTTCATCGATTCTCCCTTGGTAGGGACTGACGGCAAGGCAATGATGACAGGCGCATTGGTAGATTTCAAGGACCCTTCCAGTAGATTCGCTAGGCCACGGACAAAGGCCCCCATAAACCAGCCTCGTTGGGGCGCACGGTGGGTGCTGCACGTCTACGTCTTCGCGCTAGTTTCCGCGACGGCGATCCTCCTTACTTTGTTGCTTGCCGTCGGCTTCTCCTGGAGCGCGCAGCGGGAGGCCTGGCCCGTCCTGGCGTTCATGTGCCTAGCGGCGCTGGTTGAAAAGCAGAGCATCCGCCTAACGGCGAATCTCCATGTCTCGGCGGCCTTCTTGCCTCTCACGTTCGCTGCAGTGGTCTTTGGGCCCTTGGCGGGTGCAGCGGTGGGATTCGCCGCGCTCTTGGCCGACCTTCCCATTCCGCGCAGAGCGCAGTCGGCGCGAGCGGTCGATTCCCCTTACCTGCGGTGGCTCGTCTGGACGGCCAACCGCACTCTCGATGGCGCTCTCGCGGGGCTAGCCGCACACTTCGTATTGCATACGGGTTATGATCCTGCACTTCGTGTTGGTCTTGCGACCGCAGTTGCGACCGCCACGATCTTCGCCGTTGACTTCGGGGTTACCTCTCTAACACTTGCTGTGCGACGCTCGGGGCGCCCAACCGACGTCGTTCGCGAGTCGATGAAGGTCGCCGCAGCCGGCATACCAATGTATAGCGCCGTCGCCGGCCTGCTGGCGTACGCGTACTTATTCCTCACCCCTGTGACCGCGGCACTGTTCTTCATTCCAGCCCTTGCAGCACACAGACTGTTCGTTGTCACCCGACGCCAGCAAGAAGCACTGGGAGATCTGGGTCGTGCGTACGCCCGCTTGGAGCACGCGAACCTTTCATTTGCAACAGCTCTAGTAGCCACACTCGACGCACGCGATCGCTACACTGCTGGCCACTCGGCGGCTGTGGCTCAGTATTCTCGCGACATAGCATGCGAGCTCGGTCTCCAGAAAGAAGACCAGGACGCTGCTCATCTTTGCGGGCTGGTACATGACATTGGCAAGATTGGCCTGCCTCCCGGCCTGCTTGAAAAGCCCGGCGCCCTCACGCCCGAGGAACGCGAGGTCATGGAGGAGCATTCGGCGATTGGAGAGAGGATTCTCGCAAACGTCGACGACTATGCAGACATTGCGCGCATCGTTCGGCATCATCACGAACGACTCGACGGCCGTGGCTACCCAGATGGTCTCTGCGGCAGTGAGATACCGCAGATCTCGCGCATCCTCGCTGTTGCCGACGCGTACGACGCCATGACTTCCGATCGGCCGTATCGTGCGGCGATGCCAAGCAGGGAGGCGCGGACTCGTCTCATCGAAGGGGTAGGATCGCAGTTTGATCCAGCGGCAATTGTTGCGTTCATTGCAGTCTTGGAGTCAGCAGACGCTGCTTATTGCGTGGGCGGGCGAGCGCTCAGCGCGCCCCCCTGCTCGGCTTCAGGTGTCGCTGCTTTGGTCTAGTTCGCGAGCGCGGATCGCCGCCTCAGTCCGTGAGCGGACGCCAAGTTTGTCGAGAATGTGGCGAACGTGTACTTTGACGGTTGATTCGCTTAGAAACAACGCCTGGGCAATCTCACGGTTCGTGCTTCCGGCGGCGATGAGATCGAGAACTTCCTGCTCTCGCGGCGATAGTGGGTTAGGGCTACCGTCGTGCCCACGTGTCCAAAGCCCGTCCGATGTCGTTCTTGCGTCTCCGGCCCGGGCTCGTATGTCGCGCACAGCACTTTCAAGCGTAGGCTCCCGAAGCACCGCCGCATTGATAGGCGGGAAGCCGCGGTAGGCACAGACGAAGAAGTCCAAGTAGCCGCTCGCCTGCGAGGCTCGGAAAGCCTCGACCGAGGCACGGTAATTTGTCGGATTCAGGCGCAATGCAAGGATCGCATCGACCCACGCGACCAGTGTGGCCGTTTCGAGCGAAGTCGTCACGGCTGCGGCAAAACGCCTGAGTTCCCGAGCCTGCCCCACATCTCCGGCACACGCTCTCGCAAGGGCAAGTGACGAGATGTACTCACCTCGTATCCCGCTCGCGACATCCGCAACTGGTTGAGCATCTCCTACCTGCAGGGACACGCCTTGCGAAACCATCGCGCGTACTCGAATCGCGCGTGCAGTCACAAGCGAATAGGAATCGGACATCCGGGCCGCACCAACCTCCGCACGGCGCAGAAAGTTGAACGCCGCCCGGTAGTCGCGTCGGCCCACGGCAGAGGCCGCGCTAGCGATCAAGAGGTGCGGTAGCGTGAATGTCAGACGATGACCTTCGGCGTCATGGAGTCCTCGTCGTGCGACATCTTCTGCTCGGTCGTAGGCAGCAACCATAGATAAGGACCGCGCTAGAAGGTTGAAGAACGAGGTGCGGGCCATCGGATCGGCACAATTCGGAGCCAGCGGAAGCAATAGCCAGGCGTGTTCCATCGCCTCTTGCACGCCCCCCATACGCGAGGCGAGAAGAATCCGAGCACTTGCGATGCGCAGTCGAGCGGAAAGCGAGTCGTCCTCAAGAGCTTCCAATCTCGCCAGAGTCTCAGAAGCCTCAGGAAGCTCGAGATCTAAGGCGGCATTAAATTTGCCAAGAAGGGCCTCGCGCAGGTCGGCTTTACTCTTGGCGGAATCTTCGGCGCGTCGGCAGAGCTCCAAGGCCTCCGCTTCTCGGCTCCCGAGGAACGCGCACTTTCCCGCCGTGGTCCACGCGCGCGATGCCCAACGCCTGTCCAGGCTGAATTGTCCAGCGACGTTCTGGGCGAGCGCCTGTCCCTTTGGATAATCGCCACTGCGAAAGGCTAGTTCCGCTTCTGCGAGATCGGCTAAATGTGCGCTGACATGGCTTTCGCGTGCGTACGACAACCATCGTTGTAAGGTAGAAACGCGACCGGATTGAAGCAAAGCGTCCATCGCTGCGGCTAGAAGCTCAGGGAGGAGGTCGGGCGACTCGGTGAGTTCAATTACCTCGAAGGCCTCGTCCCATAAGCCCCGCCCTACCAAGTACGCGAAGATACGCTTTGCTACGCCTGTTTGTCGTGGCTCCGTAGAGAGCCTGGCGCAGAGAAAATCTCGTAGCAGTGGATGCATTTCAAAGGAGCTAGAATCTTCCGGACTCAGAAAGCCACCCGTGACCGCGACATCGAGAACTGCACGTCCTTCACTCTCGCCGAATAGGAGGTCCGCAAGCTCGGTCGTTACGAAGGGAGACACTGCAAGGTGGTGTAGTGCCGAGCGGTGAAAAGCATTGAGGTTGCGAAGGAGTTCGTCGGCGAAATAGTCGTAGAGCGGTCCAGTTACGTCCGCCTCTCGAGGCGCACCCCTCGTCATGGCGGCGAGACCAAGGACGGCAGGCCATCCCTGAGCACGAGCGGCGAGGACGTTCGGCGAGGGATCCGTGCGCACTAGGACGCGATTGGCTTCCTCCCCGTTCATGGTCAGCGATTCACGCCGGATTTCGAAAAGTTCTCCATAAAGAACACGACGCGCACTCGCCCAAGCGGGACGCTGGCGTGCTGTCACGAGCACTCGGATCGGCGTTTCGCGGAGTAGTAGGTCAACGAACTCCTCACAGCTTGGAGACGGCATTGCGAACTGGTAGTTGTCAAAAGCGAGCCACGCGTCCGTTGGCCACGCCGCGAGCTCTTCAGCGAGAAGTTCGGCGAGGAGGTCTACTTCACGCTCAGCGTTTCCGGTGGCGCGGAGCCGGTCTCGCAGTCTTGCGTCCGCTTCTGGAACGATTCGGGCCGCGGAAGCGGCCAAACCCAATGCCAAAGCGGCGACGTCTGCTGACGCCGGCCCTCCGCGGTACCAGGCATGCGGCTTGTCCTCCAGCCACTGGCGCGCAAGAGTTGTTTTGCCGTAGCCGGCCGGCGCGATGAGCAAGATGATGCGGGCGCCGCTCTCGTCCAGGAGGCGCGTCAAGCGGGGGCGCCGGATGATGTGCTGGCGCCCGGGCGGAACCGCCTCAGGGTGCGCTTCCCCCATTGCTTTCGCGTCGTAGGCTAACGCGCTTTCTTCCGCCGAGTGGGGCGGGGCCCGGTGCGGCTGCCCGACCTGCGCCCGGGACGCAGGCGGGCTGCCGTCAGCCGTCCGCGTCGGTGGCGGACGTGGCGTGCGCGGGGTCGTCTCCCGTCGCCGCGCGGTACGCCGCTGGAATGTGCCGGCGCCGCGTCACGCCGAGTTTCTGCCGCAGGACGTCGCAATGCGCCTTCGCGGTTCGCCCGGAAATTCCGAGGCGCTCGCCGATCTCGTCGTTCGAGCATCCCTCCGCGATGAGCTCCACGACCTGCCGCTGCCGCTCGGTGAGATGCGGACCGCGGTTGATGAGGACAGGCTGCATGAGGCCGACGCTAACACCGGCACGCCCCGGCGCCCATTGTCCAGAAGGCGTAATCGCGCGAAATACGTCTAGCGGGCCGCGACGGCTTCGCGGCGCACGAATGCCGCCTCATGCCCTCGCCGGTTGGCCTCGGCGAGCTCGTCCTCGTCGAGCGCGCCGATCCGCCTGAGCAGGTCGAGCTCGTCCCGCAGGTGCGTGCGCATCATCTCGGGGCCGTCCGTCGCGATCGTGAACGGCACGCCGTGGTCGGCGAACGCCCGCAGCGTGTCGCGCACCTCATTCTCGCCGGCCAGCGCCTTCGTCAGCAGGTTCGACGTCGGGCAGATCTCGAGCACGATGCCGGCGCCCCGCAGCGCGGCCATCAGCTCGACATCGCGCGCGGCCAGAATCCCGTGGCCGATGCGATCGGGCCGCAGCGCCTCGACGACCTCGCCGATCTCGTCCACACCGTGCTCGACGCCCTCCTCGCCGACGTGGATGGTCACTCCGAGGCCCGCCTCGCGCGCCTCGTCCACGAGCGGCGCGAGCTCCGCGTACGGGTAGCGCGCCGCGTCCGGCCGCGGCCCCGCGATGTCGATGCCGACGATCCCGCGCGGCGCGTAGCGGATGGCCTTCTCGACGATGATTGCGTTCTGGCGCTCAGTAAACGTGCGGTCCATCATCAGGATCAGCCCGGCGCGCACCTGCGGGTACTCGAGGCTCGCGCGGTCGAGGCCGCGCGAGGCGGCCATGATGATGTGGTCGAGGTCGCGCTCGCCGCCGCGGTTCCGCTTCATGGGGTTGAAGCGCAGCTCGAGCGTGGTGATTCCCTGCGAGCGGTAGGCGCCGCCGATGGCCGCGTGCACCGAGCGCTCGACGGCGATCGGGCTCGACTGGATCAGCTCCGTCCAGCGGTAGATGTCGTTCAGCGCGTCGAGATTCGGGACGCCGCGAGGGTCGGACACGGTCACGAGCCGCTCGAACTCCCAGTAGTCCTTGACGGGCAGCGCTATACCCTGCTCGTGGGCCAGGCTCCAGAGGATGTCGGACGAGACCGAGCCGCCGAGGTGGGTGTGCAGCTCGGCGAGTCCCTCCATCCGCGCAGTCTACGCCCCGACCCTGCGGCTTAGACTCCGCGCGGTGAAGGTCGGGATCGTCGTCCCGTACTCGTGGTCGTTCTGGGGCGGCGTGGTCGAGCACGCCGAGCTCCAGGCCCGCGCGCTTGGCCGGCTCGGCAACGAGACGCGCCGCATCATGGGCAACGACCCGCCCGGCAGCTTCACGCGCGCGCTCCACCCGCGGCTGGGCCGCCACGACAGCCCGCCGCCGGACGTGATCCCGGTGGGGCGCTCGGTGATCGTGCCCGCCAACGGCTCGTTGCCGAACATCATCTTGAGCCCGCGCACGGTCGGGCGCGTTCGCCGCGCCCTCGAGCGCGAGCGCTTCGATCTTCTGCATGTGCACGAGCCGCTGACGCCCGCGATCAGCGTGGCGGCGCTGGCGCTCGCGCGCACGCCGGTCGTGGCGACGTTCCACGCCTCCGGGGAGCTCGGCTGGGCGAAGGCCGCCATGCACGTCTGGGGCTTCCTACTCGACAGGATCGACCAGCGCGTCGCAGTCTCCGAGGCAGCGCGGCAGTCGGCGCAGGCGTACGCGCCGGGCGACTACCACGTGATCCCGAACGGCGTGCTCGTCCCGCCTGCTGCCGACCCCGGCGCGCGCGAGAACCGCGTCGTCTTTGTCGGCCGCCACGAGACACGGAAAGGCCTCGCGATCATGCTGCGCGCGTGGCCGGAGGTGCACGCGCGCACGGGTGCGCGCTTGCGCATCGTCGGCTCGGACCCCCTCGCCGTGCGCCTGCTGATGACGCGCGAGCGTGTGGAGCGCTCGGCGATCGACGTCCTGGGGTTCCTCTCGCAGGACGACCTCACCGTGGAGCTCCAGGCGGCCAAGGCGATGGCGGCCCCGTCGCTTGGTGGCGAGAGCTTCGGCATGGTGCTCATGCGCGCCTTCGCGTGCGCGACCCCGGTCGTGGCCTCCGACATCGCCGGCTACCGCGACGTGATGGACGAGTCGGCAGGGGTGATGGTGCCGCCGGGCGATCCCGCGGCGCTCGCGGCAGCGCTCGTCGAGCTGCTTTCCGCGGAGGAGCGCCGCCGCGCGCTCGGCTCCGCAGCCCGTAGCATCGCCGAGGAGCGCTACTCGTGGGAGGGCATCGCCCGTCGGTTGACCGACGTCTACGAGCTCGCGCTCGGCGGGTCGCGCACGGCGGTCGCGGCGTGAGGGTACGCCTGCCGCGGAGTTCCGCAGCCCGCGCCGCGCTCGTCCTGCCGCTGCTCGTGGTCGCCTTCGCGCTCCTCTGGTGGCGCGGGCCCGAGTGGGAGCCGGTGCTCGACGCCTTTCGCATCGTCTCCTGGGTCTGGCTCGCGGGGGCGCTAGGCCTCAACCTGGCCTCGGTCGTGGTGCGCGCGCTCGCCTGGCGGACTGTGATCAGCCAGGCGCTGCCGCATCCGCACCCGGCGTTCCCTCGCATCTTCTCGGCGTTCTCCGTCGGCCTGCTCGCGAACGCGGTGCTGCCCGGCCGCATCGGCGAACTCGCGCGGGTGGCAGTGCTGCGGCGGCGGCTCCCGCCTAGCAGCGGCATGGGCGCGACCCTGCTCGGCACCGTCTTCGCTCACCGCGTCTTCGACCTCGTGCCCGCTCTGCTTTTGACGGCGTACGTGCTCGTCACGGCCAGGATCCCGCACTGGGCCGTGACGAGCGTCGTGCTGGTCGCAGGAATCGGAGTGGTCCTGTTCGTGTTCGCTCTCGTAGGCGCGCGCATGCGTCCTGCCCCGCCTGAGCAGCTCGGCGCCGTGCGCCGCCTGATCTCTATGGGACGCCGGGGCCTCGGCGTGATGAAGGCGCCGCTCGCGGCCGTCGCCGCCATCGTCCTGCAGTGCGGCGGCTGGTTCCTCCAGCTCCTCGCCGTGTACGTCGCCATGCGCGCCTTCGACATCCACGCGCCGCTCCCGGCTGCGGCGCTCGTGCTGCTGCTGATGAACGTGGCGACGGTCTTTCCGCTTTGGCCCGGCAACATCGGCCTGTTGCAGGCCGCCGTCGCGATCCCGCTCGTGTCGTACGGCGTCGACTACCCGCGCGGGTTCGCGTACGGGCTCGGCCTTCAGGTGCTCGAGATGTCGGTCGGGGTGGGGGTCGGACTGCTCTTCCTCGCCCGCGAGGGGCTCTCGTTCGCCACGCTTCGTCGCATCGAAGAGGAGGAGAAGGACGTCGAGGAGGAGCCGCAGGCCGTCGAGCGCGAGCCGGCCGGCGTCGGCGTCTGAGCTCCACCGTCCCGCGCGCGCTCGCCGCTCCGGCGGGTCTGAAGGGCGTGCTCGGCGCGCCCGATGCGGCCACGGCGATCGTCGAGGGGCTCGAGCGCGCCGGGGTGGTGACGTCAGAGGCGGTGCCGGTCGCAGACGGCGGCGAAGGGACCGCCGCGGTTCTCGCCGCGGCGCTGGGCGGCGAGTGGCACGGCGCGGTCGTGGCGGATCCGCTCGGCCGTCCCGTGGAGGCGCGCTGGCTCGTGCTGCCCGACGGGACTGGGGTAGTGGAGGCCGCAGAGGCGATCGGGCTCTCGCGGCTCGGGCCGGACGAGCGCGACCCGCTCCGGGCTTCGAGCCGCGGGCTCGGCGAGCTGATCCATGCGGCGCTCGATCAAAGACCGGACGCTCTGATCATCTGCCTTGGCGGGACGGCGACGGTTGACGGGGGCGCCGGTTTGCTGGAGCTCCTCGGCGAGTTTCCGGTACCGGTGACGGCGGCCTGCGATGTGCGAAGCCCGCTGCTCGGCGCCCGCGGAGCGGCGCGTGTGTTCGGTCCGCAGAAGGGGGCCGGGCAGGCGGAGGTGGAGGAGCTCGAGCAGCGGCTCGCGTCACGCTTGGATCTCGCGCCGTTCGCCCGCCTTGCAGGAGCGGGAGCGGCAGGGGGTCTGGGGGCGGCGCTGGCGGCGCTCGGTGCCGAGCTCGTCTGGGGAGCCGAGCTCGTGCTCGAGGCCGTCGGCCTACGGGAGCGCATCGCGGGTGCGGCGCTGGTCGTCACCGGCGAAGGGACCGTCGACCACACGACGTTCGAGGGCAAGGCGCCGTCGGCAGTGCTGGGCGCGTGCGCCCAAGCCGGCGTGCGCTGTGCGCTTTTCGGCGGACGCGTCGTCGACGTGCCCGGAGGGGTGGAGGCGCATGCCTTAAGCGGCGCTCCGGCTCGCGCGCGCGAGGATCTCGTCGCGCTCGGGGAGTGGCTAGGCGCGGAGCTTGTTGCTCAGGAACTCGGCTCAGAATGAAGGCTCGACGAATCGCGCCGCCCAACGTGCTTCGACGGCACAGCGCTTGTTTTAAATCGAGTCCTACGTCTCGCGCTGCTCGGCGTCGCGCAGACGCTTCGCCATGGTGCCGAGCATCTTCCACGCGATGCCCGCGTTGTTCTCGACGAGCGGGCGAAAATCCCACGCAGTCAGACCCCAGCAGCGCAGATCCGTATCGGCGGTGATCGTTGCCGTGCGCGCGCCCTCGTCGATCAGGGCGACCTCCCCGAAGGAATCGCCCGAGCGGAGCTTCGACCGCTCCTCGCCACGCACGGTCACCGTCGCCTCGCCCTCCTCGATGACGAAGAAGCCGATGCCCTGCTGCCCCTCGCTCGCGACCGTGCCGCCGGCGCTGAAGGTTCGCTCCTTGAACAGTCGCGCGAGGGATTCGAGCTCGCGCTGGTCGAGGTCGGCGAATACGGGGACGCGCTGGAGGAGCTCGACGGAGGCCATGGCGCCGGATTCTAAGCAGATGTCGGCGCGGGCGCTATGGCTTCGTCGCGTCGACCCGGCGCGCCAGCTCCTCGATGCGGCCTTCAGCCGTGTCGAGTTTCGAGGCGCAGAGGCGATACAGCTCCTCGCCCCGCTCCCATAGGGCGATCGCGGCCTCGAGCGGAACCTGCCCCATCTCGAGGCGGTGGACGATCTGCTCCAGCTCGCGCTGGGCCTCCTCGAACGTCGGATCCGTGCTCTGCGTCACTGGCGCACTTCATCGATCGAGGCGCCGAAGCTTCCGCGCGCGAGCTCGACGTCGACCCGCGTGCCGCGAACGAGCTCGGCGGCCGCTCGGACGATCTTCGAGTCCGTCCGGACGATTGCGTACCCTCTCGTAAGTGTTGCTGGTGGTGACAACGCCCGTAGTTGTGCTCCTTGCCGAAGCAGGTCTGCTCGGCGACGCTCGAGCAGCTGCGCCGGCGCGCGGCGGAGTCGTTCGCGCGCGCCCTCAAGTCCCTGGGCGTGGCGGACGACGGTGCGGCGGAGTCCGGATGCGAGGCCCTCCCGGCTGCGCTGGAGACGGTCTCGCAACTCAGCGATGTCCGGCACGACGAGTCGGGCCGCGACGCTCGGCGTCGAGGCGCGCGCGTCGGCGACCAGATCGGACAGCGGGGTGTCCTGCTCGTGGCCGACGGCCGAGACGACCGGTACGGGGCAGTCGGCGATCGCCCGAACGAGGCGCTCGTCGCTGAAGGGGAGCAGGTCCTCGAGGCTACCGCCGCCGCGGGCGAGCACGATCACGTCGACGTCGGGCTCGGCGGCGATGCGGCACAGGGCATCGACGATCGCCGCTGCCGCGCGGGGACCCTGGACGTACGTCTCCGCGACGAGCACTCGCGCGGGCGCGAAGCGCGCGACGATCGTGGCGAGGACGTCCCGCTTGGCGGCGGCGTCATTGCCGGTAACAAGGCCGATACGGCGCGGAAAACGCGGCAGTGCACGCTTGCGCTCGACCCTGAACAGGCCTTCGGCGGCGAGCTTGCCCTTGAGTCGCTCGAGCGCCGCGAGGTGGTCGCCGGCGCCGAATCGCTCGATCGAGAGCGCGCGGAGCCGGAAGGAGCCGCGGGCCTCGAACAGTTCGGGCCGGCCGAAGACGTGCACGGACTCGCCGTCCACGAGATCGAGGCGCAGGGCGTCGAAGCGGGCCCGGGCGATCGTGACCGACAGGCACGCGCCGTCGGTGGGATCCTTGAGGGTGAGGAAGACGCTCTGCCAGCGCTCCTGGCGCCGCAGCTCGGTCACCTCGCCCTCGACCCAGACCGTCGGGAGGCGGGCGAGCCAGTCTGCGATGCCACGGTTGAAGGACGAGACGCGGTAAACCTTCCGATCGCCGTATTCGAGTGCCTCGACCATGGCCCCAGCCTATCGGCTGGGAGCTAGGTGAACGCCCGCCGTGTTATCTAAAAAGACAACGAAGCGTCCCAGCAAACTGCGCGCGCCCGCTCGGCGGGCTCGCGCCTCATCTGGGTCAGCAGAGGATCTGTTCGGCGACCTCGGCGGGGCAGCCGTGGGTGATCAGCTCAACGGCGCGGTGCAGGTCGGCCTCGCTCTGGGCGATCCGCTCCGCAACGTCGAGTGGGTAGCCCGACTCGATCAGGACGTGGAGGCGCCAGCCCGCGACCTTGGCGAGCTCGCCGTCTCGGGAGCCGGTGGCCTGGGTGGTCTCGGCCATTGTGCGTGCCCTTTCGGGATCCGCCTCTCAAACCCTCTTGCCACTAGAGCGAGGCGAGACGGCGCTCGGCTTGCTCGACGGCGTCCTCGACGCGGCGTGAGAGCTCCGCGAGGCGAGCCTCGAGCGCGGCTCGCTGCGTATCGCCCTCGTGTGCCGCGGCGCGCGCTCGCTCACGCAGGTCGCGTTCCGTCTCGCCGAGCCGCTGCTCGAGCATGCGCAGGAAGTCTTCGTGCTTGCGCTCGAGGTTGGCGGCGATGGCGGAGACGCGCGCCTCGAGTCGGCGGGCGCCGGAATCGCCGAGCTCTGCCAGCCGCTCGGCGAGCGCGGATTGCGCATCGCGCGCGAACATCTCGACTGCACGCTCGAGCTCCCGCGTGAGTCGCTTCGCCGCCTGCTCGCGGGCGGTCTTCGACGCCTGCTCGAACTGCTGTCCGGCCGCTTCCGCGTAGCCCTCGGCGGCGCGGTGCACGATCCGCTCCAGCTGCTCGATCTGCCGGCGCTCGACGTCCGCGAGCGTGGCTTGGATGCGGCGTGCGGCCTCCAGCGCCTCGCGCTCGATGCGCTCGCCCAGCTCGCGTTCGCGCTGGCGCATCCGCTCGTCGACCTCTTGGAGCGCGCGCCGCCGCTCGAGCGTGTGCGAATCCAGCTCGGCGTGGGCCTCGGCGACCACGTCCTTCGCCGCCTTGAGCAGCTCCGAGCGCAGGCGTGCCACGAGCAGGCGCTGCTCCTCGCCCGACCCCTCTAGCCGCTGGGTCTCCTTGGCGATGCGCTCCTCGACGCCCGCGATCAGCTGCTCCTGGCGTTCTCCGACTCGCGTGACCTGCTCGGCGAGGCGTCCCTGTGCGCGCTCGAGGTCAGCAGTCCAGGCTGCGAGCCGCTGCTCGATTCGCCGCTGGACGCCCGCGAGCCGATCGACGAGCTCGGAGTCCGCGCGCCGCTCCTGGTCGGCGAACGCCACGCGCCGCTCCTCCGCCAGCCGGCGCTGCTCGTCGAGCAGCGTCGACATCGCCTCGGCTCGGGCTCTGGCGAGCGAGCGCTCGAGCTCGGCGGCGCGCGCTGCCGCCTCGCGCTCGACGACGGCGTGGATCTCGGCGGTCGCCCGCTCGGCGTGCTCGTCGAGGCCGCGGGCCCGCGCAACGGCGTGTCGGAGCGCGGCGGCGCCGATCAGCGTTGCGGCCGCGAGCGTGAGTCCCACGGCTGGGAGAGCGAGGTCCTCGACCGGGTCGAACGCGAATGCGATCCACGCTCCGGCGGCGACGAGCGCGACCACACCCGCGGCGGCGACGAGCGGCCGCGGCCGGACTCGCTCGGCGATAGCGGCGGCCAGACTCGCGGCCGCAAGAGGGACGGATGCCGCGAATGCGAGCTGGAAGGCGGTGTGCAGGCTCACCCGCGGGATGGTAGACCGGTGGCTACACGCGCACGAGCACGACGGCCAGCGCGAGTACCGGGATGGCGCCGGAGAGGAGGCGGAGAGCCGCTTCCGGCGCGGCGGTGAGCGACGACGCATCGAGCAACTCACGGCGTCCGTCGTCGTACTCGGCGGTGCCGGTCACGGCACGAAGCCGCCTACGCACGGTCCGCACCTGCGTCGAGAGCACGCGTTGCGCAAGGGTCAGGAGGAACGCGGCTCCGGCGGCGGCTACCGCCTCGACGTCGATCCGCTCGGCGCACACCAGGTAGCCCGCCAGCAGCGGAAAGGCCCCCCACGAGAGCCCGAACCATACGTCTCCGTGGAACCGGCCACCGAACAGCTCGAGGTTGTAGGCCACCACGATGAAGCCGCCGAAGGCGACGAGCGGGAGCAGCCACAGGGTCCACGCGAGCGCGCTGACCACACCAACTGCGATCGCGGCGAGGATCGACGCCGCGGCGAGCCCGCGCAGCATATTCGCGGGGATGCGCGTCGCCAGGGGGCGTCCCTGAAGCTCGTCGAGCGCGTGCGCACCGATCCCGACGGCGAACAAGAACGCGACGAGCCCGGCCCCGAGCCGCTCGAGCTCGAACCCGGGCGCGAGGCCGGCGCCGAGCGCCACGTACGAGAGGTGCCAGAGCGTGTACGGCGGGTGGAGGAGCGTCACGTAGTCACGCCAGCCGCCGGGGGCGAGAGCGTAGAAAGCCGGCCGCGGCGCGGCGCTCACCCGCGGCGGCCCCACGTGACCACGCCGCCGCCGAGGCTCATTCTCCGCGAGCACACGTCGGCGATGCCCGCGGCGCGCCAGAGCTCCTCGATACGTGGCAGCGAGTGCTGCGAGTAGAAGCCGCGGATGCTCGGCCCGAGGAAGCGTCCGACCTCGGCCCAGCCGGGCGAGATCAACCGCCCCGCGGCAGGGAGCCCGACCCGCACCCACAGCTCCCAGGGAAGGCGCCAAGGACCGTTCGGAACGCCGAATTCGAGCGACGCCATTGTTCCGCGCGGCCTGACGACCCGGGCGAGCTCGCGGAGCGTCGCGGCGGGCTCCTCGACATAGCGCAGGAGGTAGGTGAACGTCAGCGCGTCGAAGGACGCGTCCTCGAACGGGAGAGCCTCGGCGCGACCCTCGATGAGCTCGATGCGGTCCGCGAAGCCGGCAGCGTGGACGCGCTCGCGTGCGGTCCTAAGCATCTCCGCGCTCTGATCCAGGCCGACGACGGTGCAGCCGGTCGCGCGCGCGAGCTCGATGGCTACTGCTCCGGTGCCTGTGGCCACGTCCAGGACGCGCGCGGTCCGGTCGACGGGCACGCGGGATACGAGGAAGCGCCGCCAGCGTGGATCCTGTCCGAACGAGAGAAGGGCCGCGGAGCGGTCGTATGTGGGGCCGAGCGGGGAGAACAGCCGCCGCGCGACGCGGTTGCGCGGGGAGACGGCCTCGGCCACGGGCCGAGTCTATGCTGGCCCGGTTGTGAGCCTGGCGGACGAGCTCGAGCGGATTGCGCGCGCTGCCGCCGGGTTCGCACGTCCGCACGAGCACGTGGCGGGGGTCGTCCCCGTGGAGCCGGATCGGAAGCGGCTGTATCTTTGCGCGTTCGGGACGGCGGCCGGAGACGGCACCTGGCTCGTGCTCGACGGTGACGGGGGACCGGTGCACGAACGGCAGCTCGTGCGTGACGCAGCCTCGATCGCCGCGCTCTGCGAGTGGGCCGAGGAAAGCGCGACCGGCGGGGATCTCGACGACCTGCGCTCGCGACTCGTCGCACTCAGGATCACGGAGAATCCGCGGGGGATCGACGAGGCCGAGGAGGCGGTTGCGGCGCTCCAAGCAGAGATCGGGGCGCCGCCCCAGGTCGCCACTCCTGTGCGGCTGGACGCTCTCGGGGCCGCGACCCGGCGCCTCGAAGTGGCGCTCGGTAGCTCCGGCTCGCCGTTCGCGGTCGCGATGCGCCAGGCGGGCGCGGCGGTGCAGGCGTTCGTGGCGGATGTCGAGGCGCGGTACAAGGAGCCGCTCGCCTGATGCCGTCGGCTTGTTGACGGTGGAAGGCGATCGGTGAGCCGATACCCGGTTTGGGTGCCGGCGCAGCCGAGGCTTCCACCGCCTGCCCCCTCCCTGGGTGGGGGACCCGCGGACGCGATGGGGAAGTATCAGAGGAGATGTGACGCGTCTGTGCCGAGCGAGTGCCGGATGAGTCACCGGCGGCAGGCCGGGCGGCGCTCGCAGCCGCTGCCGGGCAGAATGGAGCTGACCGAGAGGAGGCAGATGGAAGGCGGCTTTGGATTCCCGTTCGGCGGCGACCCCGAGGAGCTGATGCGCTCGCTCCAGGAGTTCGCGGCGCGCCAGGCGGAGTCGATGCAAGAGGCGCAACGCGAGCAGTTCGCGACGCTGACGCTCAACACGGCCGTCGAGTTGACGTCGGCCGCGCTCAGCCAGATCAATGCCACCGGGAGCGCGGACGAGCAGGCGGTCGCGTTGCGCGACGCAATGCGAGTCCTCTTCCCGGAAGCGGTCGCGCTCGTGAGCGCGGCACGCCAGGGTTTCATGCTCGAACCCTGAGCCTGGTTGCGCTCGGCTCCCAGTCGCCGGAGCTGGTCCGCGCTCAACGTTTACACCGCTCTACTGCGGAACGACTCGAGCATGCGCCGCCCGCGTGAACTTTTCCCGCACGCCCAGGAAAAGGGAGGGTAGTGGCGGCCACGCGGACAGATGGGGAGGCGATCGCGGCGTCCGTCCGCGACCCGGCGGCTTTCGTTCCCGTCTTCGACCGTCATTTCGGCGCGATCCGCCGATATCTGGCGCGCCGACTCGGTTCTGATCTCGGTGGCGAGCTCGCTGCCGAGACATTCACGCGCGCCTTCGACGCGCGCGGACGCTACGACACGTCGCGCGCAGACGCGCTGCCGTGGCTGTACGGCATCGCGGCAAACCTGGTTCGGCGTCACCTTCGTGCCGAAGAGCGCCGCCTCCACGCCTACGCGCAGTAACGGCCGAGGCCGGCCAAAACCTCCCGCGACGGGGATCTGCTCGCAGCCGAAGGTCGCTCAGGTGCTCGTGTCGTTACCCGCTGACGAGCGCGACGTGCTCTTGCTCTTCGCTGGATCCTCGGGCTCGCGGCGGCCCTCTTGCTGCTCGTGGCCGCAACGGCGCAGGCGATCGGACCCCTGCGCGATATCTTCGAAGGCGAGCCTGCGCCCCCGCCGGTCAAGCGGTCGATCTCCGGCTTCAACGACTTTCACGAGCAGCTGACTTCGAACGGGCTGGGCGGGCTCGTCCTTCGCGCGGAGGAGGCGACCGGGCTCATCAAGCTTCGCCCGGGGAACGTTCCTGCGCTCGTCTGGACGGGTGCCGCTCGTCGACGGCGGCGTCTGCACGTTCGTCCAGACGCCGGGTGAGCGCCACCTCAAGAACGGGCCGTGCGCTGCCGTCGAGAACGTCCAGCCGCCGGTGCTCTACGGGATCGTGCGGCTGCAATCACAAGCGGGGCCGTTCGCGCTGCTCACCGGCCACGCAACCGAAGAGATCGAGCGGCTCGAGCTACGACTCGACTCGGGGCGCGCGCGGCCCCTGAGGCTCGTGCAGGACTTCTTCGCGGCGGCGTCCGTCATCGGTGACCGGCCGGAGGAGGCGAGGGAGAACCGGGGCGTGCGACACCACCTGGATCGGAGGCGGCGCCAGCTTCAGCCTGAACTGCCCGGCAACTCGGATGACCCGCGGCCGAGCGTCTACCACTGGCCTCAAAGGGACTGCGATCCTTCACGGCAACGCCGGCGAGCGCGCGGCGAGCCTCGAGGTCGAGTATTCGGACGGAACGACTCGCGCCGTCGCGCTGCTGGAGGGCTACTTCCTGTTCGAACTGCGGCACGATGCGGATCCGCGGCCGATTCGGCTTGTTGCCCGCGACGACGACGGACGCGTCGTCGACGCGCAGCGACTGACGCTGCCCTAACACGCTTGTGAGCTATCCAAACGGGCCGGACGGCGAGGAAACTGGCAGCGGTCCGTACCGCTTCACAAGCTCATTATTTCCTAGCCGTCGGGGTGCCCGTCGTAGGCAGCCGGGTACCGGTCGCCGCCCTGCGGGCGTGTCGGGCGGCACCGGCTGCTACGACGGCGCGATCTAGAACGGGCAGTTGCCGGGGCTCGGGGCGTCCTCCCTGAACGCGCTGCCTGCCGGACCCGGGACGAAGTACGTCGCCCAGAACTCGAGCGGAACAGTGCCTTCGTTGCGGGCGATGTGGACGTGTCCGCCGCCGCGGTCGACGAACGCCTCGCCGGCATTGAAGGGGCGTGGCCTGCACTCCTGATCGTTGGCGTCGTAGAACGTCAGCGTCCCGGTCTTCACAGTCACCACCACGGGGCCGGGATGGGTGTGCCAGCCCGTATGTCCCCCGGGCGCAATGGTGATCTTCTAAACCACGACCTCTGTGGGCCGGAACAGCCCGGTGGCGAAGAGCCCGAGCGCGACCTTCATCTTCTCGCCGTACGGATCGGCGAACGAGCCACGCGCCTGGACCTCGCCGACTGCTCCCAGGCCCGGAGTCGCCAGCGCCACTCCGGTTGCTCCCAGCGCGACGCCGGCGGCGGCGACCGCCGCGCCCTTCCACACGCGCCGGAGCGTCGAAACGCCTCGATCTCGTGTCCTGCTGACGGACATCTCGAACCTCCTCACGAACTGGTTGCGTCGTGTCGGACGCGCAGACGGCTTCGAGCCAGTGCGGATGGCATCCGGCCTAAAACCGCCGCTTCTCCCTGTCGCCGACGCATGCGACTCCAGCCACGCTAATCGGCGCGAGCGGTGGAGTAAATGCGCAAATCAGCGTATCTTCATGGAGCCGATGGTGGGCCTGCGCGCTGCTGATCTGCGTCTGCTCCTCGAGATTGCCAGGCGACTCGGGGAGGCGGAGAGCATCGCGGGGTTCCATGCGCTCGTCGCATCAGCTGTAAGTCGCCTGGCGCCGGCCGCGAGCTCGGAGTGCTGCGAGCTGCAGACTGAGCCACTGCACCGCCGGCTCCGGCGAGCCGGCGAGCCGGCGGAGGCCTTGGATGAGCCGGAGGAAGGCGCGGCCGCGCGCCTGGCCCATGAGAATCTGGCCTTCGGGAGTAGCCGCCCGGCCTGGGGGTTATCGGCGCGGGAGCACGCCGTACTGGACGCATTGCGCCCCATCGTCGCTCTGGCGTACGAGCGAGTCGCGGTGCGGACGCAGCTACGGCTGCTGCTGGAGGCCGCCTCCTTCGAGGAGCTCACAGAACGCGAATCGGAGATTCTGGGCTACGTCGCCCGCGGCAGGAAGAACAGCGAGATCGCCGCGGCGCTCGTGCTCAGCCCGAGGACGGTGCAGAAGCACCTCGAGCACGTGTTCGAGAGGCTCGGCGTGCATACAAGGACGCAGGCGGCCGCCGCGTTCTGGCAGCGCGCCCGCCGTCCTTCCGGCCTAGAATCCGCGCTCCCGTGAGCGTGCTCGACCGCGCGATCGTCCGCCTCCTACCGGCTGTTCCGAAACCCGTCGTGCGCAGGATCTCGGGGCGCTACATCGCCGGCACGGAGCTCGAGGACGCCTGCCGGGTCGTCAAGCAGCTCAACGCCCACGGGAGAATGGCGACGATCGACGTCCTCGGGGAGGAGATCTCGAGCGCCCGCGAGGCGCGCGCGATCGCAGGGGCGTACGAGGACGTCTTCCGCACCATCGGCGCTCGGGAGCTCGATTCGAACGTCAGCGTCAAGCCCACGGCGCTCGGGCTGAAGCTCGACTACGACATCTTCCGGGCCAACCTCGAGTATGTCGTCGAGCTCGCGGCTGTCATCGGCAACTTCGTGCGCATCGACATGGAGGATTCCTCGACGACCGACGACACGCTGCGCGCCTACCGCGAACTCCGCGAGGCCGGCCACGAGAACGTCGGCATCGTCCTCCAAGCGTGCCTGCGGCGCACCGTCGATGACATCCGCGCGCTGTCCCAACTCGGCCTCAACGTGCGCCTCTGCAAGGGGATCTACGTGGAGCCGCCGGAGATCGCGTCCCAGGGCTTCCAGGAGGTGCGCGACAACTTCGTGCTGGCCCTCGAGGAGCTGCTGGGCGCGGGCGCGTACGTCGGCATCGCCACCCATGACGACTGGCTCGTGCGCGAGGCGAAGCGGCTGCTTGTCGAGCACCCTCGCGAGCGGCACGAGTACGAGTTCCAAATGCTGCTCGGCGTGCGCTCATCGCTCGGCGAATCGATCATCAGCAAGGGACACCGGCTGCGCATTTACGTCCCTTTCGGACGGCAGTGGTACACGTACTCGATGCGCAGGCTCCAGGAGAATCCGAAGATCGCCGGGTACATCGCGGCCGACACGATCGGCCGTCTCATCCCGGGGCGCAACGGGCTCTAGATCTCTCTGCGGCGCGCTCGAGCCGAACTTTTCGCGGCGCGCGCTAGGGAGGCGGGGGCGGGCCGGACGGCGGGACTTCCTCCTCCTCGACGACCGTCGCGCGGCGGCGCGGGCCCCATCCTCGGCGATCGTAGGACGGGTCGCCTTCCACGTACGTTCGGCGGGTGAACGCGCCCGGGCCCCACCAGCTGCTCCAGAAGAGCATCGTCAACACGAGCGAAAGGAGGCCGACCACGATCAGGATGACGCCGACCGCGTCCACGTCGACGCCCTCCACCTCACCGGTCACACCCCAGATGAGGATGGCGCCGACGCCGGCGAGCAGGAGACTGACGACCAAACCCACGCAGCAAGCATACGTAAGCTCACGGCGTGCCTCGGACACGCGCTCGGACGCTCGCCGGCACGGTCGCGCTGACCGCGGCGCTCGTTGCGGCCGGATGTGGAGGCGGCGGCGGCGGCGGCTCGGACAGTCTCGTCAGCGCCTCGTACTACGTCTATTTCACGCGGGGGCAGGACGCTCGCGAAGCAGCGGGCGAGCTGCGCAAGAGCGGTTACCGGACGGAGGTTCGCGAGGGGGACGGGGTTGAGTGGCTCGTGGTCGCCTCACGCAAGGTCCCGCGCGGTGACCTCGACGGTGCCGAGGGCGAGATGCGCTACGTCGCCTACCAGTTCTCCGGCGACTACGACGGGTTGGAGATCGAAAGCGACGACTGAGAATGGCTAGCGGCTGAACTCGGCCGCCACGGAGGCGGTGAGCTTCGGGCTGCCGCCGAGGCATTGCTCGATCGGCTTCGCCTGCTTGGGTGTGGGCTTGCGCTCGTACGCGAGCACCGCGTTATCTGCCCGCTTGAGCAACTCCTCGAGGCGCGCGCCGGGCTGCCAAGAACCTCCCGCGGTGGCTGCGTACTCCTGCTCGGTGTTGAGTGCCTTGGCGCCGTCGCCCTCGAAGACGACGGCGAACTTGATGCCGCCCCGGCTTCCCTCGATCGCGCCTCTTTCGGCCAGTCGGTTCTCGAACTCCTCGCCCGCGTTCGCGTCCACGCGGGCGCCTGCGCGGCGTAGGCACGCGGCCGTGCCGTCGAGCGTGTATGTCTCATTGCCGTCGTCCTTCTCGTCGCCGCCGCCCATGCACGCGGCAAGCGATATGCCGAGCGCGAGCGCCGCGAGCGCGGCCGCGGGGAACCGGAGCGCCGATGTCATCCTCCACAGGCTAAGGACGCCGGAGAAGCCGCGTCTGTTAGCAGCTAAGTGCTCCCGGTCCGAAGTTCGGTCGTGATCGGTTGAAGGGACCGGAGGGTTGGCGTCGAAGAGGGCGCCATGGCGAAGAGTCCTTTCGAGATCGTGCTGAGCAGGGAGGAGCGGGCGGAGCTTGAGCGGCGGGTGGCCTGTTACACGCTGCCGCA
>JBHEMZ010000004.1:0-3582 GCA_046262315.1 Gaiellaceae bacterium
AGCTGCGATCACGGTGACGAAGCGAGCGCGCGCCATGAGCGCGGTGACCTCGGGCGCGATCTCGTCCGCGAGTCGATCGGCTTACGCGGGCGAGGCCGAGCGGGTCGAGGCTTCCTCCTGCTGGGTGTCCGGGTCGGCCTCGGTGCCGAAGGGAAGCGGTAACGCAGGTGTCACTGCAGAGCCCCGCTCGGTGCCCAGATGGCGCCCTCGATTCGTGCCGGATCGCGTGGGCCTAGCCGCGGCAGCGCTTCGAGCTCGGCGAGATGCCGTGCCATAGCGAGAGCCGACACCGCGGCGTCGAACGCGTCCTGCGAGCCGGCGGCGCGCTCGCGGAGGTTCTCCCGCTGGTCGGGGAACCGCTGGGCCAGGTAGTCGCGCCGACTCCGGTGTCTGCTCTTCACGACGTCGGGCGCGAACAGCCGCGGGTAGATCTCGAGGGCGAGCGGCCAACCAGGATCGTCGAAAGGCCAGATCGCGAAGCCGGCGTCGGCGAGGTCGGCAAGGTGCTTCATGCCCCGGAGCGACCCGGTGCCTACGGCTCCGGCCCCGCCGATCTGGAAGACGCTCTTGGCGAGATTGCGAGCGCCTTCTCGGTATGGCGGTATGGGTCGCCGAGCTTCTGCGCCCTCATCCCCGGGCGGCCCCAGAGCGGCGGCTCGCACGCCCCCAGGAGCGGTTCGCCACGGTCGCGCATCGCCTCCCAGACTGCGCGCCCGGACGCCCACCCCTCCCGCTCGGCGTACCACGCTGGGAAGCCGAACGCGAAGTCGAGGCCGACGACGGTATGAGCGTCCTCCTTCACAAGGGCTATCGCGTGGTCGATGACCTCTTGGCGGGTGCGCCCATTGTCGAGGTCGATCAGCTCCCCCTCGATGACCATGGCGAGCCAGATCGCTTCTGCCGCGCCCTTGTCGCGGCCGGACCAATCGATCGCCACGACCTGGGTCACGCAGGCGTGCGGACGTCGGTGTGCAGCTTCCCGACCCTGACCGGTCGCTCGGCTGGCAGCCAGGTCCCGTCGCCGCGCACGATGACCGCATCCGAGATCCACGCCGTTTCGTGGCTAGAGCGGTCGGCGCCGGGGTGAAGCCGACCCAGGAAAGCGTCGAGGTCCGCGGCGTTGGCGTCCTGGAGATGGTCGTCCGTCTTGTCGGTGCGAAATTCGTGGATTGGCAGGATGGCTTCGGTCGCCTCCAGCTCGCGCGCGTCGACCAGAGTGCCCGCGAGCGCGGAGAGGAGCTGGTATCGGATCGCTCCGAGTGACCGGTCGGTGGCGAGGGTGGAGCCGAAGAACGCGATAGTGAGCTGATCGACGCGTTGCGGCGTGCCGCTCGCCGGAGTGGTCCGCAGCGCATTGCGGACATGGTCCTCGAGTCTGTCTCCAAACGGCTCGTCCGCCTTGCCCTCGACTCCGATGACGATCGGTTCGTCCGCAGCCCTGGCGGTCACGAGCAGGTCGTGGGTGCCGCGGCCCGCGCGGGTTTGTCGTCGAACCGCGTGGGCTTCTCGACCATTCCGCGCTCGAGGGTGACGTCACCGTAACCGGCGTCGCGGCTGAGCAGCGCGGTGACGCGGTTGACCGCGTCGCCTTCCATCCAGGCGCGGCACATCTCGACCGCGCTGCGGCCCGCGGCGATGTGGTGCGCGGCCGCCGGGGGTGCCAGCCGCAGCCACTCGTTGCAGTCGTGGATTTTCCCGGAGGCGTTGAAGAACTGCATAGCACTCCTGGTCGTGCGGCGTGGCGGAATCTGACAGTACCTCTTCCCGCGACGGCCGAATGCCGACCGATGGGTGGCTGCTCGGAGCGGGTGAATTCGATTGAGGTCAGGGCTCCAGTTCCTCAATTCCTCAGTCGTGGCGTAGTTACAACAACTACTGGTCACTACCATAGGCTGCATGACCGTCGAAAAGCCCATCTCGCTTCGGATCGACGCTCGTACGCTCGCTGAGCTCGACGAACAGGCGCAAGAGCTCAGGCGATCCCGCTCCGAGCTCGTGCGGCGGTACGTCGAGGAGGGCGTTCGTATGGATCGCCATCCGGGCATTCTGTTCCGGCCGGGTCCCGCGGGCCGCAGGGCTGCTCTGGTGGCAGGGCCGGACGTATGGACGGTGATCGCGGTCATGCGTGACCTGGCGGCTCCGCCCGACCAGGCGGTCCAAGCCGCGGCGGAGTACCTGGAGCTCCCGGCGGGTCACGTCCAGTCCGCCGTCCGATACTACGCCGAGCACCGGGACGAGATCAACGATTTCATTCGTCGCAACGAGGAAGAGGCAGAGCGGGCCCGCAAAGCGTGGCTGCGCGAGCAGGCCGCCCTTGCGTGAGGCTACTGCTCGACGAGATGTTCTCTCCACGGCTCGCTCGAGGTCTTCGCGAGCGCGGACATGACGTCGCCGCAGTCGGAGAGCGTTCCGATCTCGCCGGCCGTCCCGACCCTGAGGTGCTGGACGCAGCCTGCGCGGAGATGCGCACGCTCGTCACCGAAGACGTAGCCGACTACGCCCGCCTCGCTCGAGATTTCGGGGCACGCGGGCTCAAGCACGGAGGGATCCTCTTCACCTCGACCCGGCGCTTCCCGCGCGGGGCGGGCGGCAGCGGAGCGCTGCTCGCTGCCCTCGAGAAGCTATTGGCCGATCGACCCGCCGAGAACGCGCTCGAGGGCGTCACCCTGTGGCTCGAGCCGCCCAGCGCCGACCCCGCCGCTTGCTAGCTTCGGTGAGGATGCCCGACTTCCTCGTCAACCCCGCCTACCGCGCCGTTGCGGACCAGCCCAAGGCCCGCGACGAGCTGGCCGCCGGCCTGCTCTCCGGCAACCGCTTCCAGACCTTGCTGGGGGTCACGGGCTCGGGCAAGACCGCCACCATGGCCTTCACCCTCGAGCAGGTCCAGCGGCCGGCGCTCGTGATCGCCCACAACAAGACGCTGGCCGCCCAGCTCTGCAACGAGTTTCGCGAGTTCTTCCCCGACAACGCGGTCGAGTACTTCGTCTCCTACTACGACTACTACCAGCCCGAGGCCTACGTCCCCCACCAGGACCTGTACATCGAGAAGGACTCCTCGATCAACGAGGAGATCGACCGGCTGCGACACGCCGCCACGAGCGCTCTGTTCGCCCGCCGCGACGTGATCGTGGTGGCGAGCGTCTCCTGCATCTTCGGCATGGGCTCGCCCGAGAAGTACGACGCCCAGACCCTGACCGTGCGCCGCGGCGAGGACCTCGACCGCGACCGTGCCCTGCGCAAGCTCGTCGACATGCAGTACACGCGCAACGACCAGGCACTCGGCCGCGGCACCTTTCGGGTGCGCGGCGACACGCTCGAGGTCTTCCCGGCCTATGCGGAGTCGGCCTACCGCGCCTCCTTCTTCGGCGACGAGATCGAGGCCGTCCAGCACTTCGACCCGCTTACCGGGGAGGTCTACGACGAGCTCGAGCACGCCACGATCTGGCCCGCCACCCACTACGCCACCGACCGCGAGACCATCGAGCGCGCCGTCGGCGAGATCCGCGACGAGCTCGACGTCCGTACGAAGGAGCTCGAGTCCCAGGGCAAGCTGCTCGAGTCCCACCGCCTGCGCCAGCGCAC
>JBHEMZ010000005.1:0-34536 GCA_046262315.1 Gaiellaceae bacterium
CGAGAAGGCTCGCCGGGGTGCGCCGCACACTCCCGCCGTCAGGCTCGTCTAACCCCGCCAGGACGCGCAGAAGCGTCGACTTGCCGACCCCATTCGGGCCGACAAGGCCGATCCGGCCCCGCGGGCCGACGGAAAGCGAGACGTCGTTGAGAATCAGCTGCGCGCCGTGGGACCTGGTGACGCCCTCGAGCGAGAGTCGCATGGCGGAACCTCCTGAGCGAGCGGGCGCGCGCCCGGCAGGGCGGCGCAGGAACAGTCGTGTCTCGGCTCAGTCCGTCATGGTCTGGCGCAGTTGGCGCCGCGTTGATGGTAGCGGTTCAGCGCCTCGGTGACGCCCGGATGCGGCTTCGGCTTCAGGTCTCTGACTTCGGGGACACGACCGTGACGGTTTCTGCACGAGCCGTCACACACTGGTGCGCCGCCCGCGGGTACGGTCGAAACCGGAGGGAGGCCCGCGGCCGGCCCCAGCGCGCCGCCGGACATGTCCTGTGAGGACAGCGGTCGGCTAAAGGCGCTCGCGGAGCTCTTCGAGGGCCGACCAACGTGGATCGGGGGCCTTCGTCTCGTGCTCGTGCGGGTGGTCGTTGAGGTTCCGGCCGCACACGGGGCACAGTCCCGCGCAGTCCGGCCGGCAGAGGATCTGCTCGGGCAGCTTGAGCGCGAGCGCGTCGCGTGCCCAGCGGGTCAGATCGAGCCGCTCGTCCACGACGTACGGGCTCCGCAGCTCGTCCGCGTCCGGTTTGGACGCCTGGTACTCGCGCGCACGGATTTCCATGTCGAGAACTGCGTCTTCGAGGCACCGGAAGCACGGCCCGTGCAGCCGCGCCGGAAAACGAAGCTCGAAGAGGCGACCGCTGGCGGCCTGGGTCACCACGACCTCGGCGATGACAGTCTCGGGGACGGGCAGGTACGCCTGGCGGCCGAGCTGAAACGGCTGGAGGGGCACGTCGTGCGCGTCGCGGTACTGCTCTCCGGAGCGCAGCCTCAGCGCGCGGAGATCGAGGAGCGCGCCCATCCGGCCAGCGTAGCGCCGCCGCCTGGGGCTTCGCGCTAGGGCTCTTCGTCCGAGGGAGCGGCGCTGACAGCTGCCGTGACCGTCTCCTGCGAGCGCTCCTGCAGCCGCTCCCGACCGCGCCGGACCGCGCCGAGGAACTTATCGAGGTTGACTTCGAGCGTCGAAAGGATGCTGTCGGCCCAGTCCTCCATCTCGAGCCGCGTCTCGCGCGCCGACCTGCGCGCCTCCTCGATGATCTCCTGCGCCTGCCGCTCGGCGAGCTTGACTATCTCCGTCTGCGAGGCCTCGCGCAGCGCCTGCTCCCGCGCCTCGCCGAGCATGCGGTCGGTCTCCCGCTTCGCCTCGGCGAGCATCTCCTGGCGCTCCTTGACGATCCAGCGCGCCTGCTTGATCTCCTCCGGAATCGTCGCGCGCATCTGGTCGAGGATCTCGTAGATCTCCTCGCGGTCGATGCGTACCTGATCGGTCAGCGGAACGGCCTTCGCGTTGTGCACGAGGTCGTCGAGCCTGTCGATGAGAACGAGGACGTCCATGGCGGAGGAGTCTAGTGCCTTCAGGTCATGCTGCCCCGCTTCCGGGGCCGTCAGCACCAAGCGAGAGGCCGCACTCGCCGCCGCCAAGGCTGGCTGCTACTCCCGCGGGTTCTCCGGCGTGCCCGGACGGCCGTTCGGGAACAGCTCACGGAAGCGTCGCGCGACGGGCTCGGGGACGAACTCGTCCACCTGGCCGCCGAACGCGGCCACCTCCTTTACGCCGCTCGACGACACGAAGCTGTACTGGGGGCTCGCCATCACGTACATCGTCTCGATCTCCGGCGCGAGCGTGCGATTCAAGTGGTTCATCTGGAACTCCCACTCGAAGTCGGAGATCACGCGGAGCCCCTTCACCATCGTTCTGGCACCCCAGCGGCGGGCGAAGTCGACGACGAGCTCCGAGAACACGTCCACCTCGACGTTCGTCAGGTCGGCGACAGCCTCCCGGATGAAAGCGACGCGCTCGTCGATGGTAAACACCGCGCGCTTGTGACGCGGCTCGTTGACGACGCCGACGACCACCCGATCGAACACGTCCGCTGCGCGCCGGATCACGTCCAGGTGACCGAACGTGACGGGGTCGTACGTCCCCGGATAGATCGCGGTAACGGGATTGATCTCGCTCATAGCGTCTCGAAGACGGTGACGCGCGCCGCGCCGTAGCGGCGGCTGGTGCGCTTGGCGAGCGGGAGGTCCGGCTCCTTGCGCTCGGAGGTCTCGATCACGACCAGGCCGTCGGGGGCGAGCACGGCGGGAAGGTAGCGCGCCAGCACGGTTTCGACCTCAGAGAACAGGTCGTACGGGGGGTCGACAAGCACGAGGTCGTAGCGACGACCGGCCGCCGCGTCGGCGCTCAGCGCCCGTGCGGCGTCGGCGCAGACGACGACCGCGCCCGTCAACCGCAGCTTGTCGAGGTTGCGCTCGATCGCCCGGCACGCCTCGCGGTCGGACTCGACGAAAACCGCCTGCGCCGCGCCACGCGATAGCGCTTCGAGTCCCATCGCGCCCGAGCCGGCATAGAGGTCGAGCACTCTGGCCCCGTCCACCGGGCCGATCAGGTTGAAAGCGGCTTCACGGACGCGGTCGCCGGTCGGACGCGTTACGTGCCCCCTCGGAGCGAAGATCCGCGCCCCTTTGCGGCTCCCCGCGATGATCCGCACGGGGCGCAGTCTCGCAGGCGGCTCCAGTCGTTCGCGACTACGCCCGGGCAGCTACCAGCTACCGCGACTTCGCAACTGCGGCACGTGTGAGCCGGAGCGGCCGCAGACCTGCGCCCAGCGCCCGCAGCTTGCGCGCGGCGGCCACAGGGACGCGGTACCACGTGCCGCGGCGGAAACGCGAGAGCACGAGGCCGTGGCTGAGGAACCGATCGAGCCGCGCCGCTGCGACGATGCCGGGAACGTAGCCGTTCTTGAACCGGAGCTCGAAGTAACGAACCCCGAGCTGCGGCGCCGCGGCGCGCTTCGGCGGCCCGCCGGTGTAGATCAGCGACGCGAAGCCTTTGGTCGCCTCGCGCTCGGTGATAACGACGCACTTGGCCGCGCCACACATCCTCAGGTCTCCCGGCTTGAAGTCCTTCGCTGTCGCGTCGGCGACGCCAAAATAGCGCAAGCGTCGCCGCGAGGGCGATCGCGGCTCGAGGGTGACGGTTCGTGCGCGTGGTCACGGCAGCCTCGCCCTTACAACGTCCGCCGCTGACGATTGGGTCCCCGGACAGCGTCAGGACAGTCGGTCAGCTCTGCCGACCGAGCCGAGCCGCTCCTCGCGGCCGTCGGGGTGGACGCGGCGGATGCAAACGACGTCGTTCTGTGGCCACCTTGCAGGGACTCCTCTCCCTGAAAAGGGCCTGCGAGCGGTGTTCGTAGCGAAAGTGTGACAAGTCGTCCACGGGCGGAGCCACGTCTACCGGCGCACGGTGCCGAGCGGGCCGCGCCACTCCTCGCGACCGTCCGGGTGGACCCGGCGCAGCCAGACGGAGCCTGGCTCGAGCTCGCCGCGCAGGTAGCGCGCCGTCAGGGGCTGCCAGCTGATGCGCTCCAGGTGGACGAGTGCCTCGGCGGCCGGGTGCCATGCTGCCTCCAGAACGAGCCCATCGGGGGTCGCGGGGACCGAGCTCTCCTTCCCATGCCGCCACGTCCCAGGTCCAGACGGTCGAGAACCAGCCCTCAGCCAGGTCGTCCACCTGCGCCAGGAAGGCGAGAGCCCCGGGATCGAGCACGCGGATGCCGGTTTCCTCGAGCACCTCGCGCACCAGCGCGTCGCCGACGAACTCGCCCGGCTCGGAGCGCCCGCCGGGAACCGTCCAGTACGCCTCCTCCCCGGGTCCGGCCTGAAGCACCATGAGCAGCTCTTCGCCGCGCCGCACAAGACCCGTCGCCATCTGGAACTCGCGCACTACGCGAGCCGCGCGTCGTCCGCCGCAGCGAAGACGCTCTCGACGACGTCGTTCAGCGGCCCGTCGTAGTCCAGCAGCCGCTCGGCATCGCGGCGAGCCTCCTCGAGCAAGGACCTATCCGCACGGAGCCGCGTAAAGCGAAGATCCGAGAGACCCGACTGGCGCGTCCCGAGCAGTTGACCCTCGCCGCGCAGCTCCAGGTCGACCTCGGCGAGCTCGAAACCGTCCGAGGTCGCCACGAGCGCTTCGAGCCGCGCCGCCGCGGCGTCCGTGAGCTGCTCTCGCGGCCGGGAGACGAGCAGGCAGTACGACTGCTCCGCCCCCCGCCCCACGCGCCCTCGGAGCTGGTGCAGCTGCGCGAGCCCGAAGCGATCGGCCTCCTGGACGATCATGATGGTCGCATTGGGGACGTCCACGCCGACCTCGATCACGGTGGTCGCGACCAGCACATCGAGCTCGCCGGCCTTGAAGCGCGCCATCAACTCCCGGCGCTCAGCGGGCCGGAGTCGCCCGTGCAGCAGGCCGACGCGGTAGCCCCGCAACTCGCCTGCGCGAAGCCGCTCGGCCTCGCGCTCCGCTGCCCGCGCGACGCTCGTCTCCGACTCCTCGATGAGCGGGCAGACGACGTACGCCTGGCGGCCGGCGCCCAGATGCCTGCGCAGCCGCATGTAGGCCTCGCTCGAGCGCTCCTCGGTCACCCACGCGGTCAGCACCGGCTTGCGGTCGGCCGGCGGCTTCGCAATCTCGCTCACCGACAGGTCGCCGTACACCGTCAGCGCGAGCGTGCGCGGGATCGGCGTCGCAGTCATGTGCAGCAGATGAGGTGCACTGCCCTCGGCGAGCGCGCGCCGCTGTTCGACCCCGAAGCGGTGCTGCTCGTCCACGACCGCCACCGCGAGGTCGCCGAACTCCACCGCCTGCTGAATGAGCGCGTGGGTGCCGACCGCGATGCCCGCCTCCCCGCTCGCGATCGTCGCGCGGGCGTCCGCGTGCTCGGCCGCCGCCAGCGAGCTCGTGAGCAGGACGACGGGCACGCCGAGCCCGGTGCAGAGCTCCTCGAGCGTCAGGAAGTGCTGCTCCGCGAGCGTCTCCGTCGGCGCCATGAGCGCGCCCTGCCGGTCCGCCTCGACCGCACGCAGGAGCGCGTACAGCGCAACCACGGTCTTGCCGGACCCCACGTCGCCCTGAAGCAACCGGTCCATCGGACGCGGGCGGCCGAGATCGGCGTCGATCTCTGTGATCGCCTGCTCCTGCCCGACTGTGAGCGAGAACGGCAGTGCCGCCCGGTAGTGGCGTACGAGCTCGCCGGGCGGAGGCAGCGCGGGCGCCTCGGCCATCCCGCGGGCTCGCCCGCGCCGCAGCAGCCCGAGTTGGAGCACGAGCAGCTCGTCGAACGCGAGCCGCGAGCGTCCCGCTTCGGCCTCCTCGAGCGAGCGCGGGCGGTGCACGGCCCAGAGCGCGTCCGAGCGCGCCGGAAGACCTCGCTCGGCGAGCAGCGGCGCCGGCAGCGCGTCCCAATCGTCGCGCACGTGCTCGAGCGCCGCCCCGACGAGCTCTCGAAGCTTCTTGACGCTGACCTCCTCGCTGGCGGAGTAGACGGGTGCGAAGGCGACCGTCTCGGAGGCCTCGCCGACGTCGTAGGAGCGCACCGTGAACTGGCCCCGCCGCAGGTGGCCGCGCAGCCGGACGAGGGTGCCGGCCGTGAGCCTGTCTGCCAGCCACGGCTGGTTGAACCAGACCGCCTCCACCTCGCCGCTCGCGTCGCCCACACGCGCCTGCACAAGCGTGAGCCGGGGGCGCGGGCGGCGCACCGTCGTCCCGCGCACCTCACCGGCGATCAAGACCTCGTCCTCGCCGAAGAGATCGGCGATGCGGCACTCCGGCACTGCCTCCTCGTAGCGGCGCGGCCGGTAGAGCAGGACGTCGCGCACCGTGCGCAGGCCCAGCCGCGCGAGCTTGCGCTCGAGCGCCGGGCCGATACCGGGGAGCGCGGAGACGGGCCGGTCGAGCCGGTCGGGACGCGGCGTGCACGGCGTCGGCCGCGCGTCGTCCTCGCCGCCCGTGAGGCCGGCAGACAGGCGCGCGAGCGGTGCTGCGGGTACGGGTGTGGCCAGGATCGCCCGAGGATAGAGACGCCCGAAGACGCCGCCGAGGGCGAGTACTAAACGTCCTGCGCGAGCGGCTCGGCGATCGGGTGGCCGTTGCCGTCCAGGAACTCGACCTCGAGCCGCTCGATGCGCGGGCCCTCGGTCTCGACCACTTCGAACCGCAGCCCGTCCCAGACGACCTCGTCGCCGGTCTCCGGGGCGCGGCCGATCTCGCCGAAGACGAAGCCCGCGACGGTGTGGTAGTCCTCCTGCGGCACCGCCTGCTGGAACTGCTCGTTGAAGTCGTCGATCGGAAACGTGCCGTCGATGCGGATGCGCCGGTCGTCGACGCGCTCGACCTGCTCGTCCGGCAGGTCATACTCGTCGGCGATCTCCCCGACGATCTCCTCCAGCACGTCCTCCAGCGTGACGATGCCCTGCATGGCCCCGTACTCGTCCACGACGACCGCCATGTGCTGCTTCGTCCGCCGAAACTCCGCCAGCAGCGCGGCGAGGTCCTTCGTCTCGGGCACGAAGTACGCCGGCCGGATCAGTCGTTCGATCTCGACGTTCTCGATGCCCTGACCGTAGAGCGCCGAGAACAGATCGCGGACGTGCAGGATGCCGACGATGTCGTTCACCGAGCCCCGGTAGGCCGGGTAGCGCGTGTACGGCGAGTCGATCACGGCGGCCAGGCATTCGACCGGCGGCAGGTCGATCGAGATCGCGACCACGTCCGGCCGCGACACCATCACCTCCTCGACCTCCTTGTCCGCGAAGTCGAACGCTTTGTAGATGAGCTCCTGCTCGGTCTCGGGAATCTCTGCCGTCTGCGCGACGAGCAGGCGGATCTCCGCCTCGCTGTGCGACGAGATGCCGGCGGCGGCGGGCTCGATCCCGAAGAGGCGCGTGAACGCGTTCGCGGACTCCTGGAGGAACCAGACGAGCGGGTACGAGACGATGTAGACGGCCTCGACCGGGAGCGCGACCCACAACGCGGTCGATTCGTTCTTCGTCAGCGCGATCGCCTTGGGCACCAGCTCGCCGAGCGTGACGTGCAGGTAGGTGACGATGGCGAAGGCGAGCACGAAGGCGATACCCGTGGACAGCGGCTCGTCGAGCCAGTGCTCGACGATCGGCTCGCCGACGGCGCCGAGCGCGATCGAGAACGCGGTGATGCCGAGCTGAACCGTGCCGATGAAGCGCACGGGACTGTCCATGATCCTGAGCGCGATTCGCGCCCGCCGGTTGCCCTCGGCCGCCATGTCCGCCAGGCGCGACCGCCGCGCGGTGACCAGCGCGTATTCCGCCGCGACAAAGAACGCGTTCCCCAGCACCAGCAGGAGAACCGCGATAGCTTCGTAGAGGATGCTCACGCCCCGCTCCTCGGGGCGCGGGTACTAGGGGGAAGCTCGTCGTCCAACTTGGCTGAGTATAGCCCGGCCTGCCGCCGTCATTCGTTGCGGGCCCGCGGACGACGCGGCCGTCCCAAGCTACAGGTCTAGACAGGATGGAGCCGTGGCCCTGTGGGCCCCGGCGTCCGGCTGCGCTGAGAATGGCGCTCCGACCTGGCCGGCCACCAGCCAGGAGCAGAATTGGACGCGCAGGCGAACGTACGTTCTATACTGATGCCGTGGGCGTCGAGTACCGTGAGGAGCCCTGCCGCTCGGCCCTCAACCGCGTGCGCGGCATGCCGTTCATCTGGTCGCTCAACCCCTATATGGGCTGCGCGCACCGCTGCACGTTCTGTTACGTGCGAGCCTTCGAGCGGCGCGCCGAACGGCCGTCCGACGACCGCTACGGACGCTCGATCCGGGTGAAGGTGAACGTCGCCGACGTCCTGCGGCGGGAGCTCGGCCGCCGCTCCTGGCGCGGCGAGGCCATCGCCATCGGCGCGGCCACCGACCCCTACCAGCCCGCGGAGGGCCGCTACCGGCTGACGCGCGCCTGCCTCGAGGTGCTCGCTGCCGCGGAAAACCCGTTCAGCATCATCACGCGCGGCCCGCTGATCGTCCGCGACGTGGACATCCTTCAGGAGGCCGCGCGGGTCGCAGACGTGAGCGTCAACTTCTCTGTACCCACGCTCGACGAGCAGGTCTGGCGGACGACCGAACCCGATACCGCGCCTCCGCACCAGCGACTGCGCGCGCTGAAGAGGCTGGTAGACGCGGGAATCAAGGCCGGCGTCGGCATGGCGCCCATCCTCCCCGGGCTCTCGGACCGGCCGGAGCAGCTCGCCGAGGTGGTGAAGGCTGCGCGGCAGGCGGGCGCTGTGCATGTCTGGGCGAACCTGCTCTACCTGCGCCCTGGGACGCGAGAGCACTTCCTCGAGCACCTGGCGCGCGACTGGCCGGAGGAGCTGGCGCGCTACGAGCGGCTGTACGCGCGGGCCGCCTACCTGCCGAACGCCGCTCGCAAGCCCATCCAGGAGCAGGTCGCGGCGCTGCGCAAGCGCCACGGCGTTGCCGACCGCCGTCGCCTGCCCATCGTTCCCCAGGCACCCGCGAGCGAGCAGCTCGCGCTGGCGCTCTGAGGCGCCACATAGAATCGCTCCGTGAGCGAGGCGGCTGGCAAGGGGCAGCAGGAGATCACATGCCTGATCGTCGACGACCACGAGGTCGTGCGCGAGGGCATCCGCATCTCCCTCTCCAACTCGGAGCACATCCGCGTGGTGGGCGAGGCGGCCGACGGGGAGGCCGCGGTCACGCTGGCCGAACGGCGCAAGCCCGATGTCGTGATCATGGACGTCCGCATGCCCGGGATGGACGGGCTCGAGGCGACGAAGATCCTGAGCGAGAGGCTCCCGGACACGAACGTGCTGATCTTCACCGCCTACAGCGAGCGGAGCCTGCTCGGGCGCGGACTCGAATCCGGGGCCAAGGGCTACATTCTCAAGGAGGCTCCGCGCGACACGCTCGTGCGCGCCATCGAGCGCGTCGCCACCGGCGAGCCGTTCGTCGACCCAGCGCTCATGCCGGCATTCCTGCCCGGCAAGGAGGGCGGCGACATGCTCACCCAGCGCGAGCGCGAGATCCTCCAGCTGCTCGCGGACGGCATGTCCAACGCAGACGTGGCCGAGCGCCTCTTCATCAGCCAGGAGACTGTGAAGAGCCACGTCCGGCACATCCTCACGAAGCTGGAGGCGGACACCCGCACGCACGCGGTCGCTATCGCGCTGCGGGAGGCGATGATCGACTGAGCGACCCGTCGGACGCCGCTCGCCTCTCCGACCAGCTGATCGCTGCGGAGCAGGACGAGCGGCGGCGGCTCGCCCTGGCGCTGCACGACGGGCCGGTACAGACGCTCTCGGGGATTGCGCTGATGCTGGACGCCGTGCGCGAGTCCCTCGACGCGGGCCGAGCGGACGAGGCCCGCGAGGTGCTGGCCAACGTGCTCGATCGCCAGCGCGACACCATCCGCTCGCTGCGCGACCTTTCGTTCGCGCTCGAGCCCGTCATCTTGCGCGACCAGGGATTCTCCCCAGCCGTGCGCGCGCTCGCCGCGCAACTCGGGCTCTCGAACGAGCTCCAGATCGACCTCGACGTCGACGCGGGAGACGACCTGTCGGAGAAGGCCAAGGTGGCGCTCTACCAGATCGTCCGTGAGGCGCTGCACCAGTCGATCCGTCGCGGGCCGCCGACGCGGATCTCCGTGGTGGTGGCACCCGCGAGCGACGGCGGCGCCGAAGTGGTGATCTCGGACGACGCACCGGGCGAGCGGCGGCTCCGGTCATTCGAGCCGATCGAGGAGCGAGCCCGGAGCATCGCCGGGCGGGTCACGGTGGAGGCCGGCGGCGACGCGGGCACGACGGTGCGCGTCGTGCTGCCGCCGTACACCGCGCGGTAAGATCGCGGCTGATGGCCGAGGACGGGCACCTGCTCTTCGTCTGGAAATCGAGCGGCTACGAGCTACGTGAACGCGACGGCGATCCGCCCGACGTCGGCGGCGCGGTCGAGCTGGAGGACGAGGGCACGTACTGGGTGTCGAAGGTCGGTCCCTCTCCGCGCCCCGGCGACTCGCGCCGCTGCGCATACCTTCAGACGGCGCCCTAGCGGGCGAGGTCCTCGGCAGCCGCTAGGCCGAGCACGAGCGCCTGGGCGAGCCCGCTCGCGTACCCGCCGGCCGCAAAGCCGCCCGCATCCACCCCCGCTGCGTAGAGGCCCTCCACCCTCGTACCGTCGTCGCGTAGCACGCGCGCGCTCTCGTCGACGCGAAGCCCGCCGATCGTGTGCGTGATCGCTGCCCGCACCCGAACGGCGACCTTTGCCGACGCCGGCACGGGAAACGGGAGCTCGGACGCGTCCAGCACGGGGGCGCCGGCGCCGCGCGCCGCCTCGACCATCTCTCCGACGGTGCGCTTCCTCACCCGATGCTGGAGCGCCGCGGCGGCGAGCACGTACCAGGCGCGGGCGCCCGGCTGCCGCGCGCTCGCCTGCACGACGTCCGTCTCCGACCAGCTCGGCGGCTCCCCCAGAAACGGCTCTCCCTGCTCGTCCACGACGAGCGCGTGGCGCGCGTAGAGCTGCGCCAGTCGGACGAAGTCATGCTCTCCGAAGTCCGCATCGGGCATGTTCCTCCCGTGGAACTGGTCGAGGCCGGTTGAGGTCGCCGCGCCGCGGTCGAGCGCGAAGCGGAGCCCGTCCCCCGCACTCCACGGATTCGCGCGCAGCGCAAGCGGCTCGAGCGTGATGTGGCGTGCCACTAGCTCCGGATCGCCGCCGAACCCGCCCGTGGCCAGTACCAGCGCGGTACCGGGCACCGCGACAAGGTCGCGAAAATCCGTGCACAGACGGATTTCGCCGGCGGCGCGCGCCAGCGTCTCCGTCAGGCCGCGCGGCTCGAAGCGCACGCCCAGTGTCAGTGGGTTCCCCGTCTCGCGCGTCACCACCGGCGCGCCGAGCGACTCGAGCCACTCGAGCCCGTCGTCGAGCCGCTCCACGAGCAGCCGCTGGAGGTCCTCCTCGCCGGCCGGGCACTCGCGCCGGAAGTCCGCAAGCGTTCGGTAGCGCCAGATCACGCAGCTCGAGAGCAGCATCGAGCCACCGGCCCGGTCGCCCTTCTCCAGCACCGTGGGCCGTGCGCCCAACTGACGAGCGCGCGCGGCGGCGACGAGTCCCGCCATCCCGGCACCGGCCACGGTCAGTTCGGGTCCCGCGATCGTCACTCCGCCGAATGCCTGTACGGCGCGTGGTCGACCGCGAGCTCCAGGACGGTCAGGAACGCGACCAGGAGGAGTCGCGCCATTTTCAACCGGCTACTTGAGGGCGAAGGTCGGCTTGTGCTCGACGTACTCGATGCGCACGCGCTCGGGGCCCCAGAGGAACGCGGCATACGTGTTGGGCGCGTCCACCACGTCCTGCACCTCGATTCCGCGCTCGTGCGCGGCCTCCACGTGCCGCTCGGCCGAGTCGACCAGCACCGCGAGGTGGTTGAGCAGTGGGCGCTCGCTGCCGTTCGGGTCGCCGTGCCAGAACTCCAGAAACGCGCCGGCCACCTGCACCCGCGGCGCGCCGCCGTCGCCCGAACGGGCGGGCTCGAATCCGTATGCCCGATAGGCACGGGCGGTCTCGGTCGGCTGCGCGGAGAAGAGCGCGACGTGGTCGAAGTCGTAGTCCGACTCAGTCCCCGCCTGTACGAGCCCGACCCGGAGACCCTCCCAGAGATCGAAGAAGACGCCGCCGTGCTCGCGCTCGTGCCGCCAGTCCTCCGGCAGCCGGGCGACGGCGGACTCGAGGTCGTTCACGCGGAACGCCAGGTGGCGCAGCGCGCCACGCTGCCGCGGAGGGTCGGCCTCGAAGAGCGTTAGCTTGCTACGCCTGGCGTCGGCGCCGACGAGCGTGAAAGCGTCCGTACGCTCGATCACGTGCATGCCGAGGTGGCGCGTGGCGAAATCGGCAACGCGGTCGCGCTCGGCGAGCCAGAGTGCGACGTGGTCGAGCGTCCGCGGCTGCACGGGCTTGAGCATAGTCACGCCGGTGCGGGGCGCCGCGGCTACTTCTCGCTATCCACGGCGCGCGCGAGCTGGGCCTTGTTCATCTTCGAGCGCCCCTCGACTCGGCGCTTCCGGGCCTCCTCGTACAACTGCTCGCGCGTGCGCCCCTTCGGCCGGTTCGTCCCCGAGCGAAGCCCGCCCCGGCGGCCGGACGAGATGTCCTCGAGCGACACTTGGGACGAGGTCTTCGCCTCGCCCACGCGAGCGCGCTCCTTATTGACCGTCCGCGCCGCGATCTCCTCCGCCTTGCCCTCCCGCGTCCCGCGCTCCTCAAGCGACTCCTTGATGTGCTCGTACTGGCGCTCGCGCTTGGCGCTCCACGCGTCCGGCATGCCGCCTCCTTTCAGAGAACCGCCACGCTCCTACCCTGGATCCAGCCGTGTTACGCTCCGGCCGTGGCGACGATCCTGCTGGTCGGGGTCGATCTCTTCGTCCGGGCGAAACTCGAGGCGTCGTCGCCTGCGCACCGCTTCGTCACCACTGACAGCGTCTACCCGCCGGACCTCGTGATCGCGGACATCGCGCGAATCGATCCCGAGGAAGTCGCCGAGACGTTTCCGGACGTGCCAATTCTCGGCTACACGAACCACACCGACACCACCGGACTGCGGGCTGGACACGCCGCCGGCTTCGACCAGGTAGTGGCCAAATCGGCGCTTTCCGAGCGGGCTTCGCAGCTAATCGAGGAGCTAATGCCCCAGGTAGGCTAGGCCGCGATGACGTACATCATCGCGGAGCCCTGCATCGACGTCAAAGACAAGTCCTGCATCGACGTCTGCCCGGTGGACTGCATCCACGAGGCCGACCGCATCCTCGTGATCGACCCCGAGGAGTGCATAGATTGCTTCGCACCGTCCGAGCAGCTCCTGACCAAGCACGGCGTCCGGACGTTCGCGGAACTCGAGAACAAAGCCTGTCGTGTTCTCACCGACACGGGCTTCGCGCCGGCCGCAGTCAAGAGGTTCCGCCGCAAGCCGCTCGTAGAAATCGAGCTCGCACCGGCGTTCGAAGAGCGTGATCGGTACGGCGGAACGAGGCTGACGACTCGCAACCCGTCGCGGTTTCGCCGTACGATCCGCGCCACATCGACCCATTCGTGGGTTCTCGTCGACGGAGAACGCACCGATTGCCTCGCCCGGGGCCAGTACATCCCGTCGGCGCGCGCCCAACCGCGCCGCGACTCCGAGACCTATCGGCTCGGGGCCCTCCATGGGTTGGTCTTCGGTGACGGCACCTGGAACAAGCAAGCGATCAGGTCGGGTCAACACCTCCACTACGTCCAGCTGTACGGCGAGAAGGTGGCCAGGTTCAGGGACTTTTTCGACCAGGTGAACTTCTCGCCGTCTCTGGACGTCCACCCGGGGTACGTCGGCACCGGCGTCGTCCGAGCCGCCACGAACCTGAAGCGTGCGCTGCCCGAAACATCGGACGTCGAATACATCGCCGGGTTCGTGGACGGCTGGCTCGCCTCCGACGGCGACGAGGTCAGAGTCGGGTCTATGCGCCTTCGCTCGACGAACCACGAGGCACTGTCGTGGCTCGAGCTAGCCGCGCCCCTTGCCGGTTACATCACTGTGGGCTCAGGCCAGGAGAGTAATCTGGAGACGAACTTCGCCGTCCGCGCCAGGCCGATCCGATGGCTCTATTTGGCGACGCGAGAGGTCTCCTGGCGCGTCATGCGGACGCAGCAGCTCGACCAGGACGCTTCGGACACCTTCTGCGCCGTGGTCCCGGGCAAGCACGAGTTCACTCTCGCCGGAGGTCTCTACACACGCAACTGCGGCGCGTGCGAACCGGAGTGTCCGGTCGAGGCGATCTTCCCCGAGGACGCCCTTCCGGACAAGTGGGAGCCGTTCGTGAAGATCAACTACGCGTACGGCGAGGGCTTCGACGTCATCAATCAGCTCACCGAGCAATACGCAACCGAGCACAACGTCCAGAACCCCCCACTCGAGACCTGAAGACGCCTTTCGAGCGCGGCCTCGAACTCGCACATGAGGGGCGTTACTTCGAGGCGCATGAGGAGCTCGAGCTCGCCTGGCGGGCTGCAGAGGCGGCGGAGCGCGATTTCTTCCAGGGGCTCGTGCACGTCGTCGTCGCCTGGTACCAGGCCTCGCGGGGCAACCGGACGGGGTGCGAGCGCCAGCTCGAGAAGGCGGGTCGGCGGCTCGCTCCCTACGCCCCGGCGCATCGAGGCGTCCACGTGGATGCCCTGCTCTCGGACGTGGAGCGGGCGCGCGCCCGCGTGGCGGCTGGATCGCTCGAGCTGGCGCCCCTTCGGGTAACGCTGCCCCGCTTCCCGGGTACTAGCGGCAAGCCAGACTAAAACTCTGAAGGGCGCTACGTGAGCCCGAGGGCCTCCAACATGCGCTCGACGGCCCCGCGCAGCCACCAGTCTCGGTCGAAGAAGAGCAGCAAACCCAGCGCCACGAGGGTCGCGCCGCTCACAGCCTGGACGATGCGGTAGCGGTCGCGCACCCACCGGAACGTGCCCATCGCGCGCGTGAAGGCGAGTCCCGCGAGCAGGAACGCCAGACCCAGGCCGCCCGAGTAGGCGAACAGCACAACTCCGCCGCGGACGACCGATTCCGTGTCGCCGGCGAGCACGACCACAGAGGCGAGCACGGTGCCGATGCACGGCGCCGCGCAAACCGCGAAGGCCGCGCCCAAGAGGAGCGCCGAGCCCGTCCGGCGCGCTCCCGCGAGCAGTCCAGGCATCCCCATCCGGGCCGGGAGCGGCAGCAACCCCATGAACGCGAGCCCGAGCACCACGAGTACGAAGCCGGCGATCGCCTCGCGGGTCTCCGAGTCGACCACGCGCCCGATCGCCGCCGCGCCGGCGCCCACCGCCACGAAAACGACGGTGAAGCCCAGGATGAACGGCACGCTCGCCACGGCCACCCGCCGCGCGACTGCGCGCTCTCCGAGCCTCGCTGCGTCGACCGCGGACACCGCCGACAGGTAACCGGGCACGAGCGGCAGGACGCAGGGCGTCAAGACTGAAACGAAGCCCGCAAGGAAGGCGATCGGCAGCTTCTCGGCCATGGGCTGGGACTAGGCGTCGAAGCGGGCTAGCTCGCGGTCGAGCCGGTGCTCGAGCTCGGGCTCGAGGCTCGCCGGTTCGGCGTCGGGCTCTCGACCGCGGCTCCAGCGCCACGCGCCCCAGGCGAGCAGCGGGATCGCCACGCCGAGACCGGCCAGCGGTAGCACCCAGGCGAGCAGGTTGAAGCCCTCTTTGGGCGGCGCCGCGAGCACCTCCTCCCCGAAGCGCGCGACGAGGGCGTCCTCGATCTCGCTCTTCGAGTCGCTCGCGTTAATCCGCGAGGCAATGAACATCTTCATCTGCCGCGCGATCGCCGCGTCCGACTGGTCGAGCGTCGTGCCGCAAACCGGGCACATGATCTCGCCCTCCAGCTCGTTCTGGGTGGGCCGCGACTCGCTCGCCGAAGCGACGGGCACGAGCACCGCCGCGGCGAGTACGGCGAGAGCGACGTGCCTCATGCCGGACGCAGGCCGCTGCGCAGGAGCCGCCGGATGTCGGCGTCCCCGAGCTCGCCGAAGAAGTAGTCCGCGATCAGCCCACGCCGGTCGAGCACGAACGTGCGCGGGAGCGGCAGTCCGCCGTAGCGCGCAAGTACGCGGCCTGCGCGGTCGTACACCAGCGGATAGGTGAGTCCGTAGCGGCGGGCGGCGCGGCGTGCAGGGTTGTCGAAGTCCTGCGTATCGATGCCGACGAAGACGACCTCCGGATTGCGATTCGCCTTCCAGGCCCGCTCGAGGCGCGGCAGCTCGCGCTTACACGGGGCGCACCAGCTGGCCCAGAAGTTGACGAGGACCACTCGACCGCGTAGCGACGCCAGCTCGAGGTGGCCGTCGGCGTCGAGCCGCGGCAACCTGAAGCCCGGAGCCGCGGGAAAGCGCCCCTTGGCGACGTCGTCCACGAGCTCGCCACCCTCCTGGTGGGTGACCTTCCACGCGAGCAGCCCGAAGAGACCGGCCACCACGAGCAGCGCGAGCGCCTGGGCGGCGAGCTTCAGCCGCGCAGTCATCGCCGCCAGTCTACGCGCAGCCTCTTGAAGGGAGGGGGCAGCGGACCGCAGGTGGCTCTCCCGTGCTTAAGAACTCGTTTCAAAACGAAGCGCTATGCCGCCGAGACACGCGTCGCCGGCGAGCCTTCATTCTGAACCGAGTTCTAAGCGGGAATGATGAAGACCGGCGTGCCGACCGGCACATGCTCGAAAAGCCACTCGGCCTGCGGGATGAGCATGCGGATGCAGCCGTGGGAGGCGGAGTAGCCGATCGAGCTCGGGGTCGGCGTGCCGTGGATGCCGACCCCCGGCGAGCTGATGCCCATCCAGCGGGTGCCCAGCGGATTGGACGGGCCGGGAGGCTCCGGGGCGGAGCCGCGCGCCCAGGCAGAGTTGGGCGGGAACCACCACGGGTTGCGCCACTTGACCACGATCTCGAAGCGTCCGAGCGGCGTGGGCCAGGCCGGCTGCCCGACGGCCACGCCGAACGTGCGCCACAGCCGCATGCCGCGATAGAGCCAGAGGCGGTGCTGACCGCGGCGGACGACGATGACGGGACCGAAGTTCTCGCGCGTTACCGTCGGCTGCACGTCGCGGTACGGCAGCTTCACCGGGTCGCGCGTGTTGGCGAGCAGCGCGTTGACGAGCGCGAGTGTGGCCCAGCGCTGCGAGAGGGCACGGCCCGGCTGCGCCTCGCGGACGAACGGGTGGCGACCACGGAGGCGCACGTCCGAGTCGGTGGCGCTGCGGTCGAAGGCGCGCGCGAGTTTACGCACGTACCTCTTCGTCACGGTGCGCTTGACGGTGATCGCGAGCGGCACGGTGTCACCCGGAGCCGCGGTGAGCGCGCGCTGGACCGACGTATCCACGCGAGCCACAGCACCGAGCGCCCCCGGGGGCACTAGCAGCGTGCGCTTGCCCACGACGATGCGCAGCAGCTGGTCGAACTGGGTGCGAACGAGCTGCTGGGCGTCGGCCGGTGCGAAACCGCCCACCGAGACGCCCCCGATCGTCACGCCGTCGGGGACGATGAGTGGCGGGGCCGGTGGGGTCAGGGCCGGCGGGGGTGTAGCCGGGCGAGTCGTCGTGGTGGCGGGAGCCGTGGTCGTGCCGGCCGCCCCGACTGCCGGACCAGCGGCAACCGCCAGCGCGGCAAGCACGCCGGCGCCCCCTGCGAGCACGCAGAAGCAGAGCACCCCCCAACTCCTCACAGACCGGATCTTAACCCGTTTCCGGCGCTTTTTCGACCTCAGGGCGCCGTCGGAAGCGAGCGCTCGTCGAAGTCGCCGCCCTGCGCGGCCCACTCGACGATCATCCGGTCGGTGATCCACTCCACGGGCGAGTGGTCATCCGTCCATGGGTCGCCCGCGCGGCGCATCGGTCGCATTCGCTCCGCGAGCAGCGCCGAGAGCGGGCGGAGCTCGCCGCGCGCCTGCGCGAGCCTCCGCACCGCCTCCGGGCGCGCGAGCGGTTTGTCCAGCCCGAGCACGAGCCTGTTGAAGCGCAGCGCCTGCCAGCCCACGACCTGCGGGAACTCCCAGGCCAGCGTCCCGCCGATGCCGCGCGCCAGCCGGTCGTCGTCCGGCACGGTGGCGACGTTCAGCGCCACGATCCCGCCCGGGCGCAGCCGCTCCCGGACGAGCTGGAAGAACTCGCGCGTAGCGAGGTAGAACGGCACGTAGGGCGGCCGGTAGGCGTCCACGACCACGAGGTCGTAGCGCTCGTCCGTACGCCGCAGGAACGGCCTGGCGTCGGCCGTGTGCACGCGCAGGCGGGAGTTGTCGCCGAGACCGAGGAACCGCCGTCCCGCCCAAGTCACCACCGGATCCAGCTCGACGCCGTCGACGATCGCACGCGGAAAGTAGACGCCGAGCGCCCGCGCGGTCGTCCCCCCCGCGTTGCCGAGGATCCCAACGCGCTCGAGCGGCCGCCCGAGGAGCGGCGGGACGGCGAGGAAGGTGTCCCAGATGCCGCCCGTGAGCACTGTGTCAGGCCGCCAGACCGAATGGGTCGCGAGACCCTCGTCGAGGTAGAGCCGCCGAGCTCCGTCCCGCTCCACGACCTGTACGAACTGGTAGCGCGACTCGCGCTCGTAGATGACGCCGGGTTGTGCCTTGACCGCGCCGGGCGGCACTACCAAAAGAAGGGCGAGCGCGGCACCGACCGCCAGCCAGCGGACTCCGAGCAGCAGCGAGCCGCCGAGCGCAACGAGCACCGCCGAGCCGAGCAAGGTGCGCTGTGTGCCGACGGCGGGAATCGCGACGAGCGCGGACAGGAAAGTGCCGAGCAGGCTCCCGACCGTCGACACGGCGTAGAAGCGGCCCGCGACCGACCCCGCGCTGGCCACGTCCGTCACACCCAGCCGCACGGCGAAGGGCGCGACCATGCCGAGCAAGGTGACGGGCGGCGCGAAGAGGGCGAGCACTGCGAAGAACGAGCCGATCGCCGCGCCTGCGGAGACGTCGTCGAGCCCCCGCACCGACACGTCGAGGAACGGTCGCGCGACGAAGGGAATGGCCGCGACAGCGATGCCGGCCGCGACCACTAGCGCGCCCAGCACGCGCGGGCTCGGACGCCGGTCGGCGAGCCGCCCTCCGAGCCAGTAACCGAGCGAGAGCGACGCCAGCACCAGGCCGATCACGTTTGCCCACACGACCGTCGAGCTGCCGTAGTACGGCGCGAGCAGGCGCGAGGCGGCGATCTCTGTCGCGAGCGAGCCGACGCCTGCCGCGAAGACAAGGGCTGTGAGCGAAGCCTTGAGCCGGCGGTCACTCACGCGCGCTTGACGACAACGACGGCACAGTCGTCCTGAAGCTCGCCGTCGACGAACGCCCGGGAGTCGGCGAGCACCGCCTCCGCCAGTGCCGCGGCGGGCGCCTGTGCGTGCGCGGCGAGCACGGCGTCGACGCGTTCGACACCGTAGAACTCCTCATCAGATCGCGCCTCCACGATCCCATCCGTGTAGAGCACCACGCTCTCGCCGTGGGCGAGCGATGCGCCGACCTGCTCATACCGCTGGTCGGGCTCGACACCGAGCGCAACTCCCCGCACGCGCAGCTCTTCGACGCGATCCGCACGCACGACGCGCGGAGGCGGGTGTCCTGCGACCGCGCAGCAAACGTCCCCGCTGCCCCCGTCGGCCGTCAGGTACGCGAGCGTGATGAACTTGCCGAACGCGAGCTCGTCGACGATGACCTCGTTCATCGCCGCGAGCACTGCACCGGGTTGCGGATGCTCGCGTGCCAGCGAGCGGAAGACGTACTTCGCCATCGCCATGTCCGCCGCGGCCTCGACTCCGTGCCCCGTCACGTCGCCCAGCACCACGCCCAGGCGGCCGTTCGACAGCTCCACGAAGTCGTAGACATCGCCGCCGACCTCCAGCCGCGCCGACGACTCGTACGCGAGGCCGAGCTCCAGGCCGGTCGCCTCGGGGAGCGACTCGGGCAGGAGCGAGCGCTGCATCGCCTCGAGGAAGTGCTGCTGCTGCTGATAGAGCCGCGCGTTGTCCAACGCGAGGGCCGCATGGCCGGCGAGTGACCGGGCGGCGGCGAGCGAGCCGGCGTTCAGGGGCCGCTCGGCGTCCAGCGAGACTACCGTCAGGATGGCCATCAGCTCCTCGCCCGCGGCGACCGGGACGACGGCAGCCGTGGCCCCCCGCTCCAAGAACGGCGCCAGCAGCTCGTACGACTCACCGAGGGCCCCGGCCCGCTCCGGCGTCAGCAGGACGGGCTCTCGTGACTCGGCAAGAGCGCGTCCCGGCCCGGTGGTGAGGCTCTGCGGACGCGCGAGGATGGCGCGCACAGCAGGCGCGAGCTCCTCGTCCGCCACGTGCACGGCGTCGGCGAGCAGGGTGCCGCGGCGCGCGTCGTGGCCGCGGAGGACAGCGGCGTCGGCGTCCAGAAGCTCCACGGCCGTGCGCGCAACCGCCTCTAGCGTCTCCTCGAGGGACAGGCTACGCGTGAACGACTGCGAGATCTCGTAGAACGCGCGCAGCTGCTTGGCCGCCTGTCGTTCCGCGTCGAGCGCGCGGGCCCGCGCGGCACCCAACTCCTTCGCCTCCTCGTGCAGGAGCGCGTTCTGCACAGCGACGCCGAGCTGCGCCGCGAGGGCGGCGAGCAGCGCGCGCTCGTCCGGCGAGGGCGAGCGGCCTGGGTCGAGGTACGCGACGAGCAGCCCGATCACGTCCTCGTGAACAGCCAGCGGCATGGCGACGACCGCCCCGCCGCCGGCTTCCTCCCACACCCGCCTTGCGGACGCGAGCCTTCGGTCGGTGGTGTCCGAGTCCACCACGATGACGCGACGGCCGCGCACCGGGCCGACCGCCAGCTCGAACAGCTCGCCGGCCAGAACGTCGTGCCTCGGCCCCACGCCGCGTTCGGCGGCTGTCCGCAATCCGCCCTGCTCACGCAGGTACACGGCGACACGCGATGTTCGGAGCAGCTCGGAGACGCGGGCAACCGCGGTCTCGAGCGTGTGCGAAAGCGAAAGCTCGGCGATCGCCTGGCCGACCACCGCGAGCAGTGCCCGGCTGCGCTCGAGCTCGACCGCAGTACGCCCCACCCGGCGGCTCGCGCGCAGAGCTTGGCCCGCGCGCGCGCCGAACGTCGCGAGCGCATCGAGCGCGGCGGGCGGGGATTGGGCGACGAATGCGAGCTGGAGGTAGCCGGCCGCCGGGTCGCCGAGGCGCAGCGTGACGCCCGAGGCGCTTTCGCCTCCGTGCACCACGACAGCCGGGCCGTCGGCGTCGGCAGTGGGCGCCGGCAGCAGGGCGACCGTCTCCACGCCCGCGCAGGCGGTACGGCGCAGCTCTCCACTCTCGTCCTCCTCCCACAGTGCTGCGCCGACGGCCCCGGCGGCGCGCGCAGCGAGGCGGACGAGCGCGGGCCCGAGCCGCGTGCCCTCAGCCGCCGCGGCAAGAGCATCGCCGAGCGGGGCGAGCCGCGTCGGCTCGAGGGCTCCCGCGGCACGTTCGGTGCCGTTGGCGCCTGCCGCAATCAGGCTCGCCTGGCCGGCAGCGACTCGTGCCAGCAGCCGTTCCGCGTCGTCGAACGGCCCTCCGGCGCGCCAGAGCTCCAGGGTGCCGACCGGGCGATCCCCGGCGACAACAGGGAGATGCAGCACCGCGTCGATCCCCGCGCCCCGCGCGAGCGCCCCGAGCGGCTCGGGCAGCCTGCCCGGGTCGTCCAGCTCGGCGGCGGCTGCGGCGGCGACTCGCGAACCTTCGAGCTGCGCGGCGAGCGCCGGAGAGGCTGAGACGACGGCACGCGCCGTCAGCACCTCAGCAGAAGCATCGAGGAGGCGCACGACGGCGGTGTCGGCGTGCGTCGCGCCCGCGACGGCCTCGGCCAGTGCGCGCAGGCGCTCCTCGAGCGGCGCTCCCTCGCGGACGCGTGCAGCGGCCCCCGCGAACGCCTCGAGCGCCGCCGGCGTCCCGCCGCCGTCGCTGCCCGCGTCCGCTCGCCGGTTCTCGGCCACTTGGGGGGAGTAGTAGCATGGCCGCGGGCGCGGCCTTGTACCCGCTTGGCGTCGCCAGCCCCGACTACACTCCGCGCCGTGGCCGAGCCAGCCCGGAGCGCGCCCGCAGCCGACGACCCGCCGATCCTCGACCCGCGCATCGTCCAGCGGGCCTACCGCCGCCAGCGCCTCCGGCGGCGCGCTCTCGTCGAGCGCAAGCGCGAGCGCCATGCCGCGCGCATCCGGTTCTGGCTCGTGCTCATCATCCTGCTTTCGCTGAGCGTCTACCTGGCGCTCACCGTCTGGCAACAGCTCGAGGAACTCTTCGGCCTCTAGAGTTCTTCGCTCGCGCGCAGCAGGCCGGCGATGATGACGCCGATCGAGGCGAGCAGGGCGATCCAGATGCCGACGCCGCGGCCGTCGTTCGGCACGAACTCCTCGGGGATCGAGATGAGCCGGACGAGGACGAAGATCGCGGCGAGCGCGCCGAGAACGATCACGACGAGGCTGTCCGGCAGCGTGGCCGGAAGGTCGATGCCGAGCTCACGGAGCATCGCGAGTGCGAGTACGGCCGCTCCCAGCACGAGCACGAGCTTGCCGAGTACCCCCGTGTGCCAGCCGATGACGGTGATCGTGGGGCCGGCCTCGCCGACATACCAGCCCATGAGCGGCGAGAGCATGAGCACGAGCCCGGACGCCCAGGTAAGCCAGCCTCCCGCCGCCCACAGCCCCCGTGCGCGCGGGACGGCCACGTCCGCCGACGGCTCGAAGCTCTCGTGTGGTTCCACGGCCGGAAGTATGGGCATCGGCAAGGACGACCTCGGCGAGTACGGAAGCGGGGGGCCGCGAACCGCAGTTTCCCGAGAAGGACGACCGTCGGTAACCGCGCGAACCCGACGCAGGAGTTCTCCCGTGTTAGACCGGCAGAAGTTGCTTGGTCGATTCGATGAGTTCTTGCGGGTTGAACGGCTTGCCGATGAAAGCCTGCGCGCCACGCGACTCAGCCTCGGCCAGCGTTTCGTCGTCCACCTTTCCGCTGAACATGACCACCGGAATCGCGCCGACGCCGTGCTGCTCCTGCACGCGCCGGAGCATCTCCCAGCCGTCCACCTGGGGCATCATCACGTCGAGCAGGATGAGATCGGGCGGCTCAGCCTCCAGGGCCGCCAGCCCCTCCTCCGCGTTGCCGGCCTCGCGCACTGTGTAGCCCTCCATTTCGAGGTTGACGCGCACGAACTCGCGCAGGCGCTCGTCGTCATCCACGATGAGGATTGAGGGGCTGGTGCTGCTGCGGTCGGGTGCGGCGGACCGCGCCACAAACTCGTCTAGATCGCCGCGACGGTAGCGACGATGCCCGCCCGGCGTGTAGAAGGCCGGCAGGCGGCCCGCGTCCGACCATTTCCGGATCGTGCTCTGCGCGACCCCGAGGTACTTCGCAGCCTGGCCGAGGGTCATCCACTCGTTCTCGGTGACGGGGCGCGGGCGTGAGCGGGGGCTCGTCACGTCGCAGAATCTAGCTGTAACTGTCGATTTCTGCGTAAATCGTCCGCAGCGGTCAGGGTGAGGTGACCGTCACCGTCACCGTCGGGGACGCGGTGAGAGGCAGGGGCGTCAGCGTGCGGACGAGCGTCTGCGTCCCGCCGCGCTCGGGATCCACGTTGTCGTCGAGGGCGTCGCCCAGCGCGAAACCCGCGGCGAAGACGGCGGCCACGACGACGGCAGCAGCCGACCAGCGCCGCCAGCGGCGCCGGTGTTTCGGCGGCTGGAGGGTCCGCGGCCAGGACGGGCCGAGCGTCAAGGCTTGTAGTCGACCGCGCCACGCGAATACCGATGGAAGGCGGCGTCCTCGAGCATCACGGTGTGGCGGTGGACGCCCGGCTCGCCGCGCTCCTCGAGCACCTCGCGGCTCCAGCGGTCGGCTTCCCCGTAGGCGACGACGAGCTCGTCGAGCGTGAACGTCTCGCCGACGCGGCGGCGCAGCTCGTCAATCACGGTTTCGAGCTGCCGGACCAGCGAGTGGTAGAGCGCCTGGTCGCGAGCCAGCGCCTCGAGACGCCGGTGCCCCTCCTCCCATTCACGCCTCGTGCTGTCCAAGGACGCCGCCGCACTCTCCACGGTCCGGAAGGCTACTCGGCGGCGCCAAAGCAGCAGGCGGAGGTCGGCCACAGCGGCTCGGCCTCCGCCAGGATCCTCTCGCCGACGGCGTACGGCGGGCGCGCGAGCGCCCAGGCCGCGTGGGCGTGCAAACACTTGAGCTTCTCGGGCCGCGCCGAGCCGCCGATGCCAAGGATCAGGGAGGCGCCGCCGTCAAGGCGGGCGCCCCCCACCGCGAGTCGCCTGCGAAGCGCGCGCTGCTCGGCCGTTGCGGCCGCGAGGCTCGCGGCGAGCGCCTGATCGGCCGCAACGGCCTCGGTCCAGCGCTCCACGCCGCCGACGGCCTCGAGCCGCGACACGGCAGCGACGATCTTCCGGCACGTCAGGTAATACGTGGTGGGGAAAGGCTCCCCGCGTTCGTCATAGGGCATCTGCTCGGTCACTGCTGGGCGGCCCCAGGGGCAGCGTGCTACGACGCGGCGAAAGGCGCGCGGCTCGCGGCCGAGCTGGAGCGCAACGACGTCACGGTCGTCCACGGAGGCGATCGTAGTAACGCGGGGAGCCCTCAGGGGACGGCAGTCCGGTGCGCGCGGCGCCACTGCTCCACGCCCTTCACCACGAAGAGGCGTTCTCCAGGGCGCACGAGACCGAGCCGACGCGCCTCGCGGCCGAGGGCGCGCTCGCTCGAGCCCGCGTCGAGACGGCTCATGAGCTTGCGGCGCTCCACGCGCAGCGACCGCACCTCGGCAGCGCGGCGGTCGAGCTCCGCGCGCGTCTCGACGTAGGACGTCAGCGGCCGATAGTAGAGGAAAGCGACGAAGGCGAAGAGCACGACTGCCAACCAGCGCGCGGACGGGCGCGCGAGGCGGCCGCGTTTTCCGGCGGGGCGTCTGCGGGCGGACGGCATGGCGCCACGTTCGCGTCTGCCCCGGCCCGTCCTGCTAGATCAGCTCGACCTTGATCACGTTGGTCGAGCCAGGAATGTTCACGGCCGTCCCCGCCGTGAGCACGACGAGGTCGCCCTTCTCCACGACACCGGCCGCCGACGCCGCCTCGAGCGATCGCGACCACAAATCCACTACGTCGCGACACTCGGGGATCACGATGGGCGTGACGCCCCACTCGATCGCGAGGTGACGGGCGACCTCGGCATGGTGCGTGAGGGCGATGATCGGGCGGCGGGGCCGCAGCCGGGCCACCGCAGAAGCCGTGCGGCCGCTGAACGTCGGGGCGAGGATCGCCTTGGCGCCGAGCGCCTCCGCGAGATCGCACGCTGCGTTCGACATCGCCTGCCCGACCGTCGGCCGCTCGTCGGGGCTCGGCAGCTCGTGCCGGTAGCCGAGGCTCGGCTCGATAGCAAGGGCGATCCGGTTCATGTAGGTCACGGATTCCACCGGGAACGCGCCGATGGCGGTCTCGCCCGAGAGCATCAGCGCCGAGGCGCCGTCGAGGATGGCGTTCGCGACATCGCTCGCCTCCGCGCGGGTCGGCTCGCTCGCACCTATCATCGACTCGAGCATCTGCGTAGCCGTGATCACCGGCTTGCCCCGTTCGAGCGCCGCCAGAATGACGCGCTTCTGAACGAGCGGCACCTCCGCGACACCGATCTCGACGCCGAGGTCGCCCCGCGCAACCATGACCACGTCGGCTTCGGACAAGACATCCTCGAGCGCGTCAACGGCCTCCGCCTTTTCGATCTTGGCGATCACACGCGCCGTTGAGCCTGCGTGCTCGATGAGGTCGCGGAGGTCGCGGACGTCGGCGGCCGACCGCACGAACGACAGCGCGACGTAGTCGACGCCCAGCTCGAGCGCGAAAGCCAGATCGTCGAGGTCCTTCCGCGTCAGCGAAGGAATCGGCACGGGCACTCCGGGGACGTTGACGCCCTTGTGCGCTTGGACCGTGCCGCCGGCGAGCACGGCGCACCGGGCGCGGCCGGACTCGATGCGCTCGACCTGGAGCCGTACCAGGCCGTCGTCGATCAGAACGTCGTGGCCGGGCTGGAGCACCTCGCCGATCACCGCCGGGCTGACCGGCAGCTCCCCGGGGCCGGCGCCGTTTCGCGCGGCATCCTGGCCGACCACCGTGATCTCGCCCCCGCGCTCCAAACGCAACGGTTGCTCGAGGTCGCCCACGCGCAGCTTTGGCCCCTGGAGGTCCGCGATGAGCGCGATCGGCCGGCCCACCTCCTCCTGCGCGGCCTGGACGAGCGCCGCGCGTGCGGCGTGGTCCTCATGTGTCCCGTGCGAGAAGTTGAACCGCGCCGCGTCCATGCCCGCGCGCGCGAGAGCCAAGATGGTCTCCGCCGTGGACGACGCCGGGCCGAGAGTGGCCACGATCTTGGTGCGCGGAGCGACGATCACCTTCACGGCTTCAAGGTAGCGAGAGCGTCCGACGCGAAGCCTGGCCCGAAACCCGCCCACCCTCCCCAGGGGGTGCACAAGGTCCCCTTCTGGCACGCTAGCGCGGCGTGCGCGCCCGGCGAGCGCGCGGGAATGCGGCCCACCCCGGGTACTCGGCCCGGTCGCCGAGCTGTTCCTCGATGCGAAGTAGCTGGTTGTACTTCGCGGTGCGATCGGTGCGCGAGGGCGCCCCGGTCTTGATCTGACCGGCGTTCGTCGCTACGGCCAGATCGGCGATGGTGGTGTCCTCGGTCTCGCCGGAGCGGTGCGAGATGACGGCCGCGAAGCCGTTCTCGCGCGCCAGCCGGATCGCCTCGAGCGTCTCGGTGAGCGTGCCGATCTGGTTCACCTTGAGCAGGATCGCGTTCGCGGTGCGCTCCTCGATCCCACGTCGCAGCCGCTCGGGATTGGTCACGAACAGGTCGTCGCCGACGAGCTGCACGCGCTCGCCGACCCGCTCGGTGAGTGTGCTCCAGCCGCTCCACTCGTCCTCGGCCAGGGCGTCCTCGACCGACACGATCGGGTAGCGCTCGACGAGCTCGGCCCAGAACTCGACCATCTCACCTGGCGAGGCCTCGCGTCCTTCGAAGCGGTAGGTGCCCCCGCGCCAGAGCTCGGTCGCAGCGGGATCCAGCGCGATCACCACGCGGTCGCGGTGCCCCACTCGCTCGGCCGCCTCGAGCAGCGCCTCGATCGCCTCCTCGCTCGAGCTGAGGTCTGGCGCGAACCCACCCTCGTCGCCCACGGCTGTGGACAGCCCGCGCTCGTGCAAGAGGGCCTTGAGCGAGTGGAACACCTCGACTCCCACACGCAGCGCCTCCGAGAACGACTCGGCGCCGACCGGCACCACCATGAACTCCTGGAGGTCGATGGCGTTGTCGGCGTGCACGCCCCCGTTGATGACGTTCATCATCGGTACGGGCAGCACGCGCGCCTCCTCGCCGCCGAGGTGCCGCCAGAGAGGCTGTCCCGCGTCCGCGGCAGCGGCCTTCGCCGCGGCCAGCGACACGCCCAGGACGGCGTTTGCGCCGAGACGCGACTTGTTCGGCGTGCCGTCGAGCTCGACGAGCGCGCCGTCGAGGGCCGCTTGGCCGGCCGCCTCGAGGCCGTGCACCGCGCCGGCGATCTCGCCACGCACGTTGGCCACGGCCTGGGCTACGCCCTTGCCGCCCCACTCGGCTCCGCCGTCGCGCAGCTCGACCGCCTCGAACGCGCCCGTGGATGCGCCGGAGGGGACGGCCGCTCGACCGCGCGCGCCCGACTCGAGCTCCACGTCGACCTCGACGGTCGGGTTGCCGCGCGAGTCGAGAATCTGTCGTGCCGTCACCTCCGCAATCCGGGTCACCCGGCCGCCTCCTTCGCCTGCTCGTAGTAGCGCTCCTGGTCGTCTAGCTCCAGCTCCGTCCACATCTGGCCACGCTCGGCCGCCAGCTCGGCGGCGCGCTCGACGCGTCCGACGAACTTCTGCGTCGTGTGGCGCAGCGCCAACTCCGGATCCACGTTGAGCCGCCGCGCGACGTTCACGACGGTGAAGAGCACGTCGCCCACCTCGTCCATCAGGCGCGCGTCGGGCTCGCCCTGCGCGGGCGGCTCGCCCGCGCGCTCGATCTCAGCAGCGAGCTCCTCCAGCTCCTCGCGGACCTTGGCGAGCGGCCCCGCCACATCGGGCCAGTCGTACCCTGCCGCCTCCACGCGCCGCTGCACCTTGCGCGCGTGAAGGAGCGCCGGCAGCGACGCGGGAACGTCGTGGAAGACCCCCTCGCGCCCCTCTTGCGTGCGCTTGATCTCTTCCCAGCGCAGGCGCACGGCGCCTGCGCTATCGGCCTCGGCATCTCCGAACACGTGGGGGTGCCTCCGCACGAGCCTCGAGTGAATCTCACGCGCCACGTCTTCCAGGTCGCCATAGCCCTCCTCCGCCAGGAGGAGGGCTAGGAAGTAGACCTGGAAAAGCAGGTCGCCGAGCTCGTCCTGAAGCTTCTCGGGCCGCCCGGCGAGGGCCGCGTCGGCGACCTCGTACGCCTCCTCGACGGTGTGCGGGACGATCGTGCGCGCCGTCTGCTCGCGATCCCACGGGCAGTCGCGGCGCAGCCGCTCGGTCAGGTCCTGGAGCGCGACGAGGGCCTCGGCGAGACCCCGCTCGGCGGGCATTACGGCGCGGCGGTCGTCGCGCCGTTGGTGCGGGCCGTGGTCGTCTGCTGCGGTGGCGGCTTGAAGCCGACCTGGTAGTCGACGGCGCCCGGCTTCTGAAGGTCCTTGCGGAATCCGTCGGACCACTTCTGGCCCTCGGTCGTCTTCTTCGACTGCAGGACGATCTCTCGGATCTGGTCGCGGACGTCCGGGAACTTGCTGGTATTCGCGGCCTTCACCGGCGTCAGCGCCTGGATCATGTGCCAGCCGAACTGCGTCTTCACGAGATCAGAGATCTCGTTCTTCTTGAGCTTGAACGCCACCTTGTCGAACGCGGGCACCGTCTGGCCCTGGGCCAGGTCGAGCTTGCCGCCGCGCTTCTTCGAGCCCGGGTCGGTTGAGTGCTTGCGCGCAAGCGCGGCGAAGTTTGCCCCCCCGCGCAGCTGCTGGAGGAGGCGTTCCGCGAGCGCGCGGTCCTTCACGAGGATGTGGCGCACGGTACGGGTGGCGGCGTTCGTGTATTGCGCCTTGTTCTTCTCGTAGTAGTCGCGGAGCTCCTTGTCAGTCACCTTCAGGTCGGAGGTCACCTTGTCGAAGATCTTGCGCTGGTAGACCTGCTGCTGGAGCTCCTTGCGCAACTGCTCCTCGGCGACGCCCTGCTTTTTCAGCTCGGCCTTGAACTTGTCCTCGTTGCCCTTGTAGTACTGCTGCACGAGCTGGTCGAGCCGCTTGTCGATCTCGCCGTCGGAGACCTTCACGCCGAGCTCCTCGCCCTCGCAGACGTAGCCCTGACGCAGTACGAGATAGCTGACGATCTGATTCTGGACAGCCTTGTACTCCTGCGTGCCGGCGCCCGGGAACTTCTGCTTTTGGCCCTGGTAGCTGGCCTTCGCCTGCCCCAGAAGCTGGTTGAAGTCGTTCTTCGTGACCGACGAGTCGCACTTGTTGATCACGGCGACGGCGTTCGACGGCACGCCGCCGGAGTCCCCGCCGCCGCAGCCGGCGAGCGCGAGCGCCCCGATGGGCGCGAGCAAGATCGTATGGCGGATTTTCATGTGCTGAATGGGTCGTCCGGGCGAGAAGTCGCATTCACGCCGCGAGACGCAATCGGACTATAGCATCGAGTATTCGGACTGCCTGGGCGAATTCATCCTGCCTTAACGAGACCTCACGGCGGGCCACCGTGTACACCGCAGTGTCGATCTCGGAGCGCAGGTCGCGCAGCTCTCCGGAACCCAGCACGAGCGGGCCGACCGTCGCCTTGCCGTCGCGGTAGACGAGGTAGTCGGCGCCGACACGCGCGAGCTTGAGCTTCGCCTCCTGGATGGCGAAGAGGTTCTCGACGGGCTCCGGCACCGGCCCGTAGCGGTCCTCGAGCGCAGCATGGAGCTCGCGTAGCTCGTCCTCGGACTCGCTGAGCGCGAGGCGGCGGTGCAGGTCGATCTTCTGCGCCTCAGAGGGGATGTAGGTGGCGGGCACGTAGGCGTCGATGCGGGCGTCGACACGCACGGGACGCACGGCCTGGCGCCGCTGGCCCGAGAGCTCTGCCACCGCCTCAGCGAGGAGCTCGACGTAGAGCTCGAAGCCGATGGCAGCGACATGGCCCGACTGCTCCGCGCCGAGCAGGTCGCCGGCGCCGCGGATCTCCAGGTCGCGCATGGCGATCGCGAACCCCGCCCCGAGCTCGGTGTGGTCGGCGAGCGTCGCCAGCCGGGCGCGCGCCTCCGGGGTCAGCTCGTGCGAGTCGGGGTAGAAGAGATAAGCGTGGGCGGGCACATCGGAGCGGCCGACCCGCCCGCGAATCTGGTAGAGCTGGGCGAGGCCGAGAGCGTCGGCCCGCTCGACCACGAGCGTGTTCGCCTGAGGGATGTCGAGGCCCGACTCGATGATCGTCGTCGAGACGAGCACGTCGGCGTCGCCGCGCAAGAAGGTCAGCATGCGCTGCTCCAGCTCGCGCTCGGCCATCTGGCCGTGGCCGACGACGAAGCGCAGGCCCGGGCAGAGCTCCTGCAGCTTCACCGCCGCGTCGTCGATCGTCTCGACGCGGTTGTGCAGGTAGAAGGCCTGCCCGCCGCGCACGTGCTCGCGCTCGAGCGCGGTGCGGATCAGATCCTCTTCGTACTCGCCCACGTGGGTGCGAATCGCGCGACGACCCTCAGGCGGCGTCTCGATGATCGAGATGTCGCGCAGGCCCGACAGCGACATGTGCAGCGTGCGCGGGATCGGCGTCGCGGTCAGCGCCAGGACGTCCACCTCGAGGCGCAGCGAGCGCAGGAGCTCCTTCTGGGCGACGCCGAACCGCTGTTCCTCGTCCACGATCACGAGCCCGAGGTTCTTCGGGATGACGTCGCGCGAGAGCACGCGGTGGGTGCCGATCAGGACATCCACTTTGCCTTCGGCAAAGTGGTCGAGGACAGCCTTGATCTCGGACGGTTTCCGGAAGCGGGAGACCATCTCGACGCGCAGGGGAAAGTCGCGGTAGCGCTCGCGGAACGTGTTCCAGTGCTGCTGGGCGAGCACAGTGGTCGGCACGAGCATCAACGTCTGGCGGCCGTTGACGGCGACCGCGAACGCGGCGCGGACGGCGACCTCCGTCTTGCCGAAGCCGACGTCGCCGCAGACGAGCCGGTCCATCGGGCGGGGCGCCTCGAGGTCTTCCTTGACGGCCTCGATCGCCCGGGCCTGGTCCTCGGTCTCGCGGTACGGGAAAGACGTCTCCAGGCGATCGAGCCACTCGTTGCCCAGCTCGTAGGCGTGGCCCGGCGCCGATTGCCGCTCGGCATAGAGCTTGAGCAGGTCGCCGGCCAGCTCGCGGATGCCGGAGCGGGCGCGGTTCTTGACCAGCTCCCAGGCCTTGCCGCCTAGCCTCGACAGCGCGGGTGCGCGAGCGTCCGAGCCGATGTACCGCGAGACCTTGCCGATCTGCTCGTGCGGGACGTAGAGCCGGTCGTCGCCGCGGAACGCGAGCAGCAGGTAATCGCGCGTGACGCCCGCCACCTCCTTCGTCTCGAAGCTCTGCAGCCGGCCCACGCCGTGGTCCTCGTGCACGACGTGGGCGCCGGTGTGGAGCTCCGCGAAGGACTGGAGCGCACGGCCGAGGCGGGCGTCGGCGCGCGGCGGCCGCTTGCGGAAGACCTGCGTGTCGGGCAGGACCGCCAGGCCGAGCTCCCGCCAGACGAAGCCGCGCCGCACCGGCGCGACGACGAAGGCAAGGCCCGCGTCGTCCGGCAGCTCGCCGGGGTCGTCGGCGAGCACGGGCTGGACGCGGCGCAGCATGCTCTGCGTGCGTAGCGCCTCGCCGCGGTGCGGGAAGGCAACGACCACGCGCAGGCCCGCTCGAACCAGCCCCGCGAGCTCGTGCTCGACCTCCGCGAGACCGCGCGCCGCGAGCGCCGGGCGCTGAGCCTCGAAGGCGAACGGCTGGCTTCCCGGCAACGGGTCGAGCTCGGCGGCGCCGTCGAGCTCGATGCTGGTGCGGAGCTCCTCCTCGACGACCGCGCGCACCTCGTCCGGCTGCCAGACCAAGTCGGGCGGGCGGGCAAGCAGCGGCACGAGGTCGCCGGGGACTGCAAGAACCTCGCCCTCATCCGCGAGCGTCGGCTGGACGAGGTCGCGGCGCCGCTCGGCTGCGGGGAAGACGATCGCCTCCTCCACCGGGTGCAGCGCACGCTGCGTGAACGGCGAGAAGGCGCGCACCGCCTCGATCTCGTCACCGAAGAGCTCGATCCGGAGCGGCTCACGCCCGGTGGTCGGAAACACGTCCACGATGCCGCCGCGGACGGCGAACTGCCCGCGTTCGTCCACGCGCTCGACCCGCTCGTAGCCGGCCAGGGCAAGCTGCTCGGCGAGCGTGTCCACGCCTGGCTCGTCGCCGACCGCCAGTGGCAGCTGGTCGGGACGGGCTCCGGCCGGGGGCACCGGCTCGGCGAGCGCCAACGCGGAAACGCAGACGAGACCGCCTGCTGCGAGCACGTCGAGCGCCCGGGCGCGCTCGCCGACGAGGTGCGGCGGCGGCGCGAGGCCACTGGCCCAGCGCACGCCCCGGCTCGGCAGCAGCGCGACGGCGTCCCCGCCGAGGTACCAGCCGGCCGCCTCCGCGGCGTCGCGCGCGTCCTCATCGTCGGGCAGGACGCACACGAGCGCGCGGCCGAGGCACTCCTGCAGGGCCGCAAGGACGAGCGGCAGGGCCGGCTCGGAGACGCGTGCGCGGGTGTCCGGGAGGGCGTCGGCGAACGCCTGGAGCCGCTCGTGGGCCGCCAGCTCGCGAGCGAGCGACCGCAGCAGCGGCTCGGCGGCGGGGCGGGCGGCGGTCAAGGGTCGGTCCACGGCCAAGGCCCGAACGGCGCCGTCCGGGCGCCGCGCATCGTAGCTTCGGGGTGGCGGGACGATCCCTGCCCCTCTCCACCCCACCCCCCGACGCTCTGCTAGCGGACCCGCGGCCTGCGGCGCGTTCGTATAGAGGGCATGGCGTCACGCACGATCAGCGGCGCTCTGATTGCGGCCGCCGCGCTCGCGGCCGCCTGCTCCGGACAAACGACCGGCGCCGACCAGGCGAAGACCGCAGGCCACGCGAAGACGACTCCGACCAAGCCGCTCCCGTGGGGCGGCCTGGTCTCGCAGGCGACCGTCCAGGGCCTCACAACTCGAGTGCCGAGAACGGTGCGCGATGTCTGTGCTCGGATTGCGGCGCGGGCACCACAGCAGGTAGTTCCCCGCCCGATCTTCTGCCCTCCGGATCAGGCGCGCGCGTCGGGCAGCGTGCCTTCTTGCCATTGGAAGCGGCTCCGTCTGACGCCACCGCGGGGGGCTTCCCTTCGACCCGCTAGTTGAAGCGGCGCTGCGCCGCTTCGAGACCCTCGGTGGCGACGGATTCGACCGCATCCGCGGCACGGGCGACGATCGCCTCGGCGTCGTCGGCGGGCTCGAAGTTGGAGAGCACGAAGTCGGCGAGGTCCCGTGGGTCGCCGCGCCCCGGGCGGCCGACGCCCACGCGCAGGCGGAGGAACTCCTGGGTGCCAAGCTGCCGCGCGATCGAGCGCAGGCCGTTGTGGCCTGCGAGGCCGCCGCCCGCGCGCGCCTGAAGGCGGCCGAGATCGAAGTCGCTTTCGTCGTGGACGACAAGCAGTGCGTCCGGCGCCACCTTGAAAAACGCGGCCGCGGCTCCGACGGAGCGTCCCGACTCGTTCATGTACGTCTCCGGCACGAGCAGCGCCAGCTTCTGGCCGTCGACCCGAATCTCGGCGAGCCGCCCCGCGAATTTCGAGCGGAACGAACCACCGTGGCGGCGGGCCAATCCGTCGACGACCATAGCGCCGACGTTGTGACGGTGCCCGGCGTACTCGCGGCCCGGGTTCCCGAGGCCTGCCACGAGCAGGTCGAGCGACGACTCGCGCCCCTCGTCCGTCCCCCGCGCGCGCCGGATCAGGCGCACGCCGCGCTAGCCCGGAGCCGTGCCGGGCTCTCCGGCCGCGTCAGCGTCCGGCTCAGCAGCTGCCTCGGCGGCGCGCTCCGCGCGCTCCTCCTCCGACAGCTCTTCGTCCTCCTCGCCCTCCTCGAGCACCTCTTCGGGCTCCTCGACGCGGGTGGGCACGGTCACGGTCGCGATGACCGTCTCCTCTGGGTCGTCGACGTAGCGGACGCCTTCGATCTCCTCCAGGTCGCCCAGTCGCAACGAGTCGCCGATCGCGAGCGCGCTGATGTCCGCCTCGATGCGCTCGGGTACCTCCATCGGGAGCGCCTCGACGGTGATCTCACGTGCCACCTGCTGGAGGACGCCGCCCTCGCGGACGCCGATCGGGTCACCGATCAGCTCGACGCTGATCTGCGTCTGGATGACCTGGTCGAGCCGCACCTCGACGAAGTCCACGTGCGCGACGCGTCCGGTGATCGGGTCGCGCTGGTACTCCTTGAGAATGGCCGGGCGCGCCGAGCCGTCGAGCGTCACGTCGAGGATCGCGTGCAGCCCGTGGTCGGTGGTGAGCGCCTGGCGGAGGTCGCGCTCGGGGACGGTGATCGCGACGGGCTCGGCTCCTCCGCCGTAGATCACGCCCGGGATAAACCCCTCCCTGCGCATCCGGCGCGAGATCGCCGAGCCGCGCTCCTCGCGCTCCCCCACGGTCAACTTGACGCGCTTGCTCGCCATCGGCGCGCAAGTGTAGCGAGCGTCGCCCGCAGGGAGGGCGCGAGCGGAACCGCCAGGTCCCCAGTGAAGCGGCGACGGTGAGGCCGCGACGATGGGCCGCCGGAGCCGGGCTTGTCCCGGCGGGAGGCTTAGTGCTCCCGGCCGTAAGTTCGGTCGTGATCGGTTGAAGGGACCGGAGGGTTGGCGTCGAAGAGGGCGCCATGGCGAAGAGTCCTTTCGAGATCGTGCTGAGCAGGGAGGAGCGGGCGGAGCTTGAGCGGCGGGTGG
>JBHEMZ010000006.1:0-23309 GCA_046262315.1 Gaiellaceae bacterium
CCGGGCGCGGCGGCGCCGAGGGCGGGTCCTGGGAGGGCGGCAGCGACGAGTTCCGCGAGCTGCGCTTCAGCCGCCGCTCCAGCTCGGCCACGCGAGCCTCGAGCCGCTGGTTCGCCTCGACCAACTCGTCCAGCCGTAGCAACAACGCCAACGCAGTCTCACGATCACCATCAAGGATCGCCTCCGCCTCAGCCCGCTCCACACCACAAAGTTCGCCGCCGGGACCGAGGACCCTTCACCGGGGTGAACGCTTACGCCTTTCGTTCTCCACATCAAGGACGAACGCGCCCGAAGTCGGGCCCCGGTCAAGTTTCGGTCAAGTGAGTGCGCCAAGAGCTAAACGCGCGGTCGACGTGGTCGATCGCACCCGGGACGTCGACGGGCTCGAGACCCGCTCGTAGACTCGCGCGATGGTCCCGGCCTTGCTCGTGGAGGACGCCGCCAAGCGCTATGGGCGCGTCCAAGCGCTTGACGGGGTCAGCTTGGAGGTGCAACCCGGCGAGCTCGTGGGCCTGCTCGGTCCGAATGGGGCGGGGAAGTCGACTCTCGTCAAGATCGCCTGCGGGCTGATTCGCGCGTCCCGCGGCCGCGCGGAGATCTGCGGAGCGCCGGCTGGCTCTCCTCTCGCCCGCGCCGCGCTCGGCTACCTCGCCGAGCTCTTCCGTTTCCCGGGCTGGTACTCCGCCGACGAGGTGCTGCGCCTCCACCAGCGACTCGTCGGCTCGCCGGGCGGCGACGGCGAACGCGGGCAGCTGCTCGAGCTCGTCGGGCTCGCGAACGCCCGCGCCGTGCGGGTCGATGCGATGTCCAAGGGGATGCAGCAGCGGCTCGGGATCGCGCAGGCGCTCGTCGGGTCCCCGCCGGTGCTGCTGCTCGACGAGCCGACGAGCGCGCTCGACCCGGCCGGCCGGCGAACCGTCCGCGCACTGCTCGAGGAGCTGCGCGACCGCGAGATCGGCGTCCTCCTCAACTCGCATCTGCTGAGCGAGGTCGAGCTTGTCTGCGACCGGGTCGTGATTCTGTCCCGCGGCCGAGTCGTCGCGGCGGGCCGCCCCGAGGAACTCTCGCAGGCGCGGGGCGTGGAGATCGAGACCGACGAGGGCATCCGGCTCTTCCCCGAGGCACGGCGGGATCGGGTTCCCGGGCTCGTCGCGCAGCTCGTCCGCGAGGGCCGGCAGATCTACGGGGTGCGCGTGCTCGCAACGAGCCTCGAGGAGGAGTACCTCGAGGCGGTCGGAGGCGACACGGCGTGAGAGCGCTGCCGATCATCGCCGGCTACGCCCTCCAGGAGACACTCCGGCGCCGAATCTTCCATGTCGTCCTGCTGCTGACGGCTGTCTATCTCGGCCTCTACTGGCTCGGCGCCGACACAGCGTTCGAGGAGGTGGCTCGGTTCGAGGACGGCCTCCCGGTCGAGGAGCAGGAGCTCACCGGTGGGACGCTCTTTGGCCTCTCGATGTTCGGGACGCTCTTCCTCGGAGCAGTGCTGGCGGCCTTCCTGACGCTGGGAGTCGTCCGCGGGGACGCGGAGCGTGGCCTGCTCCAGCCGCTCGTCGTGCGACCCGTCGGGCGCGGCGCACTGCTCCTCGGGCGCTTCCTCGGAGCCGCCGCCGTCTGCGTCCCTTACGTGCTCGCCGTCTACACGGCTTGCGCGCTGATCACGCGGACCGCCGGCGATTGGTGGCCCGACCAGTTCCTGCGGCCCGGTGCCCAGCTCGCGGCCGGGGTGCTCGTGATCGCCGCACTGGGGCTCCTCGGGTCCGTGTTCCTGTCGGCGACCGCCAACGGGATCGCGATCTTCATGGTCTTCGGCGCGGGTCTCGTTGCGGGCTTGCTTGGCCAGATCGGCGAGGCGCTCAACTCCGAAACGCTCCAGACCGTCGCCGACCGGACGTCGTGGGCGCTCCCGTTCGAGGCGCTCTACCAGGACGCGCTCTATCGGATCACCTCTGAGAGCCGCGGCTTCACGGCCCTCGCGATCCAGCTCGGGCCATTTGGAGGCTCGCAGGCGGGCGGCACCAACCTCCCGCTCTGGACGATCGCGTACTTCGCGGTCGTGCTTGTCGCGACGCTCGCAGCCTTCTCACGCACGGACCTCTAGCGTGGACCGACGCGGTTCCTGAGCACGCCGATCCGCTCGACCTCAAGCTCGACGACGTCGCCCGGCTGCAGCCACCGCCCGTCGCCGAGCTCCTGGGCGAACACGGATAAAGCCACGCGCTCGTATGAGCTTTGCAGATCGAGTTGTCGTCCAACGGGCCCCGTCGACCGGCACCGACTGGTAAACGTAGTGGTCGCATGAGCAGCAATCTCTACGAGCGCCGCGACCTGTCCGAGGAGATCACGCTCTCCGACACCGGAAAGGTCTACATGCGCGAGCACCCGACCGCCTGGTTCGCGCTGGAGCGCGTGGTCGGGGCGTTCGGCTCGGCCGCCCAGTTCAACCTTGACCGAAGGCGCCACCCCGAGAAGTACCCGCCCTGGCTACGGCTACCGGAAGAGACGCGCGCAGACGATTAGAGAGGCTCCGTCGCTGCGGGTAGCGCCGAGAAGAGAGCGCGTTTGAGGTGCTCGAAATGTGGCTTGGCGAGAGCGAGCGAAAACTCCACGACGAGGTGGACGCGCTTGGGCGCAAGCGTGACCGCGGTCCCCGAGGGATGAGCCGGGACGCATGGCGCGTCCATGCGGGCGCACTGGCGTTTCCGGGCCGCCCGCTCGAGGGATTGAAAGAGCGTTGCCGCGGGTTTGCCTCTATACGGACAGTCTGCATCCCTCTGGAGTCGGACAGCAGATGCTCACGCTCGCCCGAGGATTCGGCCCGACCTGGGAGGTCTCGCTGGCCGCACGTGGTAGCGAAGCAGGCGATCGTCTTCTTCAGGAGGCCCGCGCCGGCGGGCTCGAGGTTCTTCGCCAGGTCGAGCCTCGACCCTACGAGAGGCTGGAGGAGTGGCTGCGAGTCCGGCAGGTCGATGTCCTGCACGTGCATGCGGGCATCGCCTGGGAGGGCCACGATGCTGTTTCCGCAGGGAGACAGGCCGGCGTGCCGACAATCGTCCGGACCGAGCATCTCCCCGATGTCGTCACGGCAGCCGATCAGCGAGCGGCGTACCGTGCGCTGGTCCCGCAGCTCGATCGCGTCATCAGCGTCTCCCGCGAGGCCGCGAAGAGCTATGTGAATGCGGGCATCCCGCAGGAGCGAATCCGCGTCGTGCGAAACGGAATCGAACCGCTGTCCGCGCGGCCCGAACGCCTCGGCCTGCGCGGCGACGCGCGCTTGGTGGTATGCGTCGGGCGGCTCACGGAACAAAAGGGGTTCGATCTCCTCGTCGAAGCTGCGGCCGAGCTGCGAGAGACGCACTTCTACGTCGTCGGAGAGGGACCTCTCGCGGGTTCGCTGCAGGCCGCGATCGAGGGCCGAGGACTAACCGAGCGCGTGCATTTGCTCGGCCGTCGTGATGACGTTCCTTCCCTTCTGGCCGGGGCAAACGTGCTTGCGATGCCCTCGCGGTTCGAAGGTCTGCCGATCGTGGCGCTCGAGGCGATGTCCCTCGGCCTGCCGGTCGTCGGTACCCGTGTCTGCGGGCTTACGGAGGCGGTCGTCGACGGCCTTACTGGAAGACTCGTCGCTCAGGATGACGGGCGCGCGCTCGCCCGCGCGCTCGACGAGGTTCTGTCGTCCCCCGAGCTGGCTGCGGCCTGGGGCGAGGCGGGCCGGCGCAGGCAGCGCCAGGAGTTCGGCGCCGACCGGATGGTGGCCGAGACGGTTGCCGTCTACGACGATGTCCTCGCAGAATCCCGCCACCGGCGACGACTCGCGGGAGTCCGCGCGGAGCGGACTCGGATCGGCTTGGTCGGCGCAGGCGTCATCGCCAGCCGCCATCTCGGGAATCTCCTCGAGTTCCCGGACGTGGAGGTCGTCGCGGTCGCCGACCCGGTGGCCGAGCGCGCCGAAGGGCTGGCCGCACGCTGCTCCGCGAGGACCTACCCGGATCATGCGGCGATGCTCGACGAGGAACGCCTGGATGCGCTGTACATCTGTGTGCCCCCGTACGCGCACGGCGCGCCCGAACTCGCCGCCGTGCAAGCCGGTGTGCCGTTCTTCGTCGAGAAGCCGGTAGCAGCCGATCTCGAAACCGCCGAGGAGATTGCCGGAGCCCTGGCGGCGGGCCCCAGTCTGGCTACGGCGGTGGGCTACCACTGGCGCTATCTGGACATCTACGAGCACGCTCGCCGCCTGCTCGAGGCGAATCCGGCCAGACTGGCACTCGGTTACTGGCTCGACGCGACGCCGCCGCCGGGTTGGTGGCAGCAACGGAGATTCTCTGGTGGCCAGACGATCGAACAGTCGACGCACGTGCTCGACCTGGCGCGGACCCTCGTGGGCGAGGTGACGACCGTCTATGCAGCAGGCTCGCGAATCGAGCGGGACGACCTTCCCGAGGCGGACATCGACGACGTCTCGGTGGCCACCCTCCACTTCGAGACGGGCGCCGTCGGATCCATCTGCTCGACGTGCCTCCTGCGCTGGCCGCACCGGATCGGCCTCCACACGGTCAGTGACGGAATGATGATCGAGCTCGCCGAGTTCGAGGTCATGGTCGACGTGGGTCAGGGCCGGCCGGTGACGCCGGCTACCGGAGACCCGTTCGTCCGGGCGGACCGCGATTTCGTGGACGCCGTGCAGGGGAAGGACGACCGGATCAGGGTCCCCTACCAAGAGGCCCTCAAGACGCATCGCCTAGCCTGCGCCGTCGCCCGGTCGGCCGCGGAGGCGCGGCCGGTGGAGCTCGTCGCCGAGGCAACGCGTGCCTGAGCGGCGGGAGATCCGCTGCCTGGGGATCGAGGAGCCCGGCCGAGCATTCATCTGGACGTACTTGGAGGAGTTGCTTGCCGACGGCCAGTTCCAGGTCGAGACTCTCTACTCTGGGCTGTCGGCGGGGACGGAATTGACGTTCTTCAAGGGGACGAATCCGTATCTGCGCGCCGGCTGGAACGAGCAGCTCGGCGTTTTCGACGAGGCGGTCCCGGCGAGGGAGTACCCGGTCCGGTTCCTCGGGTACATGGAAGTGGGTCGCGTCCTCGAGTCGAGCACGTCCGCCGTGAGCGCCGGGGAGCTGGTGGCCATGACGTACGGCCACAAGACAGGTCACACCGCCGACCGCGAGCCCTTCGTCGTGCTGCCGGACGACCTCGACCCCCTGCTCGGGATCTACGTCGCGCAGATGGGTCCGATCTGCGCCAACGGGCTGCTGCACGCCGCGGCCGAAGCTCAACACGAGACCCAAGTCGAGCTCGGAGACGGTGTGCGCGGCCGGTGCGTTCTCGTCACCGGTGCCGGGGTGGTCGGGCTCCTGACAGCACTGTGGGCGCGTCACCTTGGCGCCGAGCAGGTCGCAGTCGCCGACGTGGCTCCGGAACGGCTCGCGGCCGTTGAGGCCCTTGGGCTCATGCCCGTCGACGACACCGCCGGCACCGCCTGGCGCTGGGTCAAGGACGGTTGGCGGCACGGCTCGGGCGACTGCGGGGCGGACGTCGTGTTCCAGTGCCGCGGACGCGTGAGCGCCCTCGTAACGGCTCTCCGGGCCCTGCGGCCCCAGGGCACGGTGATCGACGTGGCCTTCTACCAGGAGGGTGCACCAGAACTCCGTCTCGGAGAGGAGTTTCATCACAATGGGCTTTCCCTCAGGTGTGCACAGATCTCGCGCGTCCCCCGCGGGCTCGCCCCTCTTTGGGACAGATCGCGTCTCGCCGGCGAGACGGTCGCCTTCTTGAAGGACTGCGGCGAGCTCGTCCTCGAGCACGTCGTCACAGATCTCGTGCCTTTCGAGGAGGCGCCCGCGTTTCTCGCCGACCTGGCCGCGCATCAGCGCACTTCCATCCAGGCGGTCTTCGAGGTTGCTCCGTGACGCGGATTCTGTTCGTCTTCGGCTGGCTCGTCGTCGGCGGCGAGGAAACGGAGGCTCGCCACCTCGCCCGTCACCTCGACCGCTCGCGCTACAAGCTCGAGGTCATTGCGTGCCAGCGACGCGAGGGCATGTCCGACCTAACGCACCGGGAGCTCGAGCGCTCGGGCGTGGCCGTTGACAGGACGCCATACCGACTCTCCTTCGAGGACACCGTCGAGTACCTCGCCGGGCGCTTTCGGGAAGTGGACCTCGTCGTCGCCTGCCAGGCTGTGCCGGACGTCGTCCCGGCCCTGGAGCTCCTCGACCGGCCGCCTCCGCTGATCGAGCATGGTGGCCTGGTCTCGGAGGCCACGGCCGGGCCGAAGCATCTGACTGCACGCTACGTGGGCGTGTGCAGGGCAATCCGCGATGCGGCCGCCTCCGTTATGCGCGGGCGAGAGCAGCACGCACTCGAGATCCCATCCATGGTCGACGTCCGCGAGTTCTCTCCTTCGCACCGGCGGCCGGCTCGGGCGGGTCTCGGTCTCGCCGAAGACGTTCCGGCGATCGGCTGGGTCGGGAGGCTCGACCGCAAGAAGCGCGTCGAGGACTTCCTCAGGGCGGCGAGCATCATTCGCCGCTCCAGGCCTGACGTCCGCTTTCTGGTCGTCGGAGGCGCCGACGCCTTCATGCCGGACTACGAGCTCGAGCTGCACGCCCTCGCCTCCGACTGCGGGCTCGACGGCTCGGTCAAATTCCTCGGCGACCGCTCGGACGTGCCTCGGCTCCTCTCCGCGCTCGACGTGTTCGTCTGGCTCTCCCGCGCGGAGGGGATGCCCCACGTGATCGCCGAAGCGGGCGCCGCCCGGCTGCCCGTCGTCGCCACGCGTGACAACGGCAGCGAGCAGCAGCTCTGCGACGGGGTCTCCGGCCTGCATGTTCCGCACGAGGATGCAACGGCCGTAGCCACGGCACTTGGGCGCCTGCTGGAGGACGAGGCTCTGCGCCGGCGCCTTGGAACGGCGCTTCGGCGCCAGGTCGAGCGTCAGTACGACGTGGCCGTCGTCGTTCCGCAGTGGGAGCGCCTCTTCGAGGAAGTCCTCGCCGAGGCCGGCCGGTGAGCCGGCTCTTCCCCTCGTTTTTCCTCGGCGGGTTCGAATGCTCGACTCACCTGACGACCGAGGGTCACCGGCTCGACCTGGTCGCCGCTACCCAGCACGACGTGCAGGCGCGCGAGGACTACGCGCTGTGCGCGAGCGTCGGGATCCGAGCGGTCCGCGAGGCCGCGAGGTGGCCGATCCTCGATCGAGGCGGAAAGCTCGACGTCGACCCCATTCGGCGCCTGGCCCGGCTTGGTCGCGAGGCGGGCCTCGTCCAGGTCTGGGATGTCATGCACTACGGCTACCCCGACGATGTCGACCTCTTCGGCCCGGAGTTCGTGGGTCGCTTCGCCAGCTTCGCGCGGGCGGTCGCCGCCGCCGTGCGCTCGGAGACGGACGGGCCGACGTTCTACACGCCCGTCAACGAGATCTCGTACAACGCCTGGGCCGCCGGAGAGGTTGGTTACATGGCGCCGTTCGCGCGCGGCCGCGGCAGCGAGGTCAAACGAGCACTCGTCCGCGCCGCGATCGCCGGTGCGGAAGCGGTCTGGGAGGTCGATCCCGGCGCGCGCATGTTGACCGTCGAGCCGCTGGTGCGCCTGCACCCTCCGTCGGGGCGGTCCGACCTGCGAGCGGAGGCCGATTACTTCAACGAGCACGTGGTGCCGGAGGCCTTCGACCTCCTCGCGGGGCGCCTCGAGCCCGAGCTCGGCGGCTCGCCCGCGCACCTGGGCATCGTGGGCCTCAACTACTACTCCGGAAACCAGTGGACGATCGCCGTGCCCGAGGCGCCGCAGCGCTCGCTCGACTGGGATGATCCCGATTGGACGCCCCTGAGCGAGCTGTTGCTCCAGGTCGAGCGTCGCTACGGGGGGCCGCTCATCCTCGCCGAAACCGGCTCGTCAGGCGACTCGCGCGCCGCCTGGATCGAGTTCCTCGCCCGCGAGGCCGCGCGGGCCCTCGAGCTCGGCGTCGACCTGCAGGGGATCTGCCTCTACCCGATCGTGACATCACCGGACTGGGAGGACCCCACCGCGTTCTTCGACGGCGGCCTCTTCGACCTCTCGCCGCAACCGGATGGCCGTCTGCGCCGGGTCCTCAACCATCCAGCCGCGGCCGCGCTTCGGGCCGCCCAGGCTGTGCTCGATGCTGAGAACCTTCCCGCACACCCCCTCGATGCGGCCCCCGAACCGGTCGCAGAGCCTCCTCTTCAGCTGACGCGGCCCCGCGAGCGCGCGCGCTTCAAGGCCGACAATTTTGCCTGCGACACGCTCCTCTCCGGCGACTCGCTGACCGTTGAACTGCTCTGCCTCGGGCCCGGCGGCGAGCTGCCCGGGCACCGGCACGACCGCACCGAGCATCTGCTGACCGTGATCGTCGGTCGTGGCCGCTTCCGGATCGGCTCAGCGTGCGTCGAGGTCGGCGAGGGAGAGAGCCTCCTCGCTCCCGCAGGTCTCTATCACGGAATCAAGAACGCGACGGACGAGCCCTTGCTGGTCCAGCAGGTGAGCGCGCCGAAGCCCTGGGACGCCCGCTTCTTCGGGCCCCATCCCCGCACGCTCGCGCCGCGATAGCACGGCGAAACAACGACAGGAGCTCGTCTGCGTGCCGGTCGAAGGCGAACTGGTGCCGCGCGTGCCACATGCTCTCGCGCCGGCGATCCATCGCCGCCCGGTCGTGCAGCTCGAACGCGAGGCTCTCAGCATCACGGAATAACACGCCGACGCCGAGGTCGCGAGCGAGCGTCTCGGTGGCGACCAAGGATGTCCCATGATCGGGCTGGAGCAGCGGCAGGCCGGCCACGGCATACGTGCCCAGCCGGGCCGGGAGATTCAGATCATCCCAGCAGGCGCGGCGCAGGTCGCCTTCGTTGCGGCTGCGAAAGACGTGCATCCAGCCCGCGTCGAAGCGCGAGAGCACCGGCACCCACTCCGGCTGCCGGACGCTGGCGTGCAAGTGGACGTACCCCGGCGCCGTGCCATGAGCCTCGGTGATCCAGCTCGCCCACCAATCGCCCCAGGTGGGACCGTAGAAGTGGGTGTGCACCCTGTGTGCGGCCAGCTCGGCGAGGAAATCAGGGAAGATGCCGAACGGTCGGCCGACGCAAACCGTGTGTACCTCCCCGTCGCGATCGGAGAGACGGGGAGTGGGGGGACCGCCGAACCAGTCGGACTTCGGAAGATCGCCATCGAGGACGAGGGAGAGCTCGCTCTCGCTCGAGCTGGGCAGGACGGTCTCATACCAGGCGCGCATCTCCGGGCTCGTGAAGATCCGTGCGTCCGAGAGCAGATGGAGGTCGACAAGCTGCGGCCAGAGTCCGCGTTCGAGCGCCGCCTGGGGGCTCTCCTTGAAGTGCCAGACGAACGGCATGCCCGGGTTACGCGTCAGGACGTGGTGGGCGAACGAGATCGCCTGCCAGTTCAGAAGCGCGTAGATCACGTCGGGTCGGATGCGGCGAACAGACTCCTCCCATCCACCTAGCGGCACTTCCTCGACGTGGCCGAAGGGAACTGGCCCGACGGAGTTGAATCCGACTCCATCCGGCGTCCAGAGCCCAAAGAGGCGGTGGCCCCGCTCCTCCAGGGCCAGCACGCGCTCCGGGTTGTACGCGAGCTCGCCGACGAGCAAGATCCTGAGCCCGTCCTCGGCGGGGGGCGTTGCAGCTCGTGTCCGGAAGCTCCGATAGAGGTCGACCTCGTCGAGGAGATCCCCCTCAGATGAGTGAAACCGCAGCGGCTCGCTCACCCGGAAGCGGCGACGGTAGACGTTGACTCCTCCGCCGAGCGACTCACGGATGAGCTTGTGCCTCTGCATCGGATGATCGGTCCACCCGCACGTGACGCGGCCTGAGCCGACGAACCGCCCCCGCGTGCGCAGCGCCGACCAGAGCATCCGTCCCAAGTCGTCCGTGACGATTTCCTCCCGTTCCAGCCACCGATCGGGGCTCCGGCGTTGCATAACCTGGACGAGCTGCAGGCCGAAGCCTGCGATCTCCCCGCTCGACTCGCCGTGCCCGTGGTGGTGGACACCCGAAAACGCGAGGACGGCGTTCTCGTCCCCGTCGAGGAGCTCGAGCAGCGAGGCCAGGTGCTCGGAATAGAAAACGTCGTCACTCGGCAGGTAGGCGACGAAGGGCGCCTGGGAGCGTTCCAGCCCCGCGTTGAGGGCGGCGCCAAGCCCTCGGTTCTGCGACCAGCCGACAAGTGAGCAGCGGGGATCGGCGAGCAGAGGAACAATCTCCTCGGTGCGGTCCTGCGCGCCGTCGACGACGACGATCAACTCCCATTCGGAGAGGGTCTGCGCGTAGAGGCTGGCTAATGCCCGACGGATGAACGGCGCGCCGTCGAAGCTCGGCATGACCACCGCCACACGAGGCGGTCGCGGCGCAAGGGGAGCGGCAGCGCGCTGCGTGCTCAGGGGCGGGACCGTGTCGTCTGCTGCTCGCTGCGGTGCCTTGCGAGCGCAAGATCGCGCGTCAGCTCCGATTCCAGTTCGGTGCCTCCGCCGGCGATTCGTCGGAACATGGCGAGCGCCTGGGCCACGACCTGATCCATGTTGTAGTACTTGTAGGTAGCGAGCCTGCCGACGAAGAAGACGTCGGGAATGGCGTCCGCGAGCTCCTTGTAGCGCTTGTACAGCTCCGCGTTCTCGGGCCGCGGGACCGGATAGTAAGGGTCTCCCTCCGGGCGCGGATACTCGTAGACGACGGTCGTGCTCGGGTGGATCTGCCCCGTCAGGTACTTGAACTCCGTCACCCGCGTGTAGCTGTGCTCGTTCGGGTGATTGACGACCGCCGCGGGCAGGGCTCGCTCCTGATCCAGTGTCTCGAAGCGAAACTCGAGCGAGCGGTACGGCAGTTTTCCGAACCGGAAGTCGAAGAACTCGTCGATCGGGCCCGTGTAGATCGTACGGTCGTGCGGCAGGAGACCGGCGATCTCGCGGAAGTCCGTGTTCAGCAGCACCTTTATTTGGGGGTGGTGGAGCATCTGCTCGAACATGCGCGAGTAGCCGTGCAGCGGCATCGCCTGAAATGCGTCCGTGAAGTAGCGATCGTCTCGGCTGAGCCGGGCGGGGACACGGGCTGCGACCGATGCGTCGAGCTCAGACGGGTCGAGATCCCACATCTTCCTCGTGTAGTCGCGGAAGAACTTCAGGTAGAGGTCGTGCCCGACCTTGGACAGGACAAAATCCTCAGAGGTGCGAATTGGCTTCCGCCGTTCGGCCACCGAGTCCAGGAACGGCTCCAACGCCTCGACGCTCAGGTCGAGTCCGTAGATCTCGTTCACCGTGTCGAGATTGATCGGGAACGGCACGAGTCGACCATCGACACTGGCGAGGACGCGGTGCTCATAGGGACGCCAAAGCGTGAAACGAGACAGGTAGTCGAAGACTTCGCGCGAGTTGGTGTGGAAGATGTGCGGCCCGTACCGGTGGACGAGGATTCCTGCCTCGTCGTAGTGGTCGTGCGCGTTCCCTCCGATATGAGAACGCCGATCAACGACGAGGACGCGGAGACCGAGTTGCCTGGCGAGCCGCTCCGCGAGGACGCTGCCTGCGAAGCCCGCGCCCACGACGAGAAAATCGAAGCGCTCGATCTTCGCCGGCCCGTCGGCGCGCCGCTGCTTTTTCAAGCGACTTGCGGCGCGGCGCCGGACGGCCCCCTCGACCAGCTCGCTGATGTCGGCCCACATGAAGTCCCAGGAGTTCTCCGTCAGAAAGGCGTCCACTCGGCGAAGGCGCTCGACCGGGTCCTCCTGCATCGCCTCCTCCGCGGCCGCGACGAATCCCGCCGGGCCCTCCGCGATGTGCACGAAACCTTCCTCCCCGTAGGGACGCACGACGTCGGCGATGGGGGTCGAGACGACCGGGAGCCCTGCGACGAGGTACTCGGGCGTCTTCGTGGGACTGATGAAGCGTGTCGCTCGGTTCCGGGCAAAGGGGAGCAACGCGACATCCCAGGCTCGCAAGTATCCCGGCAGGTCGGCGTAGTCCTTGGCTCCTAGGTAGTGGAGGTTCGGCCGCTGCGGCAGGCAAGCCGGATCGATCTTCGCCACGGGACCGACGAGCACGAGCTGCCAGCTCGGGCGAGCGTCCGCCACGGATGCGATCAGCTCCAGGTCGAGACGCTCGTCGATGACCCCGGCGTATCCGAGGCGCGGACGACTGATTTCCGCCTGGTCGTGCGGCTCGGGTCCGGGAAGTCGCGCGACCGCGAAGTGCGCTGAGTCCACGCTGCTCGGAAAGAGGTGAACATGCGGGTGCCGCCCTCGTTTTGCCTCGAAGAGACTGCGGCCACCGGTCAGCACTAGGTCGGCCCGGCGGAAAAGCTCAGCTTCGAGCGGGGCCAGCTGATCGGGCGCATGTGCGAATGCAGAGAGCTCGTCCATGCAGTCGTAGACGACAGCGAGCGGAGCCAGCGTGCGCGTGAACGCAACCGCCATGGGCGTGTACAGCCAGAGCACGAACGGCTCGATGCGGAAGTCGAGAAGCAACCTGCGGAGCAACCGCTCTTGGGTGTCGTCCGCCTCGGCCGGCGTGCAGCCGCTCGGAAGCTCCGGGACGGCGACGATCAGCCGATCGTTCACGTGCCTGACGCGCAGGCGCGGAGCTCCCTCCTCCGCGAACACCGGCTCTTCAACGAAGAAGACGCGGCGCTCGTGAGCACAACGGGTGAGAAGTTGCTGGGGGCGCTGCCAGACGAAATCCCAGCGCAGGTGGGAGACGCAAACGAGATCGAAGTCAGTCACGCGTTGCCCGGCCCGGCGGATGTCAGGCATTTTCACGACTCGCTCCTGACCGCGAGCCGCTGCCCGTAAACCGGATCGAGGAGGTCATTTCGCCCTGGGGGCTTGGGGCGCCCGCGGCTTGGTGGTGCTGGGAGGCTGGGCACCTGCTAGTTCCACGTAGCAATCGGCGGCGCCACCTCGTTACGGATCGAGCTGAGTCGTCACAGGCTCGACCTGAGCAAGCGAGACCTGCGAATCCATCACGATGTACCACGGGGAAGCCGGACCGTTGGTCCAGGCCAGGCGCGTCTCCTGCCATCATCGTGGGCCGTAAGAGAAGGCTCATGCCCAGGGGCAAAATGCACGCAGACGAGGTAGACACCGACGTATCTCTCGTGGGCCGGTTGCTCGCGGCGCAGGTTCCGCAGTGGGCGGAGCTTCCGATCGAACCGGTGCCCTCCGCTGGGACGGACAACGCGCTCTATCGGATTGGCGACGACATGGTCGCGCGGCTGCCCCGCCGGGAGCGGAACAGCGGGACCCTGGTGAAGGAACGCCAGTGGCTGCCGCGACTCGCTCCGCTCCTGCCGCTGGCCGTTCCTGTCCCGCTGGCAGAGGGGCTGCCCGCCGAGGGCTATCCCTTTGAGTGGTCTGTCTATCGCTGGCTGAAGGGCGAGAACGCGACCAGCGAGCGGATCACCGATCAGAGCCAGTTGGCGACCGATCTGGCGCAGTTCATAGGCGCCTTGCAGCGAGTCGATCTCACAGGCGGGCCGTCTCCGGGGGAGGACAATTCGTTTCGTGGTGTGCCGCTGGCGGCGCGAGACGAGTCGACCCGCGCCGCGATCGCCTCCTTGGGCGCCACGATCGACGTAGGCGAGGTGACTGCAGCGTGGGACGAAGCCCTTCGGGCGCCAGAATGGCGGCGGGCACCCGTATGGATCCACGGGGACCTCGACGCCCGAAACATGCTTGTCGAGAAGGGACGGCTCAGCGCCGTCATCGACTTCGGGTGTCTCGGCGTGGGTGACCCCGCCTGCGATGTGATGGTCGCATGGAAGGTCCTCTCCACGGAGAGCCGCGACACCTTCCGGACCGCACTCTCGGTCGCCGAGGCGACCTGGGCTCGGGCCCGTGGCTGGGCGCTCTCCCAGGCGCTGATGGCGCTGTCCTACTACACCGTGGAAACGAATCCCACGCTCGTCCGCGAGGCGGAGCGATGGATGGCCGAGGCGCTCGCCGATCGCGATTCGAGTTCCCACCGGGTGGCGAGGGATTGAAACCGCTGTCAGGGAAGCCGTTCGCGGCCGCTCTGATTGTCCTTCATAGGATGAGTGCATGGCGATCCATGAGGTGCGGGCCTCGGGCATCGAGTACCTGGATCTCGCGACGGAGCTTCTGCAGCGCGCTCGCCTGGCGGATGCGGATGCGGGGCTATGGGAAGCCGCTGATCTGCAGTGGTGGTGGCGCACGCCTCGGCGCTCGGACGCGATCGACCAGCTGTTTTGGAGCGATGACGAGGGGCCCGTTGCGGGCGTCGTTCTGACGGACTGGGGTCGAGCCTGGGGGTGCGATCCCATCGTCCTTCCCGGCGGCTCGACGGTTTCGCTTCCCACCGCCTGGACCCGCGCCCTCGAAGCCATCGACGACTTGGGGCTCGAAGCGGTCGAAGTGCTCGCGCGCGACGACGACTTCGAGTTGCTGGGCCTGTTGGCCGGCGCCGGCTTCGTGGCCGACGACGACCGATCCGGGATCACGTGGATGTATGCCCAGGACCGGCCCGACGTGGCCGCCCTGCCCGAAGGGTTCGTGCTCGTGGACCGCGCCCAGGAGACGAGCAGGCCGCACCCCATGCGGCGACGAAGCGGCGAAGGCGTCGAGGCCCGCCTCCGGCAGTGCTCGCTCTACGACCCGGCCCTCGACCTCGCCGTCGCGGCGGCTGACGGTCAGGTCGCCGGTTACGCGCTCTTCTGGTTCGACCCTGTGACCGAGGTTGGGCTGGTGGAGCCGATGAGAGTCGAGGATGCATACCAGCGGCGCGGTCTGGCCCGTGCCATGCTCACCGCGGGTCTCGATCGGCTGGCGAAGAGAGGGCCACGCCGGCTGAAGGTCGGCTACGGCACCGACGTGGCACGCGCGCTCTACGTCCGCGGCGGCTTCCGGGTGACCTCAACGAGCAGGTCGTACAGTTGGAGGAGATCGGTTGCGACGGACTGACCACCAGGTCTGGTGCCGTCGGCGGCGCACGCGCCCGGGCTTGGCCCCCGGGGTCATGCTCAGACGTCCTTTGCTTTACTTCCAGTAACAGCGCCGATCGACCAAGGAGCAGAGATGCGCGCAGCGTTCATGTCCATCGATAAGGGCTTCTCGACCTATTCGGAGGGTATGACGCGTGTCGCGAAAAACGCTGAACTTGGGGATCCTGGCGCATGTAGACGCCGGTAAGACAACACTCACCGAGCGGCTCCTGTACGCCGCTCATGTCATCGACGAGATCGGTAGCGTCGATGACGGGACCACCCAGACCGATTCTCTGGCGCTGGAACGGCAGCGCGGCATCACGATCAAGTCCGCCGTCGTGTCGTTCGCGATCGATGACGTCACGGTCAACCTGATCGACACACCCGGCCATCCGGATTTCATCGCCGAGGTGGAACGGGTGCTGGCCGTGCTCGACGGGGCCGTGCTCGTCGTCTGCGCCGTGGAAGGCGTGGAGGCGCAGACGCCCCTGCTGATGCGAGCGCTGCAGCGTCTGCACGTTCCCACACTCGTCTTCGTGAACAAGATCGACCGTCGCGGCGCGGACTGCGAACGCCTGCTGGAGGCCGTCGCGGAACGGCTGACGCCGGCGATCGTCCCGATGGGATCTGCGCGTGCCGTCGGCACGCGCGCCGCCGAGTTCACGCCCTGGGGCGCCGCCGACGCCGCCTTGACAGCCAGCCTCGTCTCGGTACTCACCGAGCACGACGATGCGCTCCTCGCCGCCTACGTAAACGACGAGGTGGGTGTGCCGTACGGCCGGCTCCGGGAGGAGCTCGCGGCGCAGACGAAGCGTGCGCTCGTGCATCCGGTGTTCTTCGGCTCGGCGATCACCGGAGCGGGCGTCGAGTCGTTGATGGCAGGCATCGCGGAGCTGCTGCCTGCCGACGAAGGCGATGTCGATGCCGCGCTGTCCGGAACCGTCTTCAAGGTCGAGCGCGGTCGCTCTGGAGAGAAGATCGCTTACGTCCGGATGTTCTCGGGGACCCTGCGTACGCGCGACCGGGTGCGCGTACGCGGCGAGCACGAGCAGAAGGTGACCGCCATCAGCGTGTTCGAGGACGGTTCGGCCATCCGGCGCTCGTCGGTCACCGCGGGCCAGATCGCGCAGGCTTGGGGTCTTGGCGAGGGCCAGGTCGGCGACGCCATCGGCTTCCGCCGAGGCACAGCAGAAGCACACCGCTTTCCTCCGCCGACGCTGGAGACGGTCGTCGTTCCCCGCGGTCTGGGCGACAAAGCTGCGCTGCACGCCGCGCTCACCCAACTTGCGGAACAGGACCCTCTGATCAACCTGCGACAGGATGACCTCCGACAGGAGTTGTTCGTCTCGATCTACGGCGAGGTGCAGAAGGAAGTCATCCAGGCGACGCTGGCGAACGAGTTCGGCCTCGACGTCGAGTTCCGCGAGACGACGACGATCTGCATCGAGCGGCCGATCGCTACCGGCGCTGCTGTCGAGCGACTTCGCGAGGAGCAGAATCCCTTCCTCGCGACCGTGGGACTACGCATCGAGCCGACGGCGAGCGAGTCCGGAATGACTTTCGCGCGGGAACGTGAGGTACTCGGGACGATGCCGCTCGCATTCTTCAAAGCGGTCGAGGACACGGTGCACCGGACGCTGCACGAGGGAATCCACGGCTGGCAGGTGACCGACTGCACGGTCACCATGACGCATTCCGGCTACCTCCCGCGCCAGAGTCATGCCCATCAGGGCTTCGCGAAGAGCATGTCGAGCACGGGGGAGGACTTCCGCAAGCTGACTCCGCTGGTCTTGATGGCCGCGCTGAAGCAGGCGCGCACCGTCGTGTGCGAGCCGATCCACCGCTTCCACCTCGACGGCCCTGCAGATTCGCTCCAACCGACGCTGCGCGTACTCGCACAGCTGCGAGCCGAGCCACAGACCCCCACGATCTCGAACTCGTCGTTCTCCCTGGAAGGCAAGATTGCGGCGGCGCGGATGCACCTCCTTCAGCACGAGCTGCGGGCCCTGACTCATGGCGAGGGCGTCCTGGAATTCGCCTTCGAGTGCTACGAGCCAGTCGACGGGGAGATTCCCAAGCGACCGCGGTCCGACAATAACCCGCTCAACCGCGATGAATACCTACTGCGCCTGGCGCGACGTCTGCCAGGCGGCTAGTGCATCTCGGCGCCCCCCGAGGAGTGCGGCGGGTTCCCGGCGTGGCAGATCGCGCCCCCGCTCCCGTTCATCCCGGAGGACCGCCACGGGGACACATTGCTGGCATTCGTCGCCTGCTGGGCCGGGGCCGCTCGACCAGGGCGAGGCGATGTTGAAGCGCCGCTCCACGATGTCGCCCCGGTCGAAGTCGAGCACGTCGGCGAGATGCCCTCGTTCAGTTGCTCTTGAAAAAGGGCGCCGGCGCAAGGAGCCCTCTCACGTGGCAATGTCGGCCGAAGGCGGGCAGGGCCTGCTGCCTCGCCCGCCCTCGGCCAAACCGGCTACGACCGCGAGAGCGCGACCTCGGTCGCGACGACGCCGGTCGGCTCGTCGGAGAGACCCGCCGACTTACGAAGCTTCCGCGCGATCTCCGCGATCTCCTCCGGCGCGTAGTCCGGCGCGAAGACGCTCGGCTGCGCAGGCAGATCGTGCGGCGGCACCCCGCTGGGTGCCTCGTCCACGACCGACAACTCCTGGCCTGTCTCCGGATGGGGGCCGTTGAAGACCGCCGCGAGCTCCTTGTAGTCGTTCGGAGAGAACCGGTAGAGCCGCAGATGCTCGTTCTTCTCGATGTGCGGCCGGCACTCAGGGATCTTCTCGGTCGGAATGCGCGGCGTCGGGAAAAGCTTCGTCAGATTCGCTCCGGTTAGGCGCTCGACCGCACGCGCGTAGGCGACCTGGTGCACGCCGCCGCGGACGAGCAGATAGCCCGTCAGCGCTCGGGCCGCCGGATGCTCGACCATCTCGTAGACCTTGAGTTTGTTGTTCCGCGTCGGGTTTCGAGGAAGAAGTTATGGGTCAAAAGGAGTTGGCAACCCACACCACTTCCTGGCCGGAGGACAGGGCGCGCTGCCCCAGGACTCGAACGGCCGCCCGTGGAACGGCGACTACGTCTTCTCGTCAGGCGACCTCGTCGAGGACTTGACCGCGGTGAGCGAGTGCTCGGCGCGCGGCCGTTATCGGTCGGCGTCGCTCCCGTCAGCACCGTGTTGATCGTCGCGGCGACGAGCTCCACGTGCCCGAACTCCTCGGCGGCGATGTTCGCCACGAGATCGTAGAACGGCGCGCGTGCTGCCGGGCCCGGAAGTTGAACGACTGGAACGTGTAGTTCAGGAACGTCGGCATCTCGCCAAAGCGGCCGCCCATCAGCTCCTGAACGGCAGCGGCGCCGGCCGGGTCGGGTTCGGAGGGCGGCGGCAACTCGGTTGCGACGCGATCGATGCGGACGATCATCGTGGCCTTTCTTCGGTGACGGAAACCTGTGGCTTTCCGCTCTGGCGGGCGGTAAACCGCCAGCTTCGATCGGCGATCGAGAACTGCCTATTCAGGAGAGGGTCGGAGCCAGGCGACGAGGTCGAACAGCGAGGTCCGCGCGGACAGCTCTCCTTCACCGCGTGCAGGGCCGGCCCCCAACAGCTTGCAGCCGTTCCCCACGCGACCTGGCCGACCCTACGGTCGGGCCGGTGCGGAAGTCCAGGTCGTGCCTTGAGACCTTGGCGGCGGCAGGCGCGGGTCGAACGTGGGTGCGCCGCCGAGCGGATTACTTCCCGCGTGAGGTCTTCTTCACCTTCGAAGTCTTCTTCGTCGGCTTCGGCTTGTCAGAAAGCGGGTTACCCGCTGCTGCCGCTCGGGCCTTCTGTTTTTTCGTGGCCATGCCGCCCTCCTCTCGAGCGAGAACGCTCTTCTCGCGAACTTACCAGCTAACGGGCGGACGCGGCCGAAGCGCGCGGTTGGGCTTGGCTGTGCCGAAGCGCTTTCTTCCGCCGGCGCCCGATCGGCGGCGCCGCCGATCGGGCGATCGGCGCAGGGTGTGCTGCTCGCCTCGTGGTCGCTTCACCGTCCCGGAACGCACGCCTTGAAGGAACCGGACCCGACGCGACGCTCGTCCGCTCCGAGGAGGAACTTGTCGTCGGCACGGAGCAGTACACGCGTGGCACGCTACGCGCTCGCAAGCACGTCGACGTTGACCACTTCGACCAGAGCTTCGAGCGCGATGTGGAGCGGCTGGACGACGTCGAGCGAGTCGAGGCCCCCGACGGCGACTCTGGCGAAATTGAGACACTCCCAGACGGCTCGGTGTCCATCCCGGTGTTCGAAGAACGGCTCGTCGTCACCAAGCAAGTCGTCGTGCGCGAACGAGTGATCATCCGCAAGAAGACCGAGACGGAGCAGGAGCGGGTTCAGGCAGACCTCCGCCGAGAACGGGTCGAGGTCGAAGAAGAAACCTGATACTCGAGATGACCGCCATCGCCGGTCCCGCCGAACGCAGGTATCCGTACATCCAGGAAAGGGAGCAGCAATGGCTGACCCGGCCCCCGTACGGAAGCGACGTCCCGGCAGGCACCTACCGCTGTACACACTGCGGCTACGAGCTCGGTGTCCAGTCGATCCAGTCGCTTCCTCCCTGCCCGACGTGCGAAGCCCGTATTCCTGGAAGGCGCTGACAGGCGGCGACAGCAAGGATGACCCGTACCCGAACGGTTAGCGCGCGTTGATTCGTGTGTTCGAGCGCTCAGCCGAGGGTGACGGGCGCCTCAAGGTGGAAAGGTTGCAGATCGAGAAGGAGCAGAGCAAGCGTTAGGCGGGGCGTGCCGATTGTTTCTGCCGCCGGAGCAGCTCGCCGCCGTTGACGGGACGAGGCCCAGGTCGTATGCCGCCGGGCACTCGCCCGGGCAGAGGGACTCAGCGCGCTCGTCACCTGACGGTTTGAGATTCGCGCAATACGGGGACAAACCACGGCTGTCATCGAAACCGGCGCGGAATGCAGCGCGTCCGCGCGTCGTTGAAGTAGGTGAGCCGCAAAGGGCTTCGCTCCGCGGCTCGAGCGGCGCGCCTTCCCGGCGTGCTCCCAACGAAACGAAGAGTGCCGATGAAAGCGGCGCGCTTCCGCTGGCAGGAGATCGAAGGAGGACATTCAACTGAGCATCACCATGGAACACGAAGCAATCACCCGCTTCATCGAGGACTCGGAGGAGCGCGGCACCGTCGGACAGGACGAGCTCGAGGCAATTGCGCTCGAGCACGACCTCGACGAGGCCGACGTCGCCGAGCTCGCTCGAGAGCTCGAGACGCGCGGTGTCGAGCGCCTGGACGCGGAGGATGCAGCCGCGGCGGCGACGCCTGCGCTCGACCTCACTCCTGCGGCGACTGGCACGAGCGACTCGCTGCAGCTCTTCCTGAACGAGATCGGCCGACACGAGCTGCTCACGGCCGCGCAGGAGGTCGCGCTCGCGAAGCGCGTCGAGCGCGGCGACGCGGCCGCCAAGGAGCGGATGATCAACTCGAATCTGCGCCTCGTCGTCTCGGTCGCCAAGCGCTACCAGGGCCATGGCGTGCCGCTGCTCGACCTCGTCCAGGATGGCGTGATCGGCCTGAACCGCGCGGTTGAGAAGTTCGACTGGCGGCGCGGCTACAAGTTCTCGACCTACGCCACCTGGTGGATCCGCCAGGCCGTGCAGCGGGCCGTCGCCAACCAGGCACGGACGATCCGCGTGCCTGTCCACGTGCACGAGCGCCGCCAGAAGCTGGGCCGCGTGGGCCAGAAGCTGCGCGTCGAGCTCGGGCGCGACGCCTCCCCCGACGAGCTGGCAGAGGCCACGGGCCTGCGACTCGACCACGTCGAGGAGGCGCTGAAGATCGCGGACGCGTCCGTCTCTCTGAACCAGGCCGTCGGCTCAGACGGCGAGGGCGAGCTCGGCGAGCTGTTCGCCGACGAGTCCGCCGCCGACCCCGAGGAAGAGGCCGCCGATTCGCTGCGGCGGCAGGCCGTGCGGCAGGTCGTCTCCCGCCTGCCCGAGCGCGAGCGCGAAGTGATCGAGCTGCGCTTCGGCTTACGCGACGGCGAGCCGTGGGCGCTGGAAGCCATCGGTCGCGAGCTTGGCCTCACCCGCGAGCGCGTCCGCCAGCTCGAGTCGGGCGCCATGAAGCGGCTCGAGGCGATGCTGTCCGGGTCGGACTCGGATCTTGCCGCTGCGGCGTAGTCGCGACGGTGCAACTCGAGGGCATCCACCACGTCACGTGCATCACGGCCGACGCGCCGGGGAACGTCGACTTCTACGCGCGCGTGCTCGGCCTGCGGCTCGTCAAGAAGACGGTCAACCAGGACGACCCGACCGTCTACCACCTCTTCTACGCGGATGAGCTGGGTAGCGCCGGCGCCGATATCACGTTTTTCGAGTACCCAGGCGTGCCGCGCGGACGCGCGGGGGCCGGCATGGTGCACCGCGTCACCTACCGCGTCGGCTCCCAGGCCGCGCTCGACTTCTGGGCTGAGCGACTCGGTGCAGAAGGCGTCGAGATCGAGCGCTCGGAGGGGCGCCTGGGCTTCGCCGACCCGGAGGGGCTCGGGCTCGAGCTCACCGTTGTGAAGACGGGCGACGAGCCGCTCGTCGCCCAGCATCCGGATATCCCCACCGAGCATGCGCTCCAGGGCTTCGACGCCCTGCGGGCGTACTCCAATCCGGACCGCAGCCGCGAGTTCCTCGAGGGAGCGCTCGAGTTCGAGCCCACGGGTGAGGGGGCGTGGGAGGCGCGCGGCGAGCGCCGCGGCGGCTTCTATTCCTACGACCCGCCGCCGGACGCGCGCGGCTTGAACGGCGCGGGCACCGTGCACCACGTCGCCTGGGCGTCGCCGCCCGAGGAGCACGAAGCCTGGCGCGAGCGAGCCCTGCGGGGCGGCGCCACGCCGACGCCCGTAATCGACCGCTTCTATTTCAAGTCGATCTACTTCCGCGAGCCGAGCGGAGTGCTCTTCGAGATCGCGACGCTCGGGCCGGGCTTCACCGCCGACGAGCCGCTGGAAACGCTCGGAGAGCGCCTGTCGCTGCCGCCTGACTACGAGCATCTGCGCGATCGTCTGGAGCCGGTGTTGACGCCGCTGCCGGACGTCCGCCGGACCGCCTCGCGGTGAGGCTCCGCTCGCTCCGGCGCGAGGCCGACGGTGAGCCGCACGGACTGCTCGTCCTCTTCCACGGCCGCGGCGCCGATGAGCAGGATCTCGTGCCGCTGCTGGACGTGCTCGACCCCGCTCGGCGCCTGCTTGGAGTCACACCGCGCGGCCCGCTGCCGCTGCCGCCCGGAGGGGCGCACTGGTACGTCGTGCAGGAGGTCGGCTATCCCGACCCCGACACCTTCTTGCCCACGTGGGGGGGCCGGCTCACGCTGGCTCGACGAGCTCGCAGCCGAGACGGGCATCCCTCCGGAACGGACGGTGCTGGGAGGCTTCTCGCAGGGTGCCGTGATGAGCTACGCGTTCGGCCTGGGGGCGGGCCGCCCGCGCCCCGCTGCGATCGTCGCGTTCAGCGGCTTCCTGCCCACTGTGGAAGGCTGGGAGCTCGACCTCTCGCCGCTGCTACCGCCCGTGGCGATCGGCCACGGCGTCTACGACCCGATCATGGGCATCGAGTGGGGGAGGCATGCCCGGGAGACGCTGGAAGCTGCCGGCGCCGAGGTGGTATACCGCGAGTCGCCGCTGCCGCATGCCATCGATCCGCGCTTCGCGCCCGAGCTCGCCGGCTTCGTCGGAGACGCGCTGGCCTTGCGCCGCTAGGGGTTGGACTCGACCTTGCCCCAGGCCCGGTAGACGAGGCGGGTTGCGGGCGAGGTGGCCGTGCTCGAGCCGCCGAGGTTCGCAGCCGTCACCACGACTCGCATGCGTGTTCTGCGGTCACGGGTCGTCAAGGCGTACGTCGACCGCCCTGCGCCGCGGATCCTCTTGCAGCGCGTCCCGGTCCGGTCGCACCGCTGCCACTGGTAGACGTAGGCGGTGGGCGTGTTCGTCCAGCCCCCTACGCTTGCGCGCAGGCGGCCACCGACCCTCGTCGCTCCACTCACCTGCGGTCGCTCGATGTTCGCGGGCACGGCGACGAACACGATGCTCGTAGGGGCCGAGCTGGCGGACGCCGAGCCGTTCGCGTTCGTAGCCGTCACGCGCAGCCGGAGCGTCGCGCGCAGGTCGTGCGGGCTGACGAGGTATGCCTGGGCCGTCGCCCCCTCGATCTCGGCGCATGGAGGCCCGGCGGCCGGACACCGCTCCCACTGGAACGCGAAGGTGATAGGCCCGTCGCTCGTCCAGGTGCCCGTGGAGCCGGTCAGCGTCTTGCCGGTCTCGGTGCTGCCCTCGACCTCGGGTGCGCCGTTCGGAACGGGCGGCAAGCGCGGCGGC
>JBHEMZ010000007.1:0-16189 GCA_046262315.1 Gaiellaceae bacterium
CTTCTCGAGCCCGTTCTCATGGCGCCAGAGCCGGTGGCGTCCGCGAAAGCGCGGGTAGACGGGCCGCTTCTCCTCCGGGTACTGGACGGTGATCGGCTTCTTGAAGACCTGCTTCAGCGTCACTCCGAACCCCTTCACCGAATCGAAAGGTTGTGGGCTCACGGCCCTGGCCCCCTTCCGCTCCCGCTTGGCAGAGCCAGGCTCCGCGGAAGGCTCGCGCCGCTGACGGCACGCTGCTCTCCGGGTCTGTGCTGAGCACTATCCGCTTCGCGCTGGTTTCCGCACCGCCAGCGGCGCGCCTGGGACGTGAGCAAGCTCATGCAGAGCACCCCTCTCTCCCGAGCGAAGCGATGGGCCGAACCGATCCCCGCGGAAAGTGCGCCGCACTTCTCGCGGTTCCTCACAGTGCAACCACCAGCGCGGCGGTGACGAGGGCGTTGATCGTCGCGACCGGCAGCAGAACCTTCCAGCCGAAGCCCATCAACTGGTCGTAGCGAAGCCGCGGCAGGGTCGCCTTCAGCCAGAGGAAGAGCGTGATGATCAAGAAGAGCTTCAAAACGAACCAGAGCGGGCCGAGGCTCTCGAGCCACGGGAAGTGCCAGCCGCCCAAGAAGAGCGTCACGGTCAGGCCCGAGAGCGTGATCATGTTGATGTACTCCGACTGCGTGAAGAGCGCCCAGCGCATGCCGCCGTACTCCGTGTGGTAGCCCCCGACGAGCTCGGTGTCGGCCTCCGGGAGGTCGAACGGCGCCCGGCTCGTCTCAGCCGTTCCGGCGATGAAGAAGACTGCCAGGCCGACTGCCTGCGGCGCCGCGTACCAGAGCGTGTCGTCCTGGGCCTCGACGATCTCGACGAGCGACAGCGACTGGGCCATCAGCACGACGCCGAGGACGGAGAGTGCAAGTGAGACCTCGTACGAGATCAGCTGCGCGCAGGTGCGCATCGAGCCGAGCAGCGAGTACTTCGAGTCGGAGGCCCAGCCGCCCACGATGAAGCCGTAGATGCCGAGCGAGCCGAGCGCGAAGAGCAGGAGCAGCGAGATCGGTACGTCGGCGATCACGCCGGAGATGTCGTAGCGGCCGATCGTCCAGCCCGGGCCCCACGGGATGACGGCGAAGGCAGCCATCGCGGTGGCGGCGGAGACGAGCGGGGAGCCGATGTAGAGCACGTCGACCGCGGTGGCCGGGAAGAAGCTCTCCTTGCGAATGAGCTTGATGAGGTCGGCGATCGGCTGCAGCAAACCGAAGACGCCGGCGCGGTTGGGGCCGTAGCGGAGCTGCATGCGGCCGAGCACCTTGCGCTCGAGCCAGGTCGTGTACGCGAAGGCGGCCATCACGAGGTTGATGACGACGAGCGACTTGATCGCGTCGATCCACCAGGGCTCGTTCATGCCACGACGCTCCCTTCAGGCGCATCGTGGCTAGGTGAGATTTCGACGTACCGCGCCAGTCCGGCGCAGTGTTCTTCGGCAATGACCGCGACGCCACTCGCGAGCTCGCGTCTAACCATTGCCCGAAGGGCAACGGTCGTTCCGTTGGAGCGCACGGTCACGGTCTGGCCGCCGGCGATGCCGCGCGCGGCCGCGTCCTCCACTGACAGGGCGACCTCCCGCTCGGGGCGCTGGAAGGAGAGTTCCGGGACGCGCTCCACGTCGGGGCCCGAGAAGAGCGGGCGATAGGTGACCAGACGCAAACCGGCACTGCCGTCCGTGGTCTCCGTCTCTACGGTCGGTGCGGGTGGTTCCGGCGCGGGCCGTGCGGGGAGCGGGAGCGGTGCCAGCTCGCCTACGGCGCTGAAGGGGAAACCGCCGTACGCGCGCTCCGACAGTTCCGCAAAGAGCTCCGGCACGTGGCGCGGCACCTCGATGCCAAGGCGCGTTGCCAGTTCGGCGATGACGGTCACCTCGTCGGTCGCAGGCGGAATGGCGGCTCGGCGGAGGCGCTGGAGGCGACCCTCGAGGTTCACGGTCGTCCCGTCGCGCTCGAGGTAGCTCGTCCCCGGCAGCACCAGGTCGACCCAGCCGAGGAGAGGCCGGCGGTACATGGCGAAGACGAGCACGCGCTCGGCTCGGTCGGCGAGCGCGCGCACGTTCGGGTCCACAACGGCTTCGTCGCCCGAGACGACCAGCAGTCCGATTGGCTCCGGATCCTGCTCGTCGGCGTCGCCGGCGGCCGCCCACGCGTCCGCGACGCCCCGGCCGTTCGGTGTGGTGGGGAGGTAGAAGGCGGCGCAGCCCTCGCGTTCCGCGAAGCCGAGCGTCCCGGCCAGCCGCGCCAGCTCCGCGCCGCCGCCGCCGCCCGATCCGGACCAGATGAGCACGACGCGCTCCGAGTCGCGCAGGCGCCGCCCGAGCGCGCTGCGCCGGTCTCCCATCCGCCGGCACGCCGCGGTCGCGCTGCCGGCAGGCGCTTGCACCGAGCCCGTCATGCCGACAGTGACGATCCCGGCGCCGTTCCGCGCGGCCGCGCGCAGCCAGAGGTCGACGATCGGCGCCCGCTCGGCGACCGGCTCGTCGCCCACGATGACCACGAGCTGCGCGTCGCGGATGGTCGAGAGTGGGCCGCGGAACGCGTCGAGGGCCGTGGTCGTCGGCTCGGCGAGCACCGCGGAGTGTGCGCCGAGTCCGCGCAGCAGCCGGCCGAGCGCGTACGCCTGCTCGACCGTCTCGGAGCCGGAGAGCGCCGTAACTATGTGGCCGCGCGCCTCGGTCAGGAACCGCTCCGCCTCCCCGAGCGCCTCCTCCCAGGAGACGGCCTCGAAGCGGCGAGGGCCCGCCTTGCGGAGTGGCGCCGTGATGCGGTCGCCGGCGTAGAGCGACGGGTACGCGAAGCGACCTTTGTCGCAGAGCCAGCCTTCGTCCACCTCGGGGTGGTTGCGGCCGAGGACCCGCTTGACCTTTCCCTCGCGGGTCGTGACGGTGATGTTGCAGCCGACGGGGCAGAGCGCGCAGACCGACGGCACGTTCTGGATCTCCCACGGACGGGCGCCGAAGCGGTATGTGGTCGAGGTGAGGGCCCCGACGGGGCAGAGCTCGATCACGTTGCCGGAGAAGGGCGCGCGATACGGCTCGTCCTGGAAGGTCGCGATCATGGACTGCGCCCCGCGGTTCTTGGCGATCAGCTGGCCGTCCTCGGCGACGTTCTCGGAGAAGCGCGTGCAGCGGTAGCAGAGGATGCAGCGCTCGCGGTCGAGCGCGATCAGCGGCGAGATCGGGATCGGCTTGTCGAAGGTGCGCTTCATAAAGGTCATGCGCGAGCGCCCCGGGCCCCAGCGAAAGGTCAGGTCCTGGAGCGGGCACTCGCCGCCTTTATCGCAGACGGGGCAGTCGAGCGGGTGGTTGACGAGCAGGAACTCGAGCGTTGCGTTCTGGCCCTCGGCGGCCTGCGCGGACGTCTGCGCTGTGCGCACCACGAGCCCGTCCTGCGCCGTCAGGGTGCAGCCGGCCTGGAGCTTTGGCATTCCCTCGATCTCGACGAGGCACATGCGGCAGGCGCCGACCGCGGGCCCGAGCCGCGGCTCGTAGCAGAACACGGGGATCTCGATGCCGGCCTGCATGGCCGTCTCGACGAGCCCGGCGCCCTTCGGCGCCTGAACCTCGCGTCCATCGATGGTGACCGTGACCAGCTCGGGCGTGCTCATCGCGGCACGCTTCCGGCACACTCTGTTGACGCGCGCTCGTGTCCCTTCGGGCCACGACCTGGGTCTGACCCCGGTTCGTGGCAAAAGCGTGTCGACTCGTCCACAGCGATCACGCCGGCACCTCGTCGGCTACCGGACTGTGGCTGTGCTGGTCGACCGGGGCGAGCAGGCGCTCCAGCGAGGACTCGCCGCCGAAGGGACAGCCGCCCGCGTCGATGTGCTGCTGGAACTCGTCGCGAAACTTGTCGATGTAGCTCGCCACCGGCATCGCCGCCGCGTCGCCGAGCGGGCAGAGGCACTTGCCGAGGATCCGGTCGCAGACGTCGAGCAGCAAGTCGAGTTCCGACTGCTCGGCGCGGCCCGCCTCGATCTTCTCGAGGATCTGCACCATCCAGCGGGTCCCTTCGCGGCATGGCGTGCATTTGCCGCAGGACTCGTGCATGTAGAACTGTGCGACCCGCAGGCCGAGCTGCACCATGCAGCAGCGGTCATCGATCACGATCACCGCGCCGGAGCCGAGCATCGAGCCTGCCTCCGCCATCGACTCCGAGTCGAGCGGCGTGTCGATCTGATCGGGCGTCAGTACCGGCACCGACGAGCCGCCCGGGATGATCGCCTTGAGCGTCCGCCCAGCCTCGAGGCCGCCGCCGAGGTCGTAGACGAGCTCGCGCAGCGTCGAGCCGAGCGCGAGCTCGTGATTGCCGCCGCGCCGCACGTTCCCGGAGACAGAGAAGACCCGGGTGCCGGTGGAGTTGGGCGGCACGCCGATCTTTGCGTACTCCGTGCCGCCGAGCTCCAGCACCTTGGGCACCGTCGCGACCGTCTCGACATTGTTGATCAGCGTCGGCGCCGCGTACAGGCCGGAGACGGCCGGATACGGCGGTCGCGACCGGGGCTGGCCGCGCTTGCCTTCGAGCGATTCGAGCAGCGCCGACTCCTCGCCGCAGATGTACGCGCCCGCGCCGCGGTGCAGCACGATCGTGACGCCGTCGAGCAGGCCCGCTGCGCGCGTCTCCTCGAGCGCCGCACGCAGAACGTCGAACTCACTCATGTACTCGCCGCGGATGTAGATGAACACTCGGTTGCAGCCGATCGCGTGCGCGGTGATGAGGCAGCCCTCGATGAGCCGGTGCGGCGCCGAGAACATGATCTCGCGGTCCTTGAAGGTGCCGGGCTCCGACTCGTCCGCGTTGACGACGAGGTACGTCGGCTTGCCCGTGCCCTTGGCGAGGAAGCTCGCCTTGCGGCCCATCGGGAAGAACGCCCCGCCGCGCCCGCGGAGGCCGGATTCCAGGAGCTCCTCAACCACCGAGTCGGGCTTCCGCTCTCTGGCGCGCGCCAGGGTCGCGTAGCCGCCGGCCGCCCGGTACTCGGCCAGCTGAGTCAGGTCGCGCTCGCCGGCGCCCTCGAGAACCAAGGCTTGTTCAGGCACCGCGGATCTCCTCCACGATCGCCGGCACGTCGTCTGGCTTGACCGGCTCGCGGTAGCGGTGGTCGACCACCACGACCGTGCCCCAGCCGCACCCACCGGCGCACTCGACTGCGCGGAGGGTGAAGCCGCCGTCCACGGTCGTCTCGCCGGCGCGGATGCCGAGCTCGGCCTCGAACGCCTCCAGCACCCGCTGGGCGCCGACCAGCGCGCACGAGATGTTCGTGCACACCTCGATCAGATGCCGCCCGATGGGGCGCAGGTGGAACATGTCGTAGAAGGACGCGACCGATTCGCAATACGCGGGTGTGACGCCGAGCGCGTCGGCGGCCTCGCGCAGGGCATCTGGCGAGAGCCAGCCGTGACGCTCCTGCGCGAGTCGCAGCGCGGGCAGCGTCGCCGAGCGCGCATTGGGGTACTGCGCCATGACGCGAGCGATCTCCTCGGCCAACGGACGAGCGCTCATCCCGTCCTCTCGAGCGAAGCGAAGGGACCAGCTCCTAACCGCGGAAAGTGCGGAGCACTTTGAGCGGACATCATCGATCTACCTCGCCCATGACCGTGTCGAGCGAGCCCACGATCGCGATCAGATCGGCGACGAGCGCATCCTGCATACAGGTCGCGGTCGCCTCGAGCGCGACGAAGGACGGGGCCCGGAACTTGACCCGCCACGGCCTCGGCCCGCCGTCCGATACGACGTAGCAGCCAAGCTCGCCGCGCGGCGACTCCACCGTCACGTAGACCTCGCCCTCGGGGACGAGGTAGCCCTCCGTGACGATCTTGAAGTGGTGGATGAGCGACTCCATCGAGGTGTGCAGCTCCTCGCGCGGCGGCAGCACCACCTTGCGATCGTCGGCGATCCACGGCTCGCCCTCCATGCCCTCGAGCCGGTCGAGGCACTGGGAGACGATCCGCGTCGACTCGCGCATCTCCTCCATGTGCACGCGGTAGCGGTCGTAGACGTCGCCGTGGTGGTAGACCGGCACGCGAAAATCCACCTCGTCGTAGGCGAGGTACGGCTGGTCCTTGCGGAGATCCCAGTCGATTCCCGAGGCGCGCAGCACCGGCCCGGACTGCCCCAGCGCGATCGCGTCGTCCGCAGACAGCAGTCCGATCCCCCGCGTCCGCTCCAGCCAGATCTCGTTGCGGTCGACGAGCCCCTCGTACTCGTCAACCCCTTTCGGCATCTGCTCGCAGAACTTGCGGCACTCGGCGTAGAAGCCGGGCGGGATGTCCTCGGCTAGCCCCCCCGCCTGGAAGTAGCGGGTGTGCATGCGCACGCCGGTGACCAGCTCGAAGAGGTCGAGGATCGTGTCGCGCTCGCGGAACGTGTACCAGAACATCGAGATAGCCCCCAGCTCGAGCGCCGCCGTGCCCAGCCAGACGAGGTGCGAGTGAATGCGGTTCAGCTCGCAGAGCAGCGTGCGCATCCACACGGCCTTGCGTGGCACCTCGATGCCGAGCAGCTTCTCGATCGCGAGCACGAAGACGAGCTCGTTGTTCTGGAAGGCGAGGTAGTCGATCCGCTCCGGATACGTGATCGCCTTCCACCACGTCTTCTGCTCCATGTTCTTCTCGAAGCCGGTGTGCAGGTAGCCGACCACAGCGCGCAGCCCGACCACGCGCTCGCCGGAGAGGTCGACCACCAGGCGCAGCACGCCGTGCGTGGAGGGGTGGTTCGGGCCGAAGTTGACCTGGAGCACGTCCCCGGTCGCCGCCAGCTCATCCGGCACGAGCAGAGCAGTCGGAATCGGCGAGGGCACGCGCGTCCCCTCGTAGATCGGCGGTCGCACCTCGGGCGTCGTCTCGGGCTGCTCGACGATCGTCATTCTTCGCCCGAGAAGCGCACGGGCTCGCCGCCGATCGCGTAGTCCTTGCGCAGTGGGTGGCCGACCCAGTCGTCCTCCATGAGGATGCGCGCCAGGTTCGGGTGGCCCTCGAAGGGGATTCCCATCAGGTCGTAGGCCTCGCGCTCGTGCCAGTCGGTCGTCGGCCAGATCGAGACGACGCTCGGCACGGGCCGGCCGTCGTCGACCCAGATCTGGAGGCGAACGCGGGGAGCGCTTTCGCGCAGGGCTAGCAGGTGGTACGAGACCGAGAAGCGCTTCGGCTTCGGCTCGGGCCGGCGCGCGTAGCCCTGCGAGCCGGGAGCGTTGAGGTCGCGTCCGCTCGAGGTGCCGATATAGCCGGCCACCTCGCGCTGCCCCCAGCCGAGGTAGTCGGCGGCGCTGATGTCCGAGAGGAACCAGAACCCCAGTTCGTCGCGCAGGTGCGTGCAAGCTTCGAGCAGCCGCTCCGGCTCGACCACCACCGTCGTCTCACCGTACGCCTCGCGGATCTCGATGAGCCCCGGAACGCCGGCGTATCGCCCCACGGCAGCGGTCTGCTCGTTCGCTTCCACGTCGCTCACCGCTTCTCGAGTCCAGGGCTAGTCATGAGGCGACGCCGCGCAGTTCGTAGGCCGGCGGGATGCCCGCCGCGACCCTCTCGTGCAAGCGCACGATGCCCTCCATGAGCGCCTCGGGACGCGGGGGGCAGCCGGGCACGTGAATGTCCACCGCGACGATCTTGTCCACCCCCTGGAGCACGGCGTAGTTGTTGAACATGCCACCCGAGCTCGCGCACGCGCCCATGGCGATCACCCACTTCGGCTCCAGCATCTGGTCGTAGATCTGCCGCAGCGGCGCCGACATCTTGTGCGCCACCCGCCCGGAGACGATCAACAGGTCGGCCTGGCGCGGCGACGAGCGGAACGCCTCCATCCCGAAGCGCGCGATGTCGTAGCGTGACGAGACGATCGACATCATCTCGATCGCGCAGCAGGCCAGCCCGAACGTGTCGGGCCACATCGACTTGGTCTGCGCCCACGCGATCGCTTTCTCAAGCGTCGTCAGCATCAGCTTCTGCTCGAGGTCCCCGCCGAGCTCGCGCTCGAACACGCCCGGGCCGCGCCCGCGCATGAGCGTCCGCTCCGAGTGCAGGCCGAAATCGGCGAGCCGCTTCTGGCGTTCTATCGCCAGTTCAGGGCCCCCTTGCGCCAGATGTAGACGTAGGCGAGCGCGAGGATTCCGATGAAGAAGCTGAGCTCCCAGAAGGCGAACCACCCAAGCGGCTCAAGTACGACGGCGAGCGGGTATAGGAACACGATCTCGATGTCGAAGACGATGAAGAGCATCGCTGTGAGGTAGAAGCTGACCGTGAAGCGCTGCTCGGGCGGCGGGCCGAGCGAAACGCCGGACTCGAAGGGCAGAACCCGCGTGCGGGTGCGCGCGCGAGGCCGCTGCGCGAACACGAAGGACATCAGGATCATGGATGCCGGGATGACCAGCGCGAGGGCGCCGTAAATCAGGAACGGCAGCCATCTGTCGAGCATCGAGCGGCGCAACTTAGCACCTGGGGACGACCCGCACGAGGTTAAGCGAAAACCGCTTGGTAAAGCGTGTACGCGCTGTCACAAAGTCGGTCCCGGACACGCTCCTGCACCCTCGCCCGGTCGCGCTACACTGAGTGCGATGGCTACCGCCGAACAGCCTCTGACGATCGTCTCGCTCACGGAGCGGGCGGCCGACAAGATCAAGACCCTGCTGGCCGAGGAGACCGAGAACCTTTCCGTGCTCCGCGTGGCCGTGCAGGGCGGCGGCTGCTCGGGCTTCCAGTACGCGCTCGGCTTCGACCACGCCGCGCAGGAGGGCGACCTCGTTCTCCACGCGCACGGCGTGAGCGTCGTCGTCGATCCCTACAGCGCTCCGTACCTTCAGGGCACGGAGATCGACTTCGTCGACGGCCTCCAGGGTGGCTTCGCCATCAACAACCCGAACGTCTCCGCCGCCTGCGGCTGCGGCCACTCGTTCCAGGTGGACGACGAGACGGCCGCCGACCCGTACGCCGCACCGGCCTGCGGCTCCGGCTGCTCGCATTAGGACTGCTTTCGCAACGAAGCTCTCGCGCCGTTCGTTGCGACAAAGAGTTCCACTAGCGCGCGTGGCCCGAACCGTTTAGCGTCCGCGGCTCCCGACAAGGAGGGCACCGTGGCAGCGCTTCGCACCGTCTACCGCTACTGGGCATGGCTCGTGTTCGCGGCGATCGTTCTGCAGGTCGGCTTCGCCGGCTACGGCGCCTTCTTCGTGGCCAAGGAAACCGACAAGGGCACGGTGGACGAGGACAAGTTCATGGACGGCTTCGGGCTGCACGCAGGCTTTGGCTATATCGTTGTCCTGCTCGGGCTGATCCTCCTGCTGCTGGCTCTGGCGGGCCGCGTGCGGGGGCGGCGACTCGGCCTCACCGGGCTCCTGTTTGGGCTCCTGATCGTCCAGGTGCTGCTCGCCTGGTTCGGGTTCGAGGTGCCTGCCATCGGGTTTTTCCATCCGGTTAACGCGCTCGTGCTCGCCGGGCTCTCGTCGTGGCTTGCGCTCACGGAGTGGCGCGGCGTGGGGACGATCCACGACCGGCCGGTCGCGACGGGCGGCGCCGTGGCTCCCTAGGCGGACTATTCGGGGCGGTTGCCGGCTCGGCCGCCCACCGTGAACGGGGTGGAGGCCCCCTCATAGGCGACGTGCATCGTCAGCCCCTGGGCCGCGTGGGCGAGGTTGTGGCAGTGGTTCATCCAGAGTCCGGGGTTGTCGGCGCGGAACGCGACCTCGTAGCGCTCTCCGTCCTTCACGTTCAGCGTGTCGGACCACCAGGGTGAGCCTGACGACGGCACGCCGTTCCGGCTGAGAACGAGCATGTGGTGCCCGTGCAGATGCATCGGGTGGACGGCGCCCGAGTCATTCGTGATCGTCACCTTCACGAGGTCGCCGCGCCGCACGAAGAAGACCGGCATGGCGGGGAAGACCTTGCCGTTGATCGTCCACTGGCGGCCCGGGCGGCCGTCCACGAAGCCGAACTTGCGCCCGACGTCGAGCCGGAAGGTGCGGTCGAAGCGGCTCCCCGCGTCGAAGGGCGTGCCCGTCGGCGTGCCGTAGGTGAGCAGGTCGAGCTCGCGTCCCTGGGCTGGAGCGGTCGTCCCTGCGGCTTGCCCGTCGCGGCTGAGCACGAGCCGTGCGTCCGTATGCAGAACGCTCAGCTCGACCGGGTTGTCCGGCATCGTGAGGACGAGGTCATAACGGCCCCCGGCGGCGAGCTCGAGGATTGTCCGACTGAGCTCACCGGGCTCGTGCAGGTCGGTGCCGTCCACGGCAACCAGCCGAAACGGCGCTCCGCCTACCGCAAGCTGCCGAGGCGTGTTCTCTGCGTTGACGATGCGCAGGCGCACGGGCGTTCCCGGCGCGACGACCCGCCGCTCCACGCCGTCCGCCAAGTTCACTGCCTGGCGGCCTCCCACGCTGTGGACCATCACGACGCGGTCGTACACGGAACGCTGGTTTCCGCGAGGCTCGATCACGAAGGCTCCGAAGAGCCCGCGCCGCACGTCCTTCGAGGAGAACTGATGGGTGTGGTACCAGAACGTCCCGACCTGCTTCGCGCGGAAGCGGTACGTGTAGCTCTCGCCGGGCCGCACGGCGTCCTGGGTCACGCCGGCGACGCCGTCCTCAGCGTTCGGGACGTCCACGCCGTGCCAGTGGATGGTCACGCCGCGGTCGACGTCCTCGTTCACCAGCGTTACCTCGACGAGATCGCCCTGCCGCGCGCGAAGCTCCGGACCGGGGACGCGGCCGTCGTACGTGAGCACGTCCGCGGTGCGGCCCGAAGCCAGCTGCACGGACGCGTGGCGCGCGGTCAAGGTGAAGCGCACGTCCGGGCGGCCTGTCGCGGGTTCGCGCAGGGAGTCGACGCTCTGGCCGCCCTGCTCGTGCGCCGTGTGCGCGCCTACTGGCCCTCCGCCGCGGTCGAGCGTGCCGTGCGCCATGACGTTGTACATACCGGGCAGGCGGCTCTCCCACCAGGCGTGGCCGATCCAGCCGAGGGCGGCGAGGATCGCGACCGCGCCGGCGGCCACCAGTGCGATGCGGAGCGGACGGAACATAGAAGAGCGCTCCGAGGGTAACCGCAGAACTGGAGTTCGGCGAGTGGCCCGGTCGAGTGCGCCGCGTAGCATGCGGCGGCGTGACGGCTCGGGACCGCCCGCTTCGCGTTGCCGTCGTCGGCTCGGGTCCGGCGGGGTTCTACGCGGCCTCGGCCCTGCTCACCGCCGACCCGCCGGCCGAGGTCGACATGTACGACCGGCTGCCCACGCCGTGGGGGCTCGTCCGCCTCGGCGTCGCGCCCGATCATCCGAAGCTGAAGGAGGTCTCGCGCGCGTTCGAGCGCACCGCGCGCCGGCCAGGGTTCCGCTTCTTCGGCAATGTCGAGGTCGGCCGCGACCTCGCGCATTCCGACCTCATGCGCCTCTACGACGCCGTCCTGTACGCGGTTGGCGCCCAGACCGGCCGGCGGCTCGCCATTCCGGGTGAGGACCTGCCGGGCTCGTGGAGCGCGACCGAGTTCGTCGCCTGGTACAACGGCCATCCGGATTTCCAGGATCTGCCCTTTGAGCTGAAAGCCGAGCGGGCGGTCGTCGTCGGCGCGGGGAATGTCGCCCTCGATGTCGCGCGAATGCTCGCATTGACGCCCGAGGAGCTCGACCCGACCGATACAACCGAACGCGCGGCCGAGGCCATCGTTGGCTCAGGCCTGCGCGAGGTCGTCATTCTCGCCCGGCGCGGGCCTGCCCAGGCGGCCTTTACGACACCTGAGCTGAAGGAGCTTGGCGAGCTGGCCGGCGCCGACGTCATCGTCGATCCAGCCGAGCTTGAGCTCGATCCCGTCAGCGAGGCGGCGCTCGAGTCCGACACGAACGCGCGCCGCAACCTCGAGGTGCTGCGCGACTTCGCTTCCCGAGAGCCGTCCGGCAAGCCCCGGGCAGTGCGGCTGCGCTTCGGCGTCTCGCCGGTCGAGATCTTCGGCGCGGAGCGGGTCGAGGGCGTGGAGGTTGTCCGCAACCGGCTCGTCGCCGACGACCGCGGACAGGTAAGCGGGGAACCGACCGGCGAGTGGGAGACGATCTCGTGCGGACTCGTGTTCCGTAGCGTCGGCTACAAGGGAGTGGCCATCACCGAGCTGCCGTTCGACGAGCGCGGCGGGACGATGCCGAATCGCGACGGACGGGTGCTCGGGACGGACGGCCTACCACTGCCGGGTGTGTACTCCGCGGGGTGGATCAAGCGCGGCCCGACGGGCGTCATCGGGACGAACAAGAAGGACGCGACCGAGACGGTCGAGCAGCTCCTGGAGGACGCTCGGGCGGGCCGGCTGCCGACGCCGGAACGCCCGGCCCCTGACGCGGCGTTCGAGCTCCTTGCCGAGCGCGGCGTGGAAGCGGTCACCTACGCGGGGTGGGAGACCCTGGACGCAGCCGAGCGCGAGGCGGGAGCCCCACGCGGCAAGCCGCGCGTGAAGCTGGTCACGTGGGGCGACCTGCTGGCGGCATCCCGCCGCAAGTCCGGCGCGCTGCGCGCGCCATGACGACTTGCGGCGGGGTCGGGCAAGGAAGGCAGACGGGCCGGGGCCCCGTTGTGGCTGCGGCGGGACAAGCCCGCCTCCGCCGAAGAGTGATGTCCCTGTGCCGAATCTGTTCCAGGGACTGTCCCTGTGCCGAATTCGTTGCGGGGACTGGTCCCTGCGGCGGCCCGCCGGCGTGGGTTCGGCGCTCCTACGGCGGAGGTGCCGAGCGGACCGTCACGGGTCAGTCCCCGTTCGGGGGCAGACCGTGCGCCACGCGTTCTAGGCTCCTGCCGCATGGCGCTCGCGTTCCAGGTGCTGGTTACCGGCGCGGCCGCGGGCGCCGTCTACGGGCTCCTCGCCGTCGGCCATTCGCTGATCTACCGGCTCACGGGGGTCGTCAACTTCGCCTTCGGCGATCTCGTCGGGCTCGGCGTCTTCGCAACGCTGCTCGTCGCTGCCGGCACCGGCCCAGTGACGCAAATCGGCGTCGGGGGCGGCCGGTTCGCCCTGGCTCTCGTTGCCGGCGTGCTGGTCTGCGTGGCTGCCTCGGTAGGCAGCTACCTCTACGCCGTCGAGCCCTACCTGGCGCGCGGCTCGACGCTCGGCTGGGTCGGCGCCACCCTCGCTGTCGCCTTCGCCGTGAACGCGCTCGTCGCGCTCCTGTTCACGCGCTCGAGTTACGTCTTCCCCGACCCGCTTCCCTTCCGTGAGGTCGGCACGGCGGGCTTCGTGACTCTCGGCGGCGTGCAGATCCAGGTGCGCGCCTTCTTCGTGGTCGCGGTCGCGCTCTGCCTGGCGGCGCTGGCCACCTGGATCCTCACGCGGACGCGCTTCGGCCGCGGGCTCCAGGCTATCGCGGCCGACTCCGAGGCCGCCCAGATCGTCGGCGTGCCTGTGCGGCTGCTCGTGGCAGGCGCGTTTGGGCTTGCGGGAGGGCTGGCCGCGCTTGCTGCGATCACTGCGGCGCCGAGCGGGGCGTTCGCGACCGAGACCGGCGTCCTGCTCGGCGTCAAGGGACTCGTCGCCGCGCTGCTCGTCCGCTTCGGCTCGGCTTGGAGCGCCTTCGCGGCGGGGATCGGGCTCGGTATCGCCGAGGCCGCTATCGCAGGCCTAACCATCTTCGGGCACGACCTCGGGCCACAGTGGCGCGAAGTGCTGCCGCTCGGCGTGGCGCTGCTCGTGGTTGCGCTGCGGCCCGCGCGCGAGGCCCTGGAGGAGCAAGAGTGAGAGTTGTCTCGCCGACTGCGGCGGCAATCGGCGAGGCCGTCCGTGACGCTCGCGCTGCCTGGGGGCCTGCTCAAACCCTGCTCTTCGCCGCGGCAGTCGGGGGGGTTCTCGTCCCGTTCGCGGTGGACGATCCGCTGACCGTGAGCGCGTTCGCAGGAACTTTGTACCTGGCCGTCGCTGCAGTCGGGCTGGCGGTGCCGGTTGGCCTCGGCGGCATGCCGGTGCTCTCCCAGGGCGCGTTCTTCGGCGTCGGGGCCGTCGCGGCCGCCCTCCTGCGCGTGCACGGCGACTGGCCTCCACTCGCAGCCGCCCTGATCGGATCCGTCGCGGCGGCGTTGGTGGCGCTCCTCATCGGAGCGGGCCTCGGTCGCCTTCGCGCCGCGTTCATCGCCGTGGGGACGTGGATCGCGGCGTGGCTCATCGCGCGAGCGTTCGTGGAGTTCCCGGACCTGGCGGGCGGAGCCGAGGGGCTCGTCGTGACGCGCGGCGACCTCGCGGGCATCGCGCTGACCCCGACGGCGCACTACGAGCTGGCGCTGGCCCTCGTCGTGCTCGCCGCGCTCGCATTTAGCGCGCTCGCTCGCGGAGCCCCCGGCGAGGCGCTCGCCGCGTTGCGGGAGCGCCCGGCGGCCGCCTCGACTCTGGGCGTGCCGGCGCTGCGCCTTCGCGCCGCCGCGTTCGGCATCGCGGGCGCTCTGGCCGGACTTGCGGGCGGCTTCGCCGTTCAGCTCGAAGGGATTGCCGACCCGGCTGCCTACGCACCCTTCCTCTCCTTCACGCTGTTCGTTGCGGTCGTGCTCGGCGGCGCCCGCACAGCATCCGGCGCCGTTGCCGGGACCCTTGCCGTCTCGCTGATCTTCTGGAGCGCCGATCGCATCGCCGACTACGCCGACATCGCCACGGGGCGTCTCGACGCGCTCTTCGGCGCGGTCCTGCTGCTGGCGGTGCTGGCGATCGAGAGCGAGAGCATGCTGCCCGACGTGTACGGCCGCCTGCGCCGCGCCCGACCGCCGGAGGCGCTGTCGCCAGCGGGAGAGACACCGGAGCCTGTCAGGCCGGCGACCCTGCGCGCGGTGGGGCTGCACAAGCAGTTCGGCGGGGATGTTGCGGTCGAGGCGCTCGACCTCGAGCTGTCGGGCGGCGGCGTCACCGCGCTCGTAGGCCCGAATGGCTCCGGGAAGACGACCGCACTACGGCTCCTCGCCGGCACGCTCCCTCCCGACGCGGGCCGGATCACGCTCGACGCAATGGTTCTACCGGCGGGCGGCCAGCGTGAGAGAGCGGTGCGGGGAATCGTCCGGACGCTCCAGGCGACGGCCGTCTTCGGAGACCGGACGGTGCTAGAGAACGTCCTTGTCGGAGCCGGCCTGCGCGGCCGGCATGGCGGCGTCCTGCGCACGCTCTCTGCCACGCCGAAGGCGCGGCGGGAAACGGACGAGCGGCGGGCAAGGGCGCTCGCGGCGCTGGCGGAGGTCGGCCTCGACGGCGCCGCGGGCCGGCGCGTCTCGGAGCTCAGCGGAGCCGAGCAGCGGCTGGTCATGCTCGCCGCCGCGCTCGCGACTCGGCCGCGCGTGCTGCTGATTGACGAGCCGTCCGCCGGTGCCTCCCCGGCGGACGTGCAGCGGGTCGCTGGGGTGCTCCGCAGCCTCGCGACCCGCGGTCTGGCCGTGCTCGTGGTCGAGCACAACCTGCGGCTCGTGCGGCGCGTCGCGGACCGCGTCATCGTCCTCGACGCGGGTCGCGCGATCGCCTCGGGCACTCCCGATGAGGTAGCCGCCGATCCAGCCGTCCGGCTCGCCTACCTGGGCCGGCGCGGACTCTGATATCAGTAAGCGTTCACCCCGGTGAAGGGTCCTCGGTCCCGGCGGCGAACTTTGTGGTGTGGAGCGGGCTGAGGCGGAGGCGATCCTCGATGGTGATCGTGAGACTGCGTTGGCGTTGCTGCTACGGGTGGACGAGTTGGTCGAGTCGAACCAGCGGCTCGAGGCTCGCGTGGCCGAGCTGGAGCGGCGGCTGAAGCGCAGTTCGCGGAACTCGTCGCTGCCGCCCTCCCAGGACCCGCCCTCGGCGCCGCCGCGCCCGGGCGGCAAGCGTTCGGGTCGAGGCGCGGTGGGCAGCCTGGGCACGAGGGCAGGCACCGGCGGCTGCTCCCGCCCGAGCAGGTCGACGAGGTGGTCGAGCATTGGCCGAAGCGCTGCCAGTCGTGCGCGCACGTCTTCGGCGAGCAGGAGCGGATCGAGGCGAGAGAGCCGTGGCGCCACCAGATCACGGAGTTGCCGCCGATCGCCGTTCGCGTGAGCGAGCATCGGCTGCACGCTGTCTGCTGCTCTCAGCCTCGATCCACCGTTTCTTTGCCGGGTGCCGTCCGTGGTGCCGTGCAAAGTGACCTCCTGAGCAGGCAAGACGGGCTGTGTGCGCAGCCGCGGGTCCTGCGCCCAGGAGGTCATCCATATGGTGACGACTCGGGAGAGC
>JBHEMZ010000008.1:0-4768 GCA_046262315.1 Gaiellaceae bacterium
CCTTCGCCTGGCTGCATCAGTTCAAGCGGCTGCTCGTCCGTTACGACCGCCGCCACCAGATCCACGAAGCCTTCCTCGCGATCGGCTGCTGTCTCGTCTGCTTCAGGAGGCTCCAGAACTCATTGTGATTCGAGTTCTTAGTGCCCCGCATAACGATGCCGAGCGCCCAAGCCGTCGCGGGTTGCCGGAGGGGCATTAGGTTTCGCCGCCCATGAAGGGTCGGCAGGAGCTCGCGCTGTACCTCGCAGCCGCGGTCACGTACATCGCGCTCGGCGTCGCCTTCCCGGATCTCCTGCTCTCGTGGTTCGAGGGAGCGGCGTTCCTGGTCGCGTTCGTGTGGCTCGTACCCGCCGTGCTTCGGCGGTTCCAGCGAGGTGGCCGCGGATGAGCTGGGCGGCGCACGATCTGGAGCCGTACGCCATTCAGCGGCATCTGGGTCGCCGCGTGGCGATCATCCCGCTGGTCATCGGCTCGTACTCGCCGGACCTCTTCAGCAAGTGGTTCGTGTACGGCATCGAGATCTTCGGCGTCGAGCTGAAGGCCGAGCACACCGTCCAGTTCCATCGCGGCTGGCCGGGCGTAGGTTTCACGCACTCGCTTGCGTTCGGAGTGGCCGTCGGCCTGCTGCTCTACGCGCTCACCCGCAGCCGCGTCTGGTCGGTAAGCTTCGTGATCGGCCACTGGGCGCACGCGATCACGGACGTCGGCGACGAGGTGGGGACGATGCTGCTCTTTCCGCTCACGACCGAGCGGATCAGCATCGATGCCTGGGCGTACGCGGGGCATCTCGGCCGCTTCCCCGACGCCGGTGCGTATTTCAGCGGCCTGGGGTTTGTCTGGGACGGCGTCTGGCTGGTCTACGGACTCGTGTGCTGGCGGATCCTGACGCGCGACTACTTCCGCTCCGTGATCGTCGCGGCCGACCCCGTCTGGGCGCGCCTGGGAAAACGCGTGCCGGAGGACCTCGTGCTGGCGCTCTACCGAGCCAGCTTCTTCTACGGCGCGACGCGCTGGACCGTTTGGCTGATCTGGGCCCACGTCGTCAACGACTTTCCGTTCGACCTGACGTGGGGCGGGCCCCATTGGGTCAGTGACCCGCCGTAGCGGGTAGGTGGACCTGCGGGTCGTTTCTTTCGTAACAGGTGTTGTGAGGTACCTCGCGGCAGCCGCGGCTCTACTCACCTTTGCGGGCTGCGGCGCCGCCACCGAGCCTCACGAACAGGGCGGCGATCGCACGCTCGCGAGATACGGGATCGAGATGGCCCTGCCCGGCGACTGGACAGGGAGCATCAACCGCGGCGCGCTTGTGGCAGCAACGTTCGATCTCCGAATCGAGGATGCTCAGTGGTGGGAGCGCGCACGGAAGGGGATGGGTGGCGGCGACATGCTGCTCACGCTCCACGAGCACGAGCCGGCAGACGAAACAGGCGTGGAGGAGGCCTTCCCACGACTCCAAGGTAAGCTCGAGCTCAGGCGCGAGAGGTTCGTCCGACCGGAGGGCTGGCCGCCCGGCTACCGGGAGGCGCGCCGCAATATCGCCCTGTCGGGCCGCTACTTCACTGTCTTCGTACTCGCGCGGACGCCCCCGCCCGCGGACGCGCTCGCAGACCTCAACGAGGCGCTCGCGACGCTTCGCGTCCAGCCGGGCGACTTCTACGCGGGCTCGGTCCAGCCGCCCCTCTTCCCAGAGCGCGCCGGCTGGCACGTCGGCTCGACGCCCGGCGCGCCGGTGCGGGCCGACGGCGACTTCCTCGCTGCCTGGGCGGCGACGGTCCCGTACCGCGACGAACCGCTTTCGGTGCCGCGCCAGACGATGGAGCAGCTTCCTCCGGGCGGGATCGTCATGACAGTGTGGCTGTCACGCCACAACCGCTGGCCTCCCACGCTGCCGAATCCGGAGGCGCCCGCGCTCCAGTCGCCGTTTCGCCTCTCACAACTGACTCCGCGCGAACGTGCCGGGCACCTGCCCCGGGATCTTCCGATTCACCACCTCTTCGCACGCGCCCCCGGTGCGTACTACATCGAAGTCTGGCTCGCTTTCGGCCGGGAAATGCCGACGCCGGAGCAGCGCCGCGAAGCTGACGCGATGCTCCAAGCGCTACGGCTCCCCGACTGGGGGCCGTGGGAGCGCGACTAGAAGGGCTAGAGATCCAGCAGAAAGCTCGGCGGCTCCAGGCTGTCCCGCCTCGTGGGCTCGTTCTCGGGGACGAACGTGCGGCGCTTCGGCGCGCCCGCGAGGCCGGTGGCCACGACCGTCACCCAGATCCCGCCCGTCAGGCGCTCGTCCACGGTCGCTCCGAAGATGATGTTCGTGTCGTCCACGGCCGCCTGCCGGACGACCTCCGCGGCCTCGTTGACCTCGAACAGCGACAGGTCCTCGCCGCCCGCGATCGACAGCAGGATGCCTCGCGCACCCGCGATCTCCGTATCGATGAGCGGAGACTTGAGCGCCCGCTCGGCGGCCTCGCGCGCCCTGTTCTCCCCGGTTGCGTAGCCGATGCCCATCAGCGCGGAGCCGGCGTCTTTCATGATCGTGCGCACGTCGGCGAAGTCGAGATTGATCAGCCCCGGCGTCGTGATCAGGTCGCAGATGCCCTGCACGCCCTGGCGGAGGACGTCGTCGGCGAGCCGGAACGCGTCCAGCATGGACGTGGATTTGTCGGCCACGTCCAGAAGCCGGTCGTTGGGAATGACGATGACCGTGTCGCAGGCCTCGCGCAATGTGGAGAGGCCCGTTTCGGCTTGCGAGCGACGTTTGGTGCCCTCGAACTTGAACGGCAGCGTGACGATGCCCACCGTCAACGCGCCTAGCTCGCGCGCGATCTTCGCCACCACCGGTGCGGCGCCGGAGCCGGTGCCTCCGCCCTCGCCGGCCGTCACGAAGACCATGTCAGAGCCGCGCAGAATGCGCTTGATCTGGTCGTAGGCCTCCTCAGCCGCGCGCCGGCCCACGTCCGCCTCGGATCCCGAGCCGAGCCCGCGCGTCAGCTCCTGGCCGATGTGGATCTTCACCGCCGCCTCGCTGATCGCGAGTTGCTGGACGTCGGTGTTGATTGCGACGAACTCGACCTCGCTGATGCCGGCATCGATCATGCGGTTGACCGCGTTCAGGCCGGCTCCGCCCACGCCCGCCACCCGGATGACCGCCAGGTACGCGGAGGCGTCGGCGGACGGAGCGCGGTGGAGCCGCGCCCCAGGCTCCGGGAGGGTGCCCAGCCGGTGGACAGTTCCGCCATGGGTCTCCTTGAGTTCGCGGGCCTGCTTCGGCGCGGGGGCCGGCTCGGCCTCCGCCTTCTGTGCCTGCTGCTGGGCCGCCTCGGTCGCCTTGAAGAGCTCCGCGAGCGGGCCGTCGCGGAGGCTAGCGCGCTTTCGCGCCATTGAGCACCTCCTTCGCCAGCTCGCGGTAGGCGTCCGCGGCGCGGCCGCCCGGGTCGTACTTGAGCACGGAGGAGCCCTTCACGGGCGCCTCCGCGAAACGGATCGTCTTGCGGATACGGGTGTTGAAGACGAGCTCGCCGAAGTTCTCCTGCAGGATCTCGATGGCCTCTTTCGAGTGCAGCGTGCGCCCGTCGAACATGGTCGGCAGGATCCCGATGATCCGCACGTCCGGATTGATGTTCTCGCGGATCATCGTCAGCGTGTTCTCGAGCTGCACGAGCCCGCGCAACGACAGGTACTCGCACTGCACCGGCACGATCACGCCGTTCGAGGCGACGAGCGCGTTGATCGTCAGAAGCCCGAGCGAGGGGGGCGTGTCCACGAGGATGTAGTCGTAATTCCCGGCAACCGCGCCGAGCGCCTTGTCGAGCGCCCGCTCCCGCCCGATCTGCGCTGAGAGCGCCAGTTCCGCGCCGGCCAGGTCGATCGAGGACACGGCCAAGTCGATCTCCACCTCGTGGATCACGTGGTCGATCGGCAGGCGGTGCACGAGCACGTCGAACATCGAGCGGGTGATCGAGTCCGGGTTCAACCCCTGGCTCATGGTCAGGTTGCCCTGCGGATCGAGGTCGACCGCGAGCACGCGCAGACCCTGCTCTTTCAGCGCGACTGCGAGATTGAGGGTCGACGTCGTCTTCGCGACGCCGCCCTTCTGGTTGGCGAACGAGATGACCCTCGCCAGCGTCTCTCCCTCTCTTTGCTCTGTAGGCGCGCGCGGCGGGCGCGAGACGAGGCGCAGCATGGCGCCTCTTTCCACCCATCCTAGCGGAGTCCTGCGCCGCTTCCGGCTAACCCAATGGGGTTTCAGGCGTCTGGTCGAGCGGGTTCCGGCGCCGTGGCTGTCTGGTGGCTCAAGCCCGGCGACAACCGAGGTCACATGCCGTCAGGCGCCGGCGACAGCCCGGAACTCGTCGCTCTCTCCGCGCGCATCGGAGGTACCGGACAGGGCAGCGCGACAGCGCTCGACGGCCGCGGCCGCGCCTCCCGCGCCGCTGCCTTCGGCCGCGAGCCAATCCTCGGCGTCGCCAAGCAGTCCGCGCAGCTCGTCGAGCAGCGCGGCGGCGGGTGCTCCGGCCAGGTGCAGACCGTCGATTCGGTCAAGCCGCTCCAGCATCCGGCGAGCCTCCTCCACCCGAGTCACGGTAGCCCGGAGCGTGTCACCACTCTGTCGCGGAACAGCCGCAAAATCCGGGTCACGTCCCGTCAAGTGGTGTGCGAGGTTGAGCGGGTCATCCTCGCCTGACCTTCTACGCGGCCGCCTCGATCGCGATCACCTCCTTCGGTTCGGCGACGGGATGGGCGAGCGCCTTGGCGATCGACTCGGCGCTCA
>JBHEMZ010000009.1:0-4143 GCA_046262315.1 Gaiellaceae bacterium
CCGCCCCTCGCGAGCGTCCCCGGTCGGATGGACCACGCCGCCGTGAAGCGGGCGGCGGGCGATCTGGTCCGCGCCGATTCCGATCGGAGCCTCTCAGCTGGTTCTTTCGTTTCCTGCGCCGCGGCTTGGTCGCTTGCCGGAGGCTGATCGCCGCCAGCCACAACCCGCTTGACACTCGGGCGCGCGGCTCGCGGGCGCCGGAACAGGTGCGAAACGGAAGGGGTCCGCCGCGAGGCTTTGCGCGACAGCCGGACAGTCGCATCCTTCGAGTAGGGCAGTCGGCGCCCTCGTGAAGACGCCTCGCCGTGCGGATCTGGGAGATCGCCGTGCGTGGGGTCAGCTAACAGATCGCACAACCGATCGCGCTGAGTGACGACACGCCCGCTCGGCGACCGTCCAACCCTCACCTGTGTCCGGTCGCCCTCGGGAACAACCTGTCCCCAGCGCCAGACGACGGATTGAACCTTCCCCGTCGGCGGCACGTAGAGCGGTTCGACCTCGGGCAGGAGCAACGCTCCGGCCCCTCCCAATCCACCCGACGAAGGAGACACACCATGTTCGACACAACGCCCCGGCGGCGTTCACTGCTGGTCGCCGGCGCCTCCGCCGCGTTGCTCGCCCTCGCGTTTGGGGCAGCTTCCGCGGCTTCCGCCGACGACGAGCGTGACCGGCGCGAGGACCGGGGCAAGGAGCGGGTGGCGAAGGTCGAGCTGCTGACCCCACGTCCCGGCGATCGCGCCGGACGCCTGAATCGAGCCTTCGTGGTGGACACCAAGACAACTTTCAGGCTGCCGCTCGAGCAAACCGGCTTCACGAGCGAACAACTCACCGGACCGGCGACCCACAACAACGTGCCCCCCTTCCCCGGCCTCTTCAGCCGCGGCCAGGATGACCGTTTCCGGGGTCTGATCGTGGTCGTCTCGACCGACTCGGTGCGGGGAAGCAACGTCGCGAACCTGTTCAACCTGACCGCGGTCACCGATCGTCGGGAGCACAGCTCCGAGGTACAGTCATCTTGGATCGTCGGAGCTCCGCAGTTCGGCACGGGACGGTCGACGGTCTACGCCGCGATCGCCGCCGACAAGAACGGCGACGGGAGCCACAACGACGCTCCTCCAACCGTGCCCGACAGCGACGGGGACGGCGACGTGGACGACCACGACATCCGGGAGTTCGGGGTCGCCTCGAACGTGGCCAGGGTCCGATTCTCGATCAACCCCGCCCCGTAGGGTCCGACCGTTGCAAGCCGCGTCCTCCGCCCTCCTGCAGCGGCGGGCGCGGCCGCTCGTTAGGGAGACCCGGATCTCGACCGTGACTGGCGAAGACGAGACGCTCGTGCGCGAGCTCCAGACGGATGAAGGCCACGAAGCGGCTCGCGCGCTCTACCGCGCGCACGGCGGCGAGCTCTACGGGTTCGCCGTCAAGCGGCTCGGCGACTGGGGCCTGGCCGAGGAGCTCGTCCAGGACGTCTTCACCCGCGTCTGGCGCCGCGCGCACGACTTCGATCCCCGTCGGAGCAGCTTTCGGACCTGGCTCTACGGGATCGCGCGCAACGCCGTGATCGACCTCGAGCGCCGTCGCGCGGTCCGGCCTCGTCTGGCCGCACACGAGCCGCCGGCGCAGGAGATGGAGGGGTACGAGCCCCTGGAGCAGGCGATCCTCCGCTGGCAGGTGCAGGCGGCCCTCGAGCGCCTGACGCCCGAGCACCGGACCGTGCTCCGCCTCGCCCACTTCGAGGGTCTCACACTGCGAGAGATCGCGGAGCGTACCGGGGTGCCCGTGGGAACGGTCAAGAACCGGGCGTCGTACGCCCTGCGCAACATGCGGCTCGCTCTCGACGAGATGGAGGTGAACGGATGACGGACTGCGAGCCGTGCCGCGAGCTCATCGGCGGGTTCGTACTCGCCGGTCTCGAGGACCACGAGAACGCAGTAGTAACGCGCCACCTGAGAGCTGCGCGGAGTGCGCGCTCGAGCACGACCGCCTGCGCGGATTGCCCGCGCTGCTCGATCTGGCAGGCTCGGTCGAAGCGGAGGTTGAGCGTCCGCCGCCCGCGCTCGAGCACGGCGTGGTCGAGGGCTACGCCGATCACCGAGAGGGCCGCGGCTTGCAGAGCGCCACCCTCGAACGGGCGATCTGGCTGCGGCGCCGCCGCGCGTGGCTCGTCTCTGCCGCTCTCGGAGCGCTCGTCGGCGCTGCGGCGACGGCGCTGACCATAGGATCGTCCGCCCGGCTCGGCGACCGCGAGGTGGTCCTCGGCTCGTCGTCCGGCGCATCCGCTCGCGTCGTCCTCTCCGACGACCGAGAGGGCACCGTCGTCCGGCTCCAGGCGCATGGGTTGGCTCCGACGCGGGAAACTGAGGTCTACGAGCTCTGGTTCGTTTCGCCGCAGGGCCGGGTCAGCGCCGGGACCTGTCGGGTGCCCTCGCCGCGCGAGGTCGACGCTCGCCTGACCTCGGCCGCGTCGCACACCGGCTACACCCGTCTCGGGGTGACGCGGCGAGCCCGACGGAAGTGACCCAGACCGTAACGGACCGAATGTACTCGCGGGGCAGATCGACCGGTAGCCCCGCTTGGGGGCTTTCCTCGATGCGCCCAGGGAGACTCGAACTCCCGCGGACCATAGGGTCCACAAGGCCCTCAACCTTGTCGGCAGGGTGTCGACTCGATCCGACCCTCGATTTGCAGGGCTTTCGTCCACGCACGTGGACGATCTGGACGCATTTCGCGGGGCATTTGTTACCACGGCTGTTACCACGCGAGCGCCCGCACGAGCTGGCTCCGGGGAGTAGCGGCAGGGAGGAACTGATCGCGGCGGGCCATTTCAGCGGCGGGAAATCCGGGGGCCTGGCACACCTATGCCGCAGCGGTCAATCGAAGTCGGAGCCGAGGAGCTTCGGTCCTTCCCACCTACCACGCCTGATCTACTAGCCTACGTAGGAACGCGGAGCAGGGGCACGAGCCGACATGATGGACGACATGATGAGTTGGATGGGCGTCTTCGGGCTAGTTGGCTTCGCCCTGCTGCTCGCGCTGGTCGCAGCCGGCGTCTACCTGGCGATCCGGCTGTCGCGACCGGGAGTCGAGAATGACTCGGGCTTCGCGCTCCTCGATCGTCGGCTCGCGGCCGGGGAGATCGACGTGGCCGAGTACTACGAGCGCGAGGCCGTCCTCCGCGAAGCGAAGCGTCGCCGCCGGTGAGCTCCCCGCCGAGCATGCCGCCTGCGCTCCACGAGCTCGAGTCCGAGGTCATGGAGGAGATGTGGCGCCAGCGCGAGGCCACGGTCCGCGACGTGCTCGAGGCCCTGAACCGCGGACCGAGGCAGCGGGCCTACACGACGATTATGACCATCATGTGCCGGCTTTGGGACAAAGGCCTCCTCAGCCGGAAGCGGTGCGGAAGGGCCGACGTCTACCGCGCGATCCTCTCGCGTGAGGACTATCTCCAGGCGCGCGCCGAGGCCGAGGTCGACGCCGTCGTGGAGGAGTTCGGCGATCTAGCTCTCAGCCACTTCGCCCGTCAGGTGGAAGGGCTCGACCCCGAGCGCCTGCGCCGACTGCGCGAGCTCACCAACGATGGCTAGCGCCCGGCGCCTGTACCGCCTCAACATGGCCGTCGCGGGACTCGGCGCGCTTGCGGTGCTCGCGGCCCTGGGCGCCGCGCTGTCGAACATCAGCCTGACGCCGCCGCCGGTCGAAGACCTTCTCGCCGCCTGCGGACGTCTCATGCCCGCAGGCCTCTCCCCGGCGGGGGCGCTCCTCCTCGGGCTCGGCGGACTGGCCCTCATCGTCTTCCTGCGTGGGTTTCGGTCGATTATCACCGAGGTCCGGGCGCAGCATCGCGTGCGTTCCGGCCTTCGCGTCGCCGTCGAGCACGAGCTGGACGGTGCGTTGGTCCGACTCTTCACGAGCAGCCGTCCGCAGGCCTTCTGCACCGGGCTCCTCCGTCCGCGCGTCTTCCTGTCGGCCCCAGCGCGCGATCGGCTCTCCGAAGCCGAGCTGCGAGCCGTCGTCGCTCACGAGGGCCACCACGTCCGCCGCCGCGACCCGTTGCGCCTGCTCGCCGCCCGGATCCTCGCCGACGCGCTGTTCTTCGTCCCGGCGCTGCATCGGCTCGAGCGGCGCTACGCCGAGCTCGCTGAG
>JBHEMZ010000010.1:0-31510 GCA_046262315.1 Gaiellaceae bacterium
CGGCTCCCTCGCGCTCGTAGGCGTCGAGGCGCGGGAGCAGCTCGGGCAGCCGCGCAGCAAGCTCGCTCTGGCGGGCCCAGGAGTCGAAGTGAACGCGAAAACGCTCCAGCGTGGCCTCGATGCGCTCGAGCATGGACGCGACCGGCTCGCCGTCCAGCTCGGCCAACTCGCGGAGGTATGCGCCCCGGTAGCCGTCCTCGGGCGGCTCTTCTCCGCGCCGCACCGCCTCGACAGAGGCGCGGAAGTGCTCCATCTGGGCGCCCGCGTCGTTGTAGTAGTACTCGCGCTCCACCTCGTCGCCCGCGAACTCGAGCAGGCGAGCAATCGAGTCGCCGTAAGCGCCGTTGCGGGCCGAAGCGACCGTGAGCGGCCCGGTCGGGTTCGCCGAGACCATTTCCACCTGGATGCGCTCTCGCTCGTGGGCGAACCCGCCTCCGAAGTCGACGCCTTGCTCCAGCACCTCCGCAAGCGCGTCGCCGAACCAGCTCGGCCTCAACCAGAGGTTGAGGAAGCCTGGCCCTGCGACCTCGACGCGATCGACGTCGTCGATCGACTGGGCGGCAGCGGCGAGCTCGTCCGCGAGCTCGCGCGGGGAGCGGCCACCCCGGGCCGCAGCCTGGAGCGCAACATTGGTGGCGTAGTCGCCGTGCTCCGCCCTCGCCGGGCGCTCGAGCACCACCGGCAGCCCCGCAAGCTCGCCGAGCGCGTGCTCCAGACGATCAACAGCCCTAGGAGGCATGCCGGTCCGCCGCCACGAGCTCGTGCGGCTCCTCCGGGGTGCCGACGCCGATGATCACGTCTCCCCGGTCAAGACGACGTCCCCGGTCGGCGCGTGCGCGGCGCAACTTGGCCGCGGCGGCCTCGTCGAAGGCGCGTGCGAAGACGAGCAGGTCTGGCCGTGGCGTCCACGCCGAGAGCGTGATGTAGTGGTCTTGTAGCCGCTCGATCGTCCGTCGCCTCCGCCGCTCCTCCCAGCGCCAGTCACCACGCCCCGCGCGATCAGCTCGACGACCGCACCGGCGACGTACCGGAAGATTGCCACGCCTGCGAAGGGCAGCGCCATCGTGAAGGGCTCCGCGGCAGTTCCGTGGCGCACACCGAAGGCCTCCATCGGCCGCGTAGTATCGTGGGCCCGTGGACGACGGTCCCGAGCGCCAGCTCAACATCCACCTGGATCCATCCCAGCTTGCCGGCGTCTACGCCAACTTCGCGAACATCACCTTCTCGGACTACGAGTTCACGATCACGTTTGCCCGCATCGACCACGAGGTGCCCGAGGGTGAGATTCCCGGCGTGGTCGTCTCCAGGGTGAACATGTCCCGGCGCTTCATGGAGGAGCTCCTGGCGGCGATGCAGGACTCGTGGTCGAAGTTCCAGGCGAGCGAGTCGATCCGCAACCTCCCCGAGACCCCCTCGCGCGACATCGAGCAGTAGCCGGCCGGCCGGCCGCAGCTAACCGCTCCCTCGCCGTCCGCTGCCCATCCCCGCCCAGCAGCCTCGGAACACGTCCTGCCTGGACCTGTCCCGCTCCGTCATGCCGGCCGTGAGGCCTCCACTCCCTCCTCCCCGGGATGGACGCTAACCGGGATTCGCTCACGCGTGGGAGACTCGTTCGTGCCGCGTGTGTGTCACCCGCTCGACGCCGGGCGAGGCGCGAGGCGGGGCGGCGGCAGCGGGCGCCCGTGGCGACGGGCCCACGCTTCCGCCATCGCGACCCGCTCCAGCAGGGAGGGATGCGTGCGGAAGGTCAGCCGCCACCAGCCCGGCGGATCCGGATCGGCGAGATTCGTCGCCGCCAGGCGGACGAGCAGACCCCGCGCGCCCGCCGGGTCGCGCGTAGCCTCGAGCGCCACCCAGTCGGCCTCGGTCTCGTAGCGGCGACTCACCGCGTCGATGGCCGGCGTTAGCACGAGCACCAGCGCCGCGGCTGTCGCGATTCCCGCGGCCACGCCCTCCGGGCGCGACAGGCCGCCGCGGCGACGGGCGACGAGATCGACGGCGAACATGCCCGGCCCCACCACGAGCAAGAACCACCCGAGCCCCTTCCAGACGTGGCGGCGCGAAACGTGCGCCAGCTCGTGCGCAGCGATCGCCCTGACCGCTCGCGGCGGAAAGCTTCCGTCGAGCAGCGTGTCCCAGAGCACGACGCGTCGCGTCGGGCCAAGACCGACGACCTCCGCATTGACCGCACGAGTCCGCTCGCTCGCCTCCCGTCGGCGAACCTGTACCTCCCCGAGCCCGAGCCGGTCCTCCACGCGCCGAATCTCCGCCGTCAGGGCCGGCTCGCGGAGAGCCTCGAACCGAGGGGCGAGCAGCAGCGGCTGCAGGACCACCGCCGCTGCGCCAATCGCCGCCACGCCGCCCGCCGAGGCCAGCCACGCGTGGCGACCGGAGCGCGCCGCAATCGCCATCACTGCCGCGACCGCGAGGCACAGGACGGCGACCTCCCCGAGCAGCGTCGGCCACGGCCGGACCAGCCAGTCGAGATAATCCTCGCGCGCGATCCCAAAGCGGCGCCTCCACCACAGGGCGGCGAGCCCGAAGGGAAGGCGGACGGCCCACACCACCACAAACGCCGTCGCCGCGAGCTGGACGCCGCGTACGACGGATCCCCCGCGCAAGCGGTGCGCCAGCTCCGGCGCGCGCCATGCGACGGCGCCGAGGGCGGCCACCGAGGCGAGCGGCGCGAGCAGCGCGAACACGCGCAGCACGCGCTCGTAGCGGTCGGCCCGCGCAAGCTGCGCGGTCGGGAAGTACTCCCGGGCGTGCAGCTCGGGCAGGCGGAGGTCCGAGGGCACGCTCGTGCGCCAGAGGAGTGCGGCAAGCGCCAGCCAAGCGCCTGCGGCCAAGGCTATCGTTGCCGCCCTTCCGGCCATGCGGATCGCCGTCATCTCCGATGTCCACGCTAACCTCGCCGCGCTGGAGTCTGTGCTCTCGGGGTTGGAGGACGAGCGGCCAGACGCCGTCTGGAACCTCGGCGACGCGGTCGGCTACGGGCCGCTGCCGAACGAGTCGTGCGCGCTTCTGCGCGAGCGCGCTGCAGTCTCGCTCGTAGGAAACCACGACCTTGTCGCGCTCGACGCCACGGAGGTCGACGTCGAGGAGTTCAACCCGGACGCCGCCGCGGCTGCGGTCTGGACGCGGGCAGCGCTCGACGAGAAGTCGCGAGCCTTCCTCGAGAGCCTTGACCCCCAGGCGCAGCTCGACGGCGCCGCGCTCTTTCACGCGAGTCCGTTCGACCCCGTGTGGGGCTATGTGCTGACCGACGAGGCGGCGCAGCTGTCGCTCGACCTCACGGAAGCCGGGATCGTGCTGGTCGGCCACAGCCATTTGCCACTGGCGGTCACCCATGCAAACGGCGGTGTCCGCGGAGGCCTTGCGCCGCACGGGACTGAGGTCGATCTGCAAAGCGGACGCTGGCTGCTCAACCCCGGCTCGGTCGGCCAGCCTCGAGACGGCGATCCGCGCGCCGCCTGCCTCCTGCTCGACACGGGCGCCGGCACCGGCTCCTTCCGCCGGATCGAGTATCCCGTCGAGCGCACGCAAGCGCAGATGCGCGAGTTGGGATTGCCGAACGCGCTCGCCGAGCGGCTCGCGCACGGGGTCTAGCGCCCGAGCGCGCCTTCAAGCCCGCCCCTAACCGAGTGGGCGATCGCGTCAGGACGGCTCGCGCGCCGACACGTCTCGGCACGTCGGCTCTGCTGGCCGTCCCCGCGCCGGGGCTGCTTCTCGCCCGTCGTGGTAGGCGTTCTCCTCGCGCAGGGCGGGGATCCACCGGCAAGCGAGCCCGTGCCTCGCGGTCCACGCCGGCGCAGGACGCCCGCGCCGTGGCGAAGTGGATCCGGGAGCCCTAGCCGGGGCTAGGTTCAGCGCGTACGGAGCGACCCATGCCGACGGTGATGCCCTCGCGGACGAGGGCAAGCTGCACCTCTTCACGCGCCTTGTAGATCCGCCACTTGACCGTCGCGAGCGTGATTTCGAGCGAGTCGGCGATCTCCGTGTACGACAGGCCGACCACGTCACGCAGGAGCAGCGCCATGCGCAGGTCGACGTTGAGATCGTTGATCCCGCGCCAGACGGCGTCCATCTCCTCCAGGTTCTCGAGCGGCGTGTCGAGCACCTCGAACTGCGGCGCGTCCTCGATGGCAACGACCGCGCGGGGCCGGCGCTCGTGCGCGCGGAGCTCGTCGAGCACCCTGTTCTTCGTCACCTGGAACATCCACGTCGTGAACCGCGAGCGCAGCGAGAAGCTCGGGAGGCCCTGGTAAATGCGGAGGAAGACCTCCTGCGTCAGGTCTTCGGCAAGCGAGCGGTCGCCGACGAGGCGCAGAACGTAGTTGAAGACAGGCGTCTCGTACGAACGCACGATGATCGAAAAAGCGCGTTCGTCACCCCGCTGTGCCTTCCGAAGAATCCCTAGATCGGGCTGTGGGAGCGACAAGCTGCCGGAGTATACCCGGGTTCGGGGCTGACGGATCCTCGATTCCGTTAGGGATTTGCGAACTCTTGGCGGGTATCCAGCAGGCTGTGGCCGGTCATGGCTGCGGGTTGCGGGAGCCCCAGAAGCTGCAGCACGGTGGGGACGAGATCGGAGAGCTCTCCGCCGTCGCGCAGGCGGACGCCGCGCTCTGTGAGCACGAGGGGCACCGGATTCGTCGTGTGGGCGGTGTGCGGGCTGACGCCGTCCGGCTCGAGCATCTGTTCCGCGTTGCCGTGGTCGGACGTGACGAGCGAGACGCCGCCCGCCTGCTCGACGGCGGTCACCACGCGGGCCAGGCAGGCGTCCACCGTCTCGACGGCGCGGACGACGGCCGGGATCGAGCCCGTGTGGCCGACCATGTCCGGGTTGGCGAAGTTCACGACGGCGAACAGGTAGCCGCCGGAGGCGACCTCCCGCTCGAATGCCTCCGTGACGCGATCCGCGGACATCTCGGGCCGGTGGTCGTAGCTCGGCACGTCGCGCGGCGAGGGGACGAGGATGCGGCGCTCCCCTGCCCATTCCTTCTCACGGCCGCCGTTGAAGAAGTACGTCACGTGCGCGTACTTCTCCGTCTCGGCTATGTGGAGCTGGCGGGCGCCGTGCTCCGCCAGCACCTCGGCAAGCACCTCGGACACTTCCTGGGGTGGGAACGCCGCCGCGCAGGGGAGGTCCTCGCGGTAGCGGGTCATGGTCGTGACCGTTCGGCGCTCCTCGAGGAGGCGGTCGGTGAGCTGGCGAGCGCGGTCGGGACGGAAGTTGAAGAAGACAGCCTCGTCGACGAGGCCCAGTCGGGGGCGGCCGGCAAGGACGACCGGCTCGACGAACTCGTCCGTCACCCCGGCCGCGTAGCTCGCCTCGACGGCCGCGACCGGATCGCCGGCGGGGGTGCCCCCGCCGGCGACGATCGCCTGCAGGGCTCGCTCCGTCCGTTCCCAGCGAGCGTCCCGGTCCATCGCGTAGTAGCGCCCGCAGACGGTGGCGATGCGCTCGCCGGGCAGCTCGGTCAGATCGGCGGCGGCCGCGTGCGGCGAGACGTCGCGGCCGTCCGTGAAGGCGTGGATCCACGTGCGCTCGTCCATGCCCTGCCGCCGCGCGAGCTCGAGCAGGGCGCGCAGGTGGTCGATGTGCGAGTGGACGCCGCCGTAGGAAACGAGCCCGAGCAGGTGGACGTCCGCCTCGCGGGCACGGGCTCGCGCGAACGCGGCCATCAGCTCCGGGATGGCGAAGAACGAGCCGTCGGCGATCGTGCGGTTGACGCGTTGAAGATCCTGGAACAGCACGCGGCCGGAGCCGATCGTCAGGTGCCCGACCTCCGAGTTGCCCATCTGGCCCGGCGGCAAGCCGACGGCTTCACCCGAGGCTGCGAGCGTCGCGTGCGGGTATTCGCGCCAGAGGCGGTCGAAGACGGGCGTGTCGGCAAGCTCGACGGCGTTCCCCGGACCGGGCGGCGCGCAACCCCAGCCGTCGAGGATGACGAGCGCAACGAACGGATACACGCCTGGAGGGATCAGTCCCTGCAACATCACCGGCGGAGACGGGCTTGTCCCGCCGTAGCCACACCGCGCGAAGTCGCGTCTGACTTCGGCAACCCGCCGCAAGAAGTCGTCATGGCGTGCGCAGCGCGCCGGACTTTCGGCGGTAAATGAGGGCGGCGGCCTCGCAAATCGCGGTGAACGACTCGACCTCGAGCGACGCGCCGCCGACGAGCGCCCCGTCGACGTCCGGCTGAGCCAGCAGATCTTCGGCGTTCTCGGGCTTGACGGAGCCACCGTAGAGCACAGGCGCGTCGATCAAGCTCTTGATCAGGGCGTGCGCCTCCTGCGCCATCTCCGGGGTCGCGGTCTTGCCGGTGCCGATCGCCCAGACGGGCTCGTACGCGACGACGAGGTCCTTGTGGGCGTCGAGGACTGATGCCTGGGCACGCAGCACGTCCGCGGTGTCCCCGCGCTCCCGCTCCTGCTCGGTCTCGCCGACACAGGCGATCACGCGTAGACCGCTTGCAAGCGCATGCTGCACACGCAATGCGACCGTGCGATCGTTCTCGCCGAAGTACTGCCGGCGCTCGGAGTGCCCGACGATCGCCCCCTGCACGCCGAGCTCCAGCAGCATCGAAGCCGAGATCTCGCCGGTGTACGCCCCGTCGTCAGACCAGTGGACGTTCTGGGCGAAAATCGTCTGGCCCCGTCCGACCGCCGCGGCCAATGACACGAACGGGGGGCAGAGCACAGCGTCGACGCCGGACGGCCTGCGGAAAGCGGCGCAGAAGCCCTCCGTCTCGGCCGGGCCCTTGAACATCTTCCAGTTGCCTGCGATCAGCATGCCTTCGCGCCTCCGGCGCGAAGGCTAGATAGACGGGCCGCTCGTCGGGCCGAACGTCGGCTAGCCATCTTGCTCGGCGGGGATCGCTACGACACCGGGCAGCTCCTTGCCCTCCAGGAGCTCGAGCGAGGCGCCGCCGCCAGTCGAGACCCACGAGATCCGCTCGGCGAGGCCGAGCTCCTGCACGGCACGCACCGAGTCTCCGCCGCCCACGACGGTGAAGCCCTCGCAGCCGGCCACCGCTCGGGCCACCGCCCGCGTGCCCGCAGCGAAGCGCGGCCATTCGAAGACGCCCATCGGACCGTTCCAGAACACGGTGGCGGCCCCGTCGATCCGCTCCGCGAAACGTTCGCGCGTCTCCGGCCCGATGTCGAGCCCGAGCCACCCGTCGGGAACAGCGTCGGCGGCCACGACTCGCGCGTCCGCATCTCGCTTGAACGCACGAGCGGCGACGACGTCTCTCGGCAGCACGAGCGGTGCTCTCTCTAGCGCAGCTTGCGAAGCAAGCTGCGCTGCCATCTTGCCGCCGATCAGCACTGCATCGGCCCGGCCACCCAGGTGCTCGAGCACGCCGAGCTTGTCGTCGACCTTCGCGCCGCCCACGACCAGCACGAATGGCCGTTCCACGTCGCCGAGCAGGCGGCCAAGCATCTCCAGTTCGCGCTCGAGCAGCAGCCCCGCGTAGGCCGGCAGCAGATGGGCAACGCCCTCGGTGGATGCGTGCGCCCGGTGCGCAGAGCCGAACGCGTCGTTGACGTAAAGCTCCGAGCCCTCGGCGAGCTCCTGCGCGAACGCCGGATCGTTCGCGGTCTCGCCGGGGTGGAAGCGCGTGTTCTCCAGGACGCGCACGCGCTCGTCCGGCAACAGCTCCTCGACACGGCTCGCCACGGGAGCGATCGCGAACTCCGGGTCGGGCCCCTGCGGCCGGCCCAGGTGTGAGCAGACCCGCACCTCCGCCGCGCCGCGCTCGAGTAGCAGCTCCAGCGTCGGCAGCGAGGCGCGGATGCGCGTGTCGTCGGCGACGCGCCCGTCCTCGAGCGGCACGTTCAGGTCGGCGCGGACGAGCACCCGCTTTCCGGAGACGTCCGCCTCCCGGACCGAGCGTGGAACCCTCACGCGTCCATTGGAATGGACTGGTTGACCTCGATCAGGTTCCCATCCGGATCGCGCAGATGGACGAAACGGATCCCCACTCCGGCCGGCTGCGTGGCGACCCGATCACGAGCTCTTCGTGCTGAGGGGCGAACACCTAGTCACCGACGAGCAGCCGAAGGTGTGTGAGGCGCACTACGCCGGCGCGCCGACCGGCAGCGAGACGGCCACCTTCTCGACCACGTCGGCGAGGCGGCACGAGTACCCCCACTCGTTGTCGTACCAGCCGATCACCTTCGCCGTGCGCCCGTGGGCCATCGTCGTGAGCCCGTCGAGGATGCAGGAATGCGGGTTGCCGACGATGTCCGACGAGACGATCGGATCCTCGGTGTACTCCAGGATCCCGGCCCAGCCCTCGGCCCCCGCCGCTTGCCGATACGCCTCGTTGAGCTCCTCGACGGTCACCTCGCGCCCGAGCACGCAAACGAGGTCGGTGACGCTACCCGTGGGCACCGGCACCCGCATCGCCATGCCGTCGAGCTTGCCTTTGAGCTCCGGGATGACGAGTGCGGTCGCCTTCGCCGCGCCCGTCGAGGCCGGCACGACGTTCTGCGGGGCGGCGCGCATGCGGCGCAGATCAGGCTTGCCCTTGCGCGTCAGGGCGATCTGGTCGAGGAGCTGCTGCTCGGTCGTGTATGCGTGGATAGTGGTCATGAAGCCGGACTCGATGCCGAACTCGTCCAGCAGGACCTTCGCCATAGGCGCCACACAGTTCGTCGTGCACGAGGCGTTGGAGACGATCGCGTGGGTTGCAGGGTCGTACTGGTCATCGTTGACGCCCATCACCACGGTCAGGTCGGGGTCGGTGGCGGGGGCGGAGATGATCACTTTCTGGGCGCCCGCGGCGAGATGCTGTTCGGCCCCGTCGCGATCGGTGAAGAGGCCGGTCGACTCCACGACGACGTCCACCCCGAGGTCGTCCCAGGGCAGGGCAGACGGGTCGCGCTCGGCGGTGACGCGGAGCGTCCGGCCGTCCACGGAGATCTCCCCGTCGCCGTGGCGGATGTCGGCGTCGAGTACCCCTGCGGTCGAGTCGTAGCGAAGCATGTGCGCGAGCACGTCCGGAGAGGCCAGGTCGTTGACGCCCACGATCTCGAACCCGGGATTGCGAGCCAGGTAGGCCCGGTAGAAGTTCCGCCCAATCCGCCCGAACCCGTTGATCCCCACTCGTGTAGCCATCCGCCAAGCCTCCTAGGTCGCTCTTCCCGAGTCTAAAGGGAGGGCCGTGGAAACCGTGGGTTCTCCGACCTTCGCGTTCGTCGCGCTTGCGGCCGCCCTCGGCTTCGCCGCGGCGGTGCTGGCGGCCCTCTGGTTCGCCCGCATCCCGTAGCCGGAAACCGGTGAGACGCCTTCCCGTGCGATTCGCTCGAGCTCGGCGGCGGGAACCGAAACTGCGATCCACGCTCCATGAACCTCGAGAGCAGCGCAGGCACTTGCGACCGCGTCTCGGCTCACGGTCTACCTCGTCGAGCAGACGAGCACGTCCTCGAAGAACTCGCCAGCGCGTCGGCCCGTCCTTCGGTTGACGTGCCGTGTGAGTCGCTCCTCGAGTTGCATCCCCGCTCCTTCGAGAATCGCCGGGTACAGGTTTCTCGAGTCATTCACCACGATGATCACCGGCGCACGGGCGGGGAGCTGAGTTCGCGCGTTGGCCAGGACCTCGATCATCGACTCGAGGTAGGCGCGTATCGCAGCTCGTGACCGGCCCGCCGCAGCGGGGCCGATCTCGGCGGTGCTGCGATCTTCAAGCCCGAGAAGCTCGTACGCGTATCTGTGCTGTTCGTGATAGTCGATCAGCCCCGGGTACGGCGGCGACGTGATGATCCCGGTCGGCTCAAGCGGAAGCTCAACAGCTCGAGCGTCGGCATGCAGTACGACGATCTCGCCATTCTTGCGAACGTCCGCGAACTCGCGGAGGCGACGGACGGTGTCGAGCGTGTACCTGCGCAGGAACTTCATGGCCTCCTCGACTGGTCGGCAGCGGCGCTTGTGCTTATGGCACCAGTACGGCTCCGTCGTCGGCGCTCGCGGGAAGTCGAGGTCGAAATGCGTGGTCAACCGTGCTGACCGCGCCGAACGGGACAGGATGATCCGGGCGACATCCCAGCTCACGTCGTCGAGCGTCTGGGAAGCCACGCACTCGTATGCGAGCAGCTCCTGGCGGGCGCGGCGCGCATACCAGGTCTGAAGCCACCTCGACCCGTCGCGCGGGGCGACCGTTTCGGCTGTTCGCAGCGTCTGCTCGAGCACGCCGCGGAGCGCCAGCTCCAGTGTGGCAAGTGGGTAGCGCTGCGTCTTGACCCGTGAGAGCAGGCAGTTGAATGCGGAGATGTCACAGCCGATCGCGTGCGCGCCGAACGCGTTCGCCTCGACAAGGGTCGTACCCGAGCCGACGAACGGGTCGTACACGCAGTCGCCCGGGCGCAGGTGCCGCCGCAGGAAGGCCTCGACGAGCTGCGGTATGAACTTGCCGAGGTACGGATGAAGGCTGTGCACGTGCTTCGTGCGCTCAACCTGCGGCAACACATCTTCTGACCACGACAACTCGAGGTCAATCGCGCGGTACAAGGCTTCCTGCGTCCTCCCGGCCACGCGGACACTCTATGACGAGCCCCGGATACCGGCCGAGGCCCGCTGGCCCCTCCGCGAGGCAGCTGGCTACGTTTTGCCTAATCCCCGGGAGCACGCTCTCGGTGAGACCGCGCGAATCCGGCGCCGGAGCCCGGCTTGTCCGGGCGGGAGGCTCACGAGACATAGGCCCGACCGGCTACTCATCGAACGCGCAGAGACCTGGCCATCGAGAAGCTCGCCGCCCGTGCGGGCTCTGCCCGTGGCTTGCCACCGCTCATCAGAGAGCACCGGACCCGCGCAATCCGTCCGGTAAGCCACGCGCTCGCATGAGGAGGCGCTTCTGCAAGGAGCAGACGGCTCTCGGTGAGACCGCGGCGAACTGCCGCCGGAGCCGGGCTCCGCCCGGCGGCAGGCTCACTCAACATCGAGGCAACCGTGGAACCCGGCGAGCTCGCCGCCGGCTCCGCCCACGACCCGAACCAAAGGAAACCGCCCGCAAGGAGGGGGACCACGGGGGAACCAGGGGTTCCCCCGTGAAGCGAGCGAAGGCGAAGCCGAGCAACGCGTGGGGCGGGTCGGAGGGGAAGCTCCGAGGACGACCTCCCCCTCCATTTTCAACCGCGCTCCGGACCTTGGCGCCGGACGGGGTCTGAATCCAACGCCGGACGAGCGCAGACCCGCCGGGCCCGAGTATGACGCATCGCCCGGCGACTGTTCAACCCTCCTCCGGGGACACCCCTCCCCGATTAGTGCTCGGCGTGACGCTGAAGGGCCTGCAGCCGGCGGTGCGCGGCCGCCTTGGCGACCGGCGGGCGGCATTTCAGGCCGAGCTCGCGGAGAGACAGCGAGGGGTGCGCGAGGCGCAGGTCGGCAAGCTCTTGGAGGGCCGGCGGCAGCTTCGCAAGCCGTTCCGAAGCGGCCAGGCGCCGGACGGCCCGCACCTGGGTGGCTGCGGCCCGGCTCGTTCGCGTGAGGTTGGCGTGATCCGCGTTTGCGAGCCTGTTCGCACGCGCGCGCGTCTCGCCCATGACCGCTTGCTCCTCGAGCGCGAGCGCGGCTCCCCCCGCGCCAGCCGCCGCCAGCAGGCCCACCACCGTGGGGAGACCCCGCGCATAGACCGCGGCGTGCGACGCTCGCTCCCGTACGCCCACGGTGAGCCCCTGGGCTTCCGCCACAGCCGCGAGAAAGCGCGCAGCGTCGATGCCGGCGCTCCTCGCCTCGAGCTGCGGCGCGCGCGGCCCGGAGAGCGACCCGGCCGCCAGCAGCGCCCCACGCAGGTAGGCGCGCCGGCAGCACGCACGGGCGACCACCCGGCGCGGCGGCGTCGGCAGCGGAGCGAGGTCGGCGCCGAGCACACCGGCCTCCTCGAGCACCTGCAGCCCGCGACCCCGGCCTGCCACGTGCAGCTGGTAGCGGGTGGCGCGCTCGAACGCCCGGCGGCGGTACGTCCGGATTTCGGCCTGGGCGCCAAGCGAGCGCAGGAGCGAGAACGCCCGTCGTGCCGCCGCCGAGCTCGCCAGATCGACGTGCACCGAGAGCTCGCCGCGCCCGTGCAGGTGGAGGCTCCCCGCGGCGTGGAACATGGCGGAAAGCTGGGCAAGGCGATCGCACGGGCGGCGAGGCTCGACGGCCGCCAGCTCGTTGCGCAGGTCCTCGGAGGCAGGCACGGCGCAAGTGTTCCACCTCCTACAATCTCGCCGTGGGCGCGCCAGCGATCTTCCGACCGCCTTCGGCGCGGAACGAACCGGTTCGCGACTTCGCGCCGGGCTCGCCGGAGCGCGAGGAGATGCGCCGCAAGCTCCACGAGCTGCGCGGCGAGCGCATGAACATCCCGCTCGTGATCGGCGGCGAGGACGTGCGCACCGGCCGGACGTTCGAACAGGTCGAGCCGCATGACAAGACCAGCGTGCTCGCTACCGTGCACCAGGGAGGCGAGGCCGAGGTCGAGCGCGCCGTGAAGGCCGCCGGCGACGCGTGGCACGACTGGTCGCGCCTCCCGTGGGAGGAGCGCGCCGCCGTCTTCCTGCGTGCAGCGGAGCTCCTCGCCGGCCCCTGGCGCGCGACGCTGAACGCCGCCACGATGCTCGGCCAGTCGAAGACCGTGCACCAGGCGGAGATCGACGCGGCCTGCGAGCTGATCGACTTCTGGCGCTTCAACGTCGAGTTCATGGCGCGCATCTACGAGGAGCAGCCGGACTCCTCGCAGGGCACGTGGAACCGACTCGAGTACCGGCCGCTCGAGGGGTTCGTCTTCGCGGTCACGCCCTTCAACTTCACCTCGATCGCCGGCAACCTGCCGACGAGCCCGGCCCTGATGGGCAACACGGTCGTCTGGAAGCCCGCTTCGACCTCGGCCTATTCGGCCTTCTTCATCATGCGGCTGCTCGAGGAGGCTGGCCTGCCGGACGGCGTCATCAACCTCGTCTACGGCCCCGGGCCGGTGGTCGGTGGGGCGGCGCTCTCGAGCGACCAGCTCGCGGGCGTCCACTTCACCGGCTCGACGCCGGTCTTCCAGGGCATGTGGAAGACGATCGGCGGCAACATCGGCCGCTACAGGAACTACCCGCGCATCGTCGGCGAGACGGGAGGCAAGGACTTCATCGTCGCGCACCCGTCCGCCGACGTCGACGCCGTCGCCACTGCCATCGTGCGCGGTTCCTTCGAGTACCAGGGTCAGAAGTGCTCGGCCGCGTCACGCATCTACGCGCCCTCGAACCTGTGGCCGGCGCTGCGCGAACGGCTCGCGGAGCAGGTGGCTCAAATCCGCATGGGCGACGTGACGGATTTCTCGAACTTCATGGGCGCGGTGATCGACGCGAAGGCCCAGCGCGGCCACCGGGAGGCGATCGAGCTCGCGCGCAGCCACGCCGACTCGGAGATCGTCGTGGGCGGCGGCGTCGACGACTCCGACGGCTTCTTCGTGGAGCCGACCGTCATCGAGACGACCGATCCGGAGATGCCGCTCATGCGTGAGGAGCTGTTCGGCCCGATCGTGACCACCTACGTGTACCCGGAGAACGCGTACGACAAGACGCTCGAGCTCGTCGACCGCGGGGCGCCCTACGGGCTGACCGGAGCGGTGTTCGCAGACGACCGGGACGCCGTGATCCGCGCCGGCGAGGCGCTGCGCTACGCGGCGGGCAACTTCTACGTGAACGACAAGCCGACGGGCGCGGTCGTGGGCCAGCAGCCGTTCGGTGGAGCGAGGGCGTCCGGGACGAACGACAAGGCCGGCTCGATGTGGAACCTGATCCGCTGGGTGAGCCCGCGCACGATCAAGGAGACGTTCGTGCCGCCGCGCGACTATCGCTACCCGTTCATGGCCTCCGACCTGCCCGCCGACGGCTCCGGACCGCGCGACCGGCCGTAGCCTTCCGCCCGGGGACTGTCACGCCCATCGTGCTCAGGCCGGTTCCTCGGCGCCGCTCGCCGGTGCGGGGCCGGAGTCACGGCATGGGTGATACGGGCCTGGCGAGCAGCCTGCGAGCGGCGTCAGTCGGCGGCGGCGGCGCCCGGCTCTGCCGCGCGGACGCCGCCGCCGGCGAGGGACGCGCATGAGTCGGGTGCTCGACTCGATCGAGGTCTTCTTCGAGAACCTCGCCGCCGTCGACTTCCGCGCGATCGCCCTCGCGATTGGCTTTCACGTCGTGCGCGGCGCGGCGGTCTCGCGGGCGTGGCGGAACGTGATCGCCGACGCGTACCCGGAAGAAAAAGCGCCCTGGCGCGCGATCTACGGCTCCTACCTCGCCGGTGTCGGCGTCAACGCGCTGATCCCCGCCCGCGCAGGCGACGCCGTACGCCTCTACCTGGCAAAGCACCGCCTCAAGGACGCCACCTACACGACGCTGACGACGACGCTGCTCGTGATGTCCATCTTCGATTTCGCGGCCGCGCTCGGGCTCTTCCTGTTCGCGCTCTCGCAGGGCGTGCTGCCAAGCCTGGACGTCCTGCCGTCGCTGCCGAGCTTCGACTTCGGCTGGCTCTTCGAACGGCCGCAACTGGCGGCAGCGCTGGCGCTTCTCCTCGGTATCGGGCTCGGCGTCGCAATCGTCTGGGCTGCGCGTCACGTGCAGGCGTTCCGCGAGCGCGTCGGGCAGGGCTTCGCGGTGCTGCGCGACAAGCCCCGTTACCTGCGGCGCGTGGTCGCATGGCAGGTGGCGGACTGGAGCTGCCGACTGGCCACTACGTACTGGTTCCTGCACGCCTTCCACGTCGAGGCGACTGTGCGCAACGCCTTCGTGGCGCAAGTGTCGCAAAGCCTCTCCACCGCGCTGCCGATCAGCCCGGGCGGCATCGGAACCGAGCAGGCGCTGCTCGTGATCGTCCTCTCCGACCAGGCCTCGCGCAGCGACCTGATCTCACTGAGCGTCGGCATGAAGCTGACGATCATGGCCGTGAACCTCTTGCTCGGCTTCGGCGCCTTGCTGCTGATGGCGAAGACGTTGAGCTGGCGCGAGATCGCCCGACGCCGCCGCGCAGAGGAGAGTGCCGAGGGCGCTCCGCCGGCCGACGAGGCGGCGGCGGAGCGCCCTGCGGGCTCGCCCTAGCGAGGCCGGCGTGAGCGGATTTGGCGCGGCGGGCGAGTACAGCCACGCTTGGCCCGCTGCGGAGCCGCACATCGGGACCGTGCGCCGGCTGCGCCCGTCACTTTGCAGAACGGCGGTGCCTTCCACTCGAGCGCGAACCCGCCGCCGGGCTTCGGGAAGGCGAACTGGATCCACGCCTGGTACCAGCCCGGCGCAAGGCCGGCGTAGGTCAGGCTGCTAGACGCGACGGCCGGCTTGGGACCGTTCGGGAACCAGGCGACGTTGACCCACGCCGTACCGTTCCACCGCTGCAGGTACGCCGCGAACAGGGTGCCCGGCACCGTGCTCGTGGCGCCGGCGACGACCGAGCTCGCCGTGCACGAGGACGACACGGCCTGCACCGGGGCCGTGGGCACTAGATCACGTTGCTCGTGATGCGGGCGTCGAGCGTGTGCTTGAGGTAGACGCCGTGGATGCCCGAGTCGTTGCCGCCGAGCGTGTTGGCGAGTTCGCAGCCGTGGATGCGGTTGCCGTCCAGTACGAAGCCGTCGGCGCGCTAGTTCAGGTTCGTGACCACGACGTTCGAGCCGAGCACGCGCATCTGGCCGGTGAACGTCGCGCGCCCGCCGGCGGTGCTGGTCAGGGTGACCGGTGCGGCCGCGGTGCCGCTCGCCTTGAAGTTGACGAGTCCGTGGAACGTCTGGCCCCCGGTGAGGCAGCCCGTCTGGGGCCGAGCAGCGAGGCGAGCTTCGTCACGGTCTGGACCGGCACCGCCACGGTGCCGGGGCTGGGTGTCGCTGCCGCTCAGCGAGGCGACGCGGTCGCAGGTCGCGGCCGCGGCGTGCCCGGGCAGCGCCGCGCCGAGCGCGACGGCGGCGGCCGCTGCGACGACGAGCAGGTGGATGAGTCGGCATGGTGAGTCTCCTTGGTTCGTGAGAGACGAACGGGGCGGCTTTCGCCGCCCGTCGTCAGATGAATGAGGCGTGCCTTACGGCCTGCCGTAGCCCTGCGGTGCGCGGGTCGCGGACGCCTTGGGCGCGCTCTTCGGAAGCGTGCGCGGCTTCGCGACCGGCTTGCGGCCCTTTGCGAAGACGCTGCCCTGGATCGTGCAGCTCTTGCCGGCAGGCACCCAGTGGAAGCTCCAGCCGCCCTGCGCGTTGCGGTAGGCGAACTCGGCCCAGGCGAAGTACGAGCCAGGCGAGAGCTGGAAGTTGCGCTTGGAGCTGAAGCTGATCGGCATGCCAATCGGGTTCTGGTACACGCCCGCGAAGTCGTCCGCGGCGGTCCAGCCGGTCGAGGGGTAGCCGATGTTGATCCAGTTCGGCGGCAGGAACTTCTGGAGGTAGACGCGGTAGTAGGAGCCCTTGAGGTTGCTGGCCATCGTCGTCTCGATGCCGTTCGACAGGCAGCGGACGCCGAACGTGTCGGTCGGGTTGGTGCCGTGGGCGCCGGCCGGGGCGACTGCGACGGCGCCGAGGACGATGACGCTGAGGCCGAGAGCGAGCTTGCTGAGGATGCGCTTCATGATCTCTTTCCCTTCGTTCGCGATCGCCCTGTGCGATCGGTTGACGGCAGGGTCGGAGATCGCCCTCAAGGGGCTCTCAAGGATGGGTCTAGCCCGGTCCGGCCTTGTGCAGCTGCGCGTAGATCGCACGCGCGGTTTTCGCCGGCACGCCGGGCACGGCTTCGAGATCCTCTTCGCTGGCGGCCAGAAAGCGTTCGGCGGAGCCGAAATGCTGTACGAGGGCGCGGCGCCGCACCGGCCCGATGCCCTGGAGCCGCTCGAAGATCGACTCCCGCGCGCGTGTGTCGCGGCGCTGGCGGTGAAAGCCGAGCGCGAAGCGATGTGCCTCGTCGCGCAGGCGCTGGAGCAGCTGGAGACCGGGCGAGTGCCGGTCGAGGCGGATCGGGTCGACGAGGTGCGGCAGGAAGACCTCCTCATCGCGCTTCGCGAGTGCGATGACGGCAACGCGCGGCAGGTCGAACGCCTGCATCGCGGCCAGCGCCGCCGAGAGCTGACCCTTCCCTCCGTCGATCACGACGAGATTCGGAACGGCGACGAAGCTCTCGTCGTATTCCTGTGCGGCGGCATCTCCCAGCCGTGCGAAGCGCCGCGAGACCACCTCGGCCATGGCGGCGAAGTCGTCAGGCCCGCCGTTCAGGTTGCGGACGCCGAACTTCCGGTAGTGCGCCTTCCTCGGCACGGCGTCCACGAAGACGACCATCGAGCCCACCGGTGAGTCGCTCTGGATGTTCGAGATGTCGAAGCACTCGATGCGCACGGGCAGGCTCTCCAGGTTCAGTGCCTCCCGCAGCTCCTCGAGCGCCTCGACACGGCGCAGGCGGCGCTGTTCCGAGGCCGCGGCGTCGGACTCGAGCGCGAGTCGGGCGTTCTGCGTGGCGAGCTCCTGCAGCCGGCGTTTCTCGCCACGCTGCGCTGCGCGCACCTCGACGCGGGCGCCGCGGCGTTCGGAGAGGAACCCCGCCAGCGCGTCGGTGTCGCCCGCATCCGCAGGGACGACGATCTGCGGCGGCACGGTCGGCGCCGACCCGTAGTACTCGAGCGCGAACGCCTCGAGCACGGTCGCTGTGTCCCGGCCCTCGACGTTCTCCAGATGGAAGCTGTGGCGTCCGACGAGCTTGCCGTCGCGGAGCGGGAAGACCTGCACGGCCGCGCGGTTGCCCGCGGCGGCGATGCCGAGCACGTCCACGGTCCCGAACTCGCGGCGGTCGGCCGCCTGCCGCTCGGCCAGGTGACGGACGGCGAACAGCCGGTTGCGCTGGCGCGCCGCGTCCTCGAAGCGCTCGCCCACCGCGGCCTCTCGCATGCGCCGCTCGAGGTCACGCTGGATCGGCTCCGTGTCGCCCGAGAGGAACCGCACCACGCCGTCGATGATCTCTGCGTAGTCCTCGCGCGAGACGTAGCCCACGCAGGGCGCGAGGCAGCGGTCGATGTGGTAATCGAGGCACGGGATGCCCGAGTGACGGCCGGGTTTGGGGCCCTCGCATGGCCGGAAGCGGAACACGCGGTTGAGTACGTCGAGCGTCTCGCGCACCTTTTTCGCGTTCGCGTACGGGCCGAAGTAGACGACGCCCCGCCGGTGGCGCTCCCGCGTGAACATGACCCGCGGATACTCGTCCTCCATCGTCACCGCGATGTACGGGAAGGACTTGTCGTCGCGCAGCCGTACGTTGAACGGCGGGCGGTGGCGCTTAACGAGGGTCTGCTCCAGATGCAGCGCCTCGACCTCGCTCTGCGTGACGATCACCTCCACGTCCGCGATGCGGCCCCCGAGCTTCTCCATCCCGGCACGCGTCACTCCAGCCTGGAAGTACGAGCGCACGCGAGACCGCAGCGACTTCGCCTTGCCGATGTAGAGCACGTCGCCGGCGCGGTCGCGCAGCAGGTAGACGCCCGGCTTGGCGGGCAGCGCCTTCAGCCTTGGCTCGAGCGCGTGGGCCACGCGGCCAGCGTAGCCGTGCCCTCAGTGGCTAGCCGACCGCCGGAACGTGATCGCGCGGGCGCTCACGACAGGCGACGCAACGTGGCGGTCCACACGACGCTCTCGACCAGCCGGCATTCACCCGGCGTGCCGGCCGAACGCCGGAGCGAGCCCGTGACCTCGAGGCTGCGGCGGCGTGCATCGGCGAGCTTCGCGGGGGCTATGCGCCCTTCGACCGTGCGCAAGTCGAGCTCCCCGAGCCGCGCGCGGGCGCCCTGGCAGCCCGCGTACGCAAGGGGCATAGCCGCTGCCGGCGCGAGCGCGATCCGCGCGCGTCCGGGTGACACAATGCGCACGTAGCTCTTCCACTTGGTCCGCGGCGGGGGATCGCCATGCCAGGTGACGTTCGTCCCGTTCGCGCATGAGCCGTGGTAGTAGGTCGGCCCTCCGGGGTCGGAGGCGCCGCGCACGACGACGCGACGGGTGACGAGGCGGCCCGCACGGGCGGCGACCTTCACCGGCCGTGCGCTGCGGAAGGAGACGCTCGTCGTGTGCGTCGTATCCCCGAACGTGCACCCGCCGCTCGAGAACCCTGGAGTGGTTACCGTCCAGGAGACGACGGCGCGCACGCTGAGCGCGAAGCGCGCCTCCGGCGCACCGGCGGACGCCTCGACCACCGCGATGGCGGCGAGCACGGCCGGTACGACGGCCGCGATGAGCCGTCCCCTCCCCACGGCAGGATTCTGCGACGGCCGGGCGTGCGAGTCAATGCCGCCGGGCTACGATCCCTCTCGTGGAAGGGCAGTACGTGGCGTATACGTGCTATCGCGTCGATCCCGCCTGGCGTCGGCTGCCGGTCGAGGAGCGCGCCGCAGGCAAGGACGCGTTCGCCGAGGTCACCGAGGACTGGGCCGGCCGCATGGACGGTCTGCGCGCCTACTCGCTTACGGGCGTGCGCCCCGAATGCGACTTCTTCCTCTGGAAAATCACGCAGCGTTACGAAGACCTGGGAGACCTCGGCGCCGAGCTGAACGCCACGCCGCTCGCGGGCTGGCTTTCGACACCGTACTCGTACCTCGCCACGACGAAAGCGTCGCAGTACACGGCCGCACGCCGCGCCCGCAGGATCAACCCTCACGATCTGCCGTACCTCGTCCTCTACCCGTTCGTGAAGTTGCGTCCGTGGTACGCGCTCTCCGAGGAGGACCGGCAGCGGGCGATGGACGAGCACATCCGCATCGGCCGCGAGGAGTTTCCCGGGATCAAGAACCACACGACCTACTCGTTCGGCATCGACGACCAGGAGTTCATGACGGCGTTCGAGTGCGAGGAGCCCGCGGACTTCATGCACTTGATGCTGCGCCTACGCGACAGCGAGGCCTCCCGCTACACCGAGCGGGACACGCCCATCTTCGTCGGCCGTCTCATGCCCGTCCGGGCCGCGCTGGACGCACTCGACGGGGCGCGCGCCCGAATCGAGGTCTAGTGCCAGTGCCGGGCGAGTTCGTCGTACGCGAGGCCCGCGCGGAAGACGCCCCCGGGATCGCGCAGATCAGCCGCGACAACGGCCGCTACTACGCATCGCTCGAGCCCGAGCTGTTCCGTCGACCGGACGAGGAAGGGCTCGTCGAGCTCGTCGCCGGCGACGCGGAGTGGCGTGAGTGCCCGGCGAACCTGGCGCTCGTCGCCGAGATCGACGGGGAGGTAGCGGGCTACCTCGAGGCGAGTGTTCAGGAGCCGCTTGAGACGGCTCGCTGGCAGACGCAGCGGGATCTCGGCCAGATCCGGCTGTTCATCAGCTTCGTCGGCACGGCCGACCAGTTCAAGCGGAGTGGCGTCGCGACGCAACTCGTGGAGGCAGGCGAGGCATGGGGCCGTGAAAAGGGCGCGGTTGTCTCGGTCTGCGACACGTGGCTCGGCAGTCCCGTGTCGATCCCGTTTTGGGAGCAGCGTATGGGCTACGCGCGGCAGTCGGTGATCCTGCGCAAGCGGCTCTAGCTAGAAGCTGTGCTGGTCGCGCCAGACACGGAACATCGAGAACCCGCACAGCACGAGCACGAGCAGGAACGCGAGCGCGTCGGGGCCCGACGCTCCACGCGCGATGTACGCCCCGATGGCGAAGACGGCGAGTAGCGCGGCGCCGTAGAACGCCACCTGTGCTCGAGTCGGCCACGTCCCGATCTCGCCGCGCCGCTCCCGCCACATGAGGAAGACGAAGAAGGCGATCGCGATGAAGAACGCGATCCGGGCGATCGCGTACAGCGCCGCCAGCGTGGTATAGAGCTGGAGCGCGACGACGACGAGCGCGATCGCCGCCACGACGAGCAGACCGCGCACGAACGGGTTGAGTTCGGCGAAGAAACGCCTCATGCGGCCGTCATGTATGCGCGCCCGGCGAGCAACCCGGAGACAAGCGTAGCCCCCGTGAACCACGCCAGCCGCCGGCGTGGCTCGGTCGGCGCGTAGAGCCACGGCGCCAGCACAGCGGCGAGTGCGAGCGTGCCGTAGGCGTAGTGCAGGTCGTCGGGCGCGCGGCGGTCGTCGGAGAGCAGGAGCAGGCCGAGAGCCACCTGAGCCACGAGTAACGTCTGGACAAGCGCGAGCAGGTGCCGCGCCGGGCCGCCGGCAGTCCCGCCGCGAGCGTAGGTCACGGCGCCTGCGACGACGGCCAGCGCACTCGCGAGCAGGACGAGGATCGCAACCGTCTGGTGCACCCCCGGCACACGACGACCCTACCGGGGTAGGCTCCCGGAGTGGTCGAAGAGGGCCAGCCGGCGCCGGACTTCGAGCTCGAGAGCGACACCGGCAAGCGCGTGCGCCTGTCCGGCCTGCGCGGCCGCCCGGTCGTCCTCTACTTCTACCCGCGGGATGACTCGCTGTCTCTATTTAGCAGTATCGACCGCCGACTCGATTGCCACGACGCTTGCCCGCGGTTGGCTCGTGCCGCTGGGGCCTTGCTTATGCTGCGCGTCGTGGGAGCGGAGAGGTACACCGTCGCAACAGCGGCATAGCGATGCCCGAAGAACACACCGGTCGCCTGCTCGACCATGTCGGCGTCCGTGTGAGCGACCTCGAGGCGAGCAAGCGTTTCTACACGGGCGCGCTTGCTCCGCTCGGCCTGCGCGTCACCGGTGAGGGCGAAGGCTGGTTCTCGGCGGACGAACTGTTCTTCTCCGAGGATGGCTCACCCACGCATGGTCTCCACATCGCGTTCCAGGCCGGGACCCGGGAGATCGTTGATCGGTTTTATGCGGCTGCCCTCGCAGCGGGAGGCCACGACAATGGGCCTCCTGGTGAACGGAGCTACCACCCGGGGTACTACGCGGCGTACGTGCTTGACCCGGACGGAATGAACGTCGAGGCGGTCTACCACGGGCCGACACGACGCTCCGCTCCCTCCGTCGTGGTCGAGTGGGATTGAGCAACGCTACTTAGCCGCTCGTGGACACGCCGGGCTGTACCGCCCAGGCCTGCGGCTTCCGCGACGACTTCGCGGCATACGAGGAGAACGGCGCCGTATCCTCGGCGTGAGCCCCGACGACGCGGACTCGCACGTCCGCTTCAAGGAGCGCTACGGTCTGCCCTTCACGCTGCTCGCCGATCCCGACCACGATGTAGCCGAGCGGTACGGCGCCTGGGGAGAGCACACCTCGTACGGCCAGTCGAGGGTCGGCCTGATCCGTTCGACCTTTGTGATCGACGCCACGGGACGCGTCGTGCGCGTCATGCGCGGCGTGCGTCCCGAGGGCCACTCCGAGCAAGTGCTCGCCGCCTAGCGAAGAGATCAGGCTGCAGCTTGTTCGAACAGTGGCAGGTACGTCCGCCGCCAGTCCTCGTCGGATACCGAGCGGCGGAAGAATGTCTCGAGCACGAGTCGGGGCGACGACTCGTCGATGCGGGCGAGCAAGCAGAGGATCGCCACCACCAGATAGCTGAGCAGCTCATCATCGATCCGTGCCACTCGAACGGCTTGCTCGAAGGCCCAGACCAGCTTCTCTGCGTCCGGTCCGTCCAGATGTCCGCGCAACGCGTCGGAGAGCTGCGCGACATCGAAGGTGTTCCAGTCGACCCCCGACATGGCTCGACACATGGTCGCCAACGCGTCGGTCGGCAGCGAAGCCGGGGAGATCACTCTCCCCGGCTTCGGTTTCGCGACCGCGCGCTCTAGCGGCGCGTCGCCGAGCGCGACTTTGTCCGCTGACCCGAGAAGCCTGCCTGCTTGGCGGCCTTGGTGCTGAGCCGCCGGGCGATCGCCTTGGTTTCCGTCAGCATCTTCTGGTCTTGCTTCATGTTCGTCTCGAGCAGGCGAGCCGCCTGAGGCTTGTTCAGGGCCTTCGCCATTGCGATCAGGCCCTCGTAGTTGGCGATCTCGTAGTGCTCGGTACTGGTGGCCGCGCCGGCGGCGAAGAGGTCGACCATCTGCGGCGACACTTCGCCCACCGATTGGTCGTGCTCTCTCTTGATCCCTTCGATCCCAGGGCACGGACGGGCCTCGGGCTGTGCTCCGAACTCCTGGAACACCTTCTCGACGTTCTCGACGTGCTTCCGGGACTGCTCGAGGTGCTTCTTCAGCCCCTCCACCAGCTTCTCGTCCCTGGCCTCCTGCTGCAGCCGCGGAAGCATCTGCACGATCGTTTTCTCCGCCGTGTAGACATCTCCGAGCTTGTGCAGGAACAGCTGACGAGGTTCAGTCAGCGTCGGCATAGAACTCCTTTCCTCGCTTGCGCGGTGTTCGCGCCATCGAAGGCATACCCCGATCCTGGCCAGGGACACCGCGACCGTGCTCGTGAACGTCGCAAAGTGCGCCATTTACGCGCCGAGCCGCCCCGATCCGCCGCGCAGCCCAGCAAAGGCGCCCATACATGAGCATCCGCTTCGGCACTACGCCCGCGTCCAGCCGCTGCACTACCGCCGGCAGTCGGCGACCGTCCGTCGATCTCCCTGCTCAGGCGCCTTATGCGGATGAGAGGACTTGAACCTCCACGGGGTTACCCCCACACGGACCTGAACCGTGCGCGTCTACCAATTCCGCCACATCCGCGCGCACGCAATTGTAGCTGCGCCCCGCCGCGAATCCGGACTAGCCGTCAGCCGCTCCCCGACGTCTCATTACCATGGTGCCGATGTTTCGGGGTCTCGCTTTCGCGGCCGCGGTCGCGGCCTGGGCGCTCGCGTGCGCGCAGGCCGGCGTCGCTGCGGGCCGGCCCGTCGAGGTCGTCGCCGAGCTCGAGCTGCCCTCGCTCTCGCGCTCCGTCCAGTCGAGCCGCGTGCTGCGTCCGAGCGTAAAGCGCGCGCGCCTGAGCCTCACCGCGCGGATGAGCGCGGCGTACCTCCAGGCCCTCTCGGCCGAGCAGGCCGCCGTCGCCCACCGCATCCACGCCGCCGTTCCCGACGCGCGGGTGCGGTGGCGCTACCGGATCGTGCTGAACGGCCTCGCGGTCGTGCTTCCGGAGCGCGACGTCCAGCGGCTGACGAAGGTGCCGGGTGTCGCCCGTGTGACCCGGGGAATTGCCTATCCGCGCGCCGAGACGGAGGCGGTGCTGGCCATCAAGGCGCCGATTCTCTGGGGCTCCGATTTCAGCACCGCGGGCGGTGGAGTCAAGATCGGCATCGTCGACGACGGCGTGGACCAGACGCATCCGTACTTCGATCCCGGGGGGTACCAGGCTCCGGCGGGCTTCCCGCGCGGCCAGAGGGCTCTGACGACGCCCAAGGTGATCGTGGCGCGCGCATTCCCCCCGCCGACCTCGAAGTGGAAGTACGCGGGGCGCGCGTTCGATCCCGTGATCTCCTTCCACGGCACCCATGTCGCCGGGATCGCAGCCGGAAACTGGGGCACGCGTGCGTCCGGGGGCGTGAGCCTTTCAGGCGTGGCACCTCGCGCTTACATCGGCAACTACAAGGTGCTGACCACGCCGACGCCCGGCGGCATCGGCCCGAACGGCAACTCACCCGAGATCGTCGCGGGCATCGAGGCCGCCGTCGCGGATGGCATGGACGTGGTGAACCTCTCGCTCGGCGAGCCGGAGATCGAGCCACGCCGTGACATCGTGGCACGGGCGATCGACGCTGCGGCCGATGTCGGCGTCGTGCCGGCGGTCGCCGCGGGCAACGCGTACGACGACCTTGGCCGAGGCAGCGTCCTCTCGCCCGGCAGCGCGTCAAAGGCGATCACGGCCGGTGCGATCGACTTCCGCGACGGCCGCGCCTTCGTCGCGAGCTTCTCTTCGAGCGGGCCCTCGCCGATGTCGCTGCTGCTCAAACCCGACGTGGCGGCGCCCGGCCAGAATGTCCTCTCCTCAGCCCCTGACCGGCGCTTCTCCGTCTTCAGCGGGACGAGCATGGCGGCGCCCCACGTGGCCGGCGGCGCAGCGCTGCTGCTCCAACGGCACCCCACCTGGACCGTGGAGCAGATCAAGTCCGCCCTCGTCACGACGGGGGTCGTGGTCAAAGCCGGTTCGGTCGCGACCGACGCGTCCGTCCTCCGCGTGGGCGGCGGGCTCATCGATCTGACCCGCGCCGACGATCCGGCCGTGTTCTTCTCACCGACGAGCGTGTCCTTCGGCCTCGTGCGGCCGGGACGCACAGTCACCCGGGCGCTTGCACTCACCGACGCTGGCGGCGGGGCGGGCGCGTGGGCGGCGTCGGTCGAGCTCCAAACTCGCGCCATCGGCGTCACGGTCGAGGTTCCCGGCCCCGTAAGCGTCCCTGGCTCGCTGGCGCTGACGGCCCGACCGAGCGGCGGCGCGCCGGACCAGGACGTGACCGGCTACGTGATTCTGACGCGCGAGCGGACGAGGCTTCGGGTGCCGTTCTGGTTCCGGGTCGCCCGGGCAAGGCTTGCGCGCGCCAGGGCCTTCTCGCTGGGATCCCCCGGGGCGCACGGAGGCAACACGGCGGGCCGGCCCGCCCTCGTCGACACGTACCGCTACCCGGAGAACCCGGCGCCGGTTGGCGTGTCGCGGCTCCTGAAGGGGCCGGAGCAGGTGTTCCGCTTCCGTCTGCGCAGGCCCGTGGCGAACTTGGGCGTCGCCGTCGTCTCTCGTGCGCCCGGCGTCACGGTCGAGCCGCGCGTCGTGGCAGCTCGCAACGAGAACCGGCTCATGGGCGAGGTTGGCCTGCCGATCAACGTCAACCCGTACCTGGGGCGGCTATCGCTTCCTGAGCCGGTCGCGGGCGCAGTCCTGCCGCTTCCCGGCGTGTATGACATCGTCTTCGACAGCCGCACGCGCGCGGGCGCCGGGCGCTTCGCCTTCCGCTTCTGGCTCAATGACACGATCCCGCCCCGCTTGCGGCTCGTGCGGCGCGTCGTCCCCGCCGTCGGCCTGCTGGCAGTTGCGGCGACGGATCGGGGAGCCGGCGTCGATCCGCGCTCGGTCATCGCCCGCATCGACGGCCGCCCGGCTGCCGCCGCGTACGACCGCCGTTCAGAACGCGTCCGGGTGCTCGTATCCGGCCTCGCGCGCGGTCGCCACCGGCTGTCGCTCCAGGTCTCTGACTACCAGGAGACGAAGAATATGGAGAGCGTCGCGCGCGTGCTGCCGAACACGAAGATCCTCAGGACGTGGTTCGACGTGCGCTAGCTGTTCCGGTCGCGCTCGTGGATCGTCGGGAGTTGGGCCAGGTCGCGCTCCACGCTCGCCGCGAATTCGTCGGTGTCGGCGACCGGGTCGGCGAGGCGCAGGTCAGTTTTCCGCCGCCGAAGGCGGCGCGCGCGTTCCTCCCCGACGGGGAGGTGGGCGGCGAGTCGAGGCCACTCGGCGAGAACGAGGACCGCGACCGCCAGCGCCAGCAGGGCGATCCAGAGCCAGCCCACACTCGGATTCTAGCGGGGCGCGGAGCGGGCCCCGAAAACGCTCTCCTCGGGCAGCCACGCGATCCGTCCCAGACGAACGCCGCTCGTGCCGTCTCTGCCGCTCGCTGAATCCGCGAGGGCGACTCGCGCGTACGCTAGAACGGCCCGGGGAGGTCGAGGAGCAGGACGGCGGCGACGAGGGCTCCGGCGAAGACGATGCTCGCCGCTACTGCAAGCGCCTTCTCGAGCCGCCCCGCCCGCGCCGCGCGCTCACTTGCAGCCTCCAGCCGGTCCACGACGCGCTCCAGAATCCTCTCCGCCCACGCGAACTCGAGCGCGAGGAGCGCGAGCCCGAGCGCGATCACGAGCCATCCCGGCCCAGGCAGCACGAGCAGCGCGACGCCGACGAGAAGCAGGCCGAAGCCCACGACCGCGACCGGAACGCGGATGACGCGGCTCCGCGCACGGTGCCGCTCCTGCTGCGCACGGATGCGCTCGACGAGCGAGGGCTTGTCCGCCATCGCCGCGTAGCGTACGGGCGCCCGGTGTTACCGCACGTCGTCGATGGTCAGAGCCACGAGCCTCCCATCGCGCTCCTCCACCTTGCAGCTCACGGGATCGCCGTTGATGCGGTGTTCCTCCATGTGGTTCAGGTCGAACCCGTACGCAATCTCGTCGGGGGTCACGAGGGTGTACTCCTTGCCGCCTTCGGTGCGCACGGTGATCGAGCTCACGAACCCGTCCGCCCGGGCGATCTCGGTGATCGTACCGACCACCTGCGACGGAGCGTCGCCCCCGCCCCCGCCCCCGCCGCAAGCCGGCAGGAGCAACACCAGGGCTGCGAAGCCGACCGCGGCCCATCCGTGCGGGCCACTCCGAGCTTCCCGGGTTGGAGAACCAACAACCGTCCGGTCATCAGCGGCGCCAATCGAGGAAGGCTCGCTCACGTTGAGCTTATTCAAGCGGCTGGCGTCCGCTGAAGCGGCCAGGATCGCGGTGGCGAAAACAGGAAGGGAACCGGGGTCTGCCCCCGTCGCGACCCCGGCTCAACCTTTCACTGAAGCGCAGGACTCCCCCGCCGTTCCCGCGTCCATCTAGGTAGATGCGTCTGCTTCGCGCGCCTTGCGATCTGGTTCTCTCGTGGCCGGCCGCGCGCAGACGAAGATGCGCCGCCGGTCCCCTTGACCGCGCCGCCTTCGACGAGCCTCCTCGTCCGGCTGCCTCAGGACGCAGAGCGCGTTGTCGTCTCCTCCTCGGGAGTCCGCTCCGCTCCGCGCTGCCCCACCCGCGTCCGGCGGCAACCATGTTTGGGTTCGTGTGGTTCCCGGGCATCACGTCCCATACCCCCCTTCGTCGGGCGCGCGGCTAGGGATTGACAGCACAGGTTTCGCCGCGCGCCCGACGTCCCCCTTTTCAGCGCAAAGTGGGCATCACCAAGCCGTCGAGTCCTGGCATGCCTGCGCACGAGGCGGCGGGAGCCAACCCAGCCGTCTCCTCGTCGCAGCCGCGAGGGGTGAACGGTGAATGACCGGCGAGGCCCCGGCCCCTCCTGCGCACCGACCCAGATGCGCGAGGGACGGGGATACACTCACCGCTATGCCCCGTCGCCTCCTCGTGGTCACAACCGCGCCCGTTCCCGACGTTGACCTGCGTCAAAGCGTCCGCCCGCACGTAGACGACGATGCGGAGATTCTCGTTGTCGCAGCGGCCTCGGAGATCTCACGACTGAACTGGTTGACGAACGCCGAGGACGATGCGCGCACCGAAGCGGCCGAACGAGCCGAAGCTGCCGCGCAGGCGATGCCTACGGGCACCGTAGGGACGCGCGTCGGTGACTCCGACCCAGTCAAGGCGATCGAGGACGCGCTGCGCACCTTTCCGGCTGACGAAATCATCATCGTCACCCGGTCCCACGACGAATCCGCGTGGCTCGAGGAGGGGTCCGGGGATACGGCGCAAAGCCTCTTCTCTCTTCCGGTGACGCACCTCGTTGTCGCCGAATAGGAAGCCTCGCGAAACGATTGGCTGGAGAAAGCTGGTAGAGGAGAGGCGCCCAGTGAGGCTGGCGAACAGAAAAGCCCCGCGAGAGCAGGGCTTTTCTCACTCCCCGGGTTGGACTCGAACCAACAACCCTCCGGTTAACAGCCGGATGCTCTGCCAATTGAGCTACCGGGGACCGGCGCGGCTTCGGATTGTAGCCGCCGCCTTCCCGTTTCTAGACAAGCTCGGCGACCGCCTCGCGGATCTTGTTGTGCATGCGGACGAGCTCAGCGTGGCGCTGCTCGTCGGCTCGGCTCATGGTGTCCCGCTCGATAGCGGCGATCTGGCGCTGAAGCCACCGCTCCTGCAGCTCGAGGGCCAGGCCGCGCGCATGCTCCGCGGTCATCCCCTCCTGCTCGCCGGTCGCCCAGAGCTCGGCACGCAGCGCCACCGTCTCGCCGCCGTCTGCCTCTCCGGCGAGAAAGGCGCGCAGCGCGCGATGCTCCTCGAGGTCGAAGTGCTCGTTGCCGAGCTCGCGGGCGTAAGGGCGTGCCGCGTGCGGGTCGAGCAGGCAAGCGGAGAGGAACATCCTCTCCAGCCGATCGCCGGCTCTCAGCAGCTTCGGCGAGACGCCGCACGCGTCTGCCGCGCGCCGGTGGGCGGCAAGGCCGGCCTGGAGCTCACGCGGCAGGTCGAGCCTGTCGGCCGCGAGGCGCAGGGCCTCCTGGCGTTGCGGCGAGTCCTCGGAGCGCGACAGGACCTCGCGCACGCGCTCGAACCCGTGCTGCCGGTCATCGGCCCGCTCGATTTCGAGCCGCACGCGGTAAAGCAGATACGGCTCGGCCGTGGCGAGGCGATCGTCGAACCCCGCTGCGCCGTCCGCGGGATCTGTACCCGTCGGGAGCGTCACGACGCGCACGTCGAAGCCCTGAGCGGCCGCGAGCTCCATGCCACGCAGCGTCGCCGCCTCACCGGCCGCGTCCGCATCGAAGCAGAGGTAGAGGGTGCGCGCAAGCCGGCCGAGCTCCTTGAGCTGGCGCTCGGTGAGCGCCGTTCCCATCGAGGCGACGACGCTGTCCATGCCCGCCTGCCGGAGCGCGAGCACATCGGTGTTGCCCTCGACGACGAGTGCACGGCCCTCCTTCGCGATCGCAGCTCGCGCGGAGTGCAGGCCGTACAGGAGCGAGCCCTTTCGGAAGAGCTCGCCCTCGGGTGAGTTGACGTACTTCGCCTGCAGTGGATCGTCCTCGAGCAGCTTGCGCGCCTGGAAGCCGAGCACCCGCCCACGAGCGTCGGCGAGCGGGAAGAGAAGGCGTCCGGCGAAGTAGTCGCGTCCGCGGCGATTCGCCAGCCCTGCGGCGAGCAGCTCGTCGGCGGAGAAACCCCGTTCGCGCGCCTTTGTGACCAGCATCGGGGCGAGCGGCGCCAGGCCGAGCCGCAGCTCACGGCACACGGACTCGCCGAGCCCCCGCCCCGCCAGGTACTCACGGGCCGGCTCGCCCGCAACGCTGTCCCAGAGGTAGCGCTCGTAGAACGACGCCGCCTGCTCCACCAGGTCGAGGAGGCGCTGCCTCCTCCTGCGCGCCGCGTCCTGCTCGGGCGAAGCCTCCTCGTACTCGAGCGGCACCCGAAAGCGCTCAGCGAGCCACTCGATAGCTCCGGCGAAATCGAGGTTCTCGGTGTCCCGGACGAACGTGATGGCGTCGCCGCGCGCCCCGCACCCGAAACAGTAGTAGAGCTTGTCTACCGCGTTCACGCTGAAGCTCGGCGTGCGCTCGTCGTGGAAGGGGCAAAGTGCCGTGAAGCGCGCGCCCTGGCGGCGTAGCGGTGTGCGGCCCTGAACCAGCTCAACCATGTCCACAGCGACGCGGACAGCCTCCACGGAAGTGTCCTTGATGCGCGCCACTCAGCGCACCTCAGAGTGCCGCCGCGTACGTCAGCGCGTAGCGATCTGTCATGCCGGCGACGAAGTCGGTGATCCGCTGCGGGAAATCGCCGTCACCCGGGGGCAAGGCTTCAGGATGCCGCTCGAGGTGTTCGAAGATGAGGCGTACGACCTCGTCCGCGCGCCGGTGCTCGGCCTGCGAGCCCTCGGTGAGGTAAACGCGCTCGAACATGAAGCGGCGGAGGGAGAGCATCGCCTCGCCGATTGCCCTGCTCTGCCGTATATCGCCAGCCTCGGCGGACGTCTCGACGAGATCGTGAACCAGCGTGTCGATGCGCCGCGACGCCGTGTCTCCGAGCAGCGCCAGATCGTCGCGCGGAAGGTCGCCCGGAGCGAGCAGACCGGCGCGCACGGCGTCGTCGATGTCGTGATTGATGTACGCGACCCGGTCGACGATCCGGACGATGCGACCCTCCTGGGTCTCCGGCTCCTCGTCTCCCGTGTGCTGCAGGATCCCGTTGCGCACCTCGTGCGTCAGGTTGAGGCCACGGCCGTCGCGCTCGAGGGAGTCGACCGTGCGCAGCGAGTGCTCGTTGTGGCGGAAACGCCGCCCGCAGCGCTCGCGCAGCAGCGTGTCGAGCGTCTCCTCGCCGGCGTGGCCGAACGGAGGATGGCCGAGGTCGTGGCCGAGCCCGATCGCCTCGACGAGATCCTCGTTGAGCCGCAGCGCGCGCCCGACACCCCGGGCAATACCCGTCGTCTCGAGCGTGTGCGTCAGGCGAGTGCGGACGTGGTCACCCTGCGGCGAGATGAAGACCTGAGTCTTGTGCTTGAGACGCCGGAAGGCTTTGCAGTGCACGATGCGGTCGCGGTCTCGCTGGAACGGCGTGCGTAGGCGGCAATCGACCTCCAGGCGGGCTCGGCCGCGCGTCTCGTACGAGCGCACCGCGAGCGGGGAGAGCGACATTTCCTCCTGCTCGCGAACACGCTCCGCGAAGGCGTCTGCGACCAATCCGGCGACCTCGGGCACGGCGCCTAGCGTAGTCGCTCTCCCGGCCGTCCCCGTGAGCCCCCGGTCCCGCGGAAAACCGCGCTCGGCGTCGGCGGTAGCAAGCCGCGTCGACGCACGGGTACTGGCCATATCTGCTCTGCACAGCGCGCAACAGGAGGGGTTCGAGCGAGCTCTGTCCCGGTGCGCGTCCGCCTCCTCCGCTTAGAAACTCGGTTCAGAATGAAGGCTCGCCGGCGAGGCGCGCTGGGCGAGTGCGAGTCTAGGACGCAGGGAGCGTCAATAGCAGCGCTATTGGCGCGACTGAGGACGACGGATCGCGCCGTCCAGCCTGTCTCGGCGGCATAGCA
>JBHEMZ010000011.1:0-20656 GCA_046262315.1 Gaiellaceae bacterium
GGAATCAACGGCTCGACCAGGTGCCACAACTCGTCGCTGACCAACGGCCTCGCCATCTGCGCCCCATCCTTTCAATCGAGGTGGACGCAGCTGCATTCGCCCTCAAGCCCGGGGACCCTTCTTTTCGTTAGGCGCTCTTAGCGACCCTCTTCCACGACGAAGGCCCGAGGGCTTGGGTCTGCGGCCCACCCAGCCCCCGGGCTTTCGTCGTAAAGCTTGTCGCTTCGACCTCGTGCCGGTCTGGCGGGAACCGGGGTGGCGAGGCAAGCCGGACTATAAGAGCCCTGTCCGCAGAAGTCAAGTACCTCGATCAAGTGATCTTGGTATCGGATAGTTCACTTCACTTTGCTTCTGGGCATGCCCCTTTTGAGGGATGTCCTAAAGAGACACCTTGCATATAGGTGAAGTGTGCGCTTCACTACGACCGACGCCCCGTGACGCAGATCGCACGCACCCGATCCGATCGTGGGCCCCGCCCGGGCTCGCGGCTCGGCGACCGGTTGCGCCAGCTGCGGATCGCTTCCGGCCTGACGCAGAGCGAGCTCGCCGGCGACCGCTTCTCCAAGGAGTACGTCAGCCAGATCGAACGCGGGAAGACTCGCCCCACGCAGGAAACGATCGACTGGCTCGCGGCGAGGCTCGCGGTCGACGCCGGCTACCTGGCGAGCGGCGTGTCTTCCGACGATCGGGGCCGCGTCGAAGCCGCGCTGGCCCGCGCCGACGCGCTCTCGCATGCTCGACGCCCCGACGAGGCGCTCGAGGAGTACAGCCGCATCTCGCGGTTCGTGCAGGCGACCGCCTCGGTCGAGCTCGAGGTCCGAGCCCTGTCGGGGGAGGCGTGGGCGCGCCAGCTCGGCGGCGACGTGCGCGGTGCGCTCGAGCTCCTCACCCGCGCGCGCGGGCTCGCGGAGGGCGCCGGCTTCTCCGATCTCGACCGGGCCGACGTGCTGTTCCGGCTCGGCGTCTGCCGCTACAAGCTTCAGAGCGTCGCGACCGGCCTAGGATTGCTCACGGAGGCGCTCAACCTCGCCGAGCGCTCCGAGCTGCCGAGTGATCAGCTGCGCTCGGAAATCCTCGGGTGGCGCTCGCGCTGCTACCGGCGCCAGCGGGACTACGAGGCGGCGCGCGAGGACGTGGAGCGCGCGCTCGAGCTGTCGCAGGGCATCGAGGACCGGCGGAGCATCGCCAACACGTACTTCCAGGCGTCGCTCGTCTCCGAGCGCCTCGGCCAGCTCGTACAGGCGCGCGCGTACGCCGAGCGGGCGAAGGCGATCTACGAGCAGCTCGACGACGAGGTGCACGTCGGCCGCCTGCTGAACAACCTCGGCGGGCTCAACCACATGCTCGGCCACTCCGAGCGGGCCGTCGAGAATCTGAAGGCGGCGTTCGCCGTCGCCCTCGAGCACGACACCGACACGGACGCTGCCACGGCCGCGGCGTCGCTCGCCCGGGTGCACCTCGACCGTGGCGACCACGAGGAGTCGGAGCGACTCGCGCACGAGGCGCTCAAGCTCCTCGGCGACCGAGCCGATTACGTCTACGAGATCGCAGGCTGTCGGCTGACCTTGGGCCGCGCGCTGCTCGAACAGGATCGACTGGACGAGGCCGACGAATGTCTTCAGCAAGCCGACGAAAACGCCGCACAGGCTGCGTCGGCGAGCCACAGAGCTGCTGTATGGATCGCCCGCGGGGATCTCGCGGCGCGCAGGGGGGAAGACCGGACGGCCGCGCGGTACTACCGCCGGGCCGCAGAAGCGCTCCAGGACGTCCGGTTCTAGCGAAAGGAGGTGCGCAGATGAAGGTCCGCCTCGCACTGGCGTTCGTGATTGCCCTACTCGTCGTAGCGGTGCCGTCGTATGCCGGCTTCGGTATGCACGACGGTCATGATTTCGGCATTGCCGGCATGCACGACGGTCACGACTTCGGCATGCACGACGGTCACGACTTCGGCGCGGTCGTAGCCTGACCCCGGATCCGCTCGCCTGCGGAGAAGGTCGGCACAAACCGTCCTAGACGGAGCCGGGGGCGAAGCCCCCGGCTTTCTGTCAGGTGTCAACGCCGCCGCTAGAGTCGAGCGCATGATCCGGCGGGCCGTCTTCCTCGCGAGCGTCTGCGCCCTCGTCGCCTGCGGCGGCTCCGGCGGAGACGTCTCTGCCGAGAGTTCCAGCGCCCCCAGCGGAACGCTCGAGGCTCTCGCCGAGCGGCCGGGACCCGAGGTCGCCGTGATCCCGGGAACCGGCGACCACGCGGTCGGCGACATCCGCTTCTCCTTTGCGGTGATCGACGGTCGCGGCCGAGCGGTCGAGCGCCCGACCGCGCGCGTCTGGGTCGCGCGCAGCCGCGAGCAGCGCCCATTCGAGCGGCTCGTTGCCCGTCTCGAACCGCTCGGCGTCCCCGCGCGCGAACAGCACGAGCACGACGAGGAGGAGGCCCACGACCTCTACGTCGGGCACGTCCGCGTGGACGAGCCCGGCACGCTCTGGTTCCTCGCCGAGCCGGTTGGCGGCCGGCGTATCCAGGCGCTCGGCAACCTCGTCGTGAAGCGCGAGCCCGAGTCGCCGCCGCTGGGAGCGAGGGCGCCCGCCTCCGACACTCCCACCCTCGGGGACGCTCCCATCCGCGAGCTGACGACGCGGACGCCCCCCGACCGCGAGCTCCTCCGCTCCTCGGTCGCCGAGTCCCTGCGGGCGCGGGCGCCGTTCGTCGTGACGTTCGCAACGCCGAAGTTCTGCTCCAGCCGGACGTGCGGGCCTGTGATGGACGTCGTCGACCGCGTGCGTCGACGCTTCGAGCCGCGCGGCATCCGCTTCATCCACGTCGAGGTGTACAAGGGCAACGACCCCGCGCGAGGGGTGAACCGCTGGATGGTCGAGTGGGGATTGCCGAGCGAGCCGTGGACGTTTCTGGTCGGTAGGGATGGCCGGATCAAGGGAAAGTTCGAGGGCTCGCTGTCCGTCCGGGAGCTGACGGAGTCCGTGCGCCGGAGCTTGCTTCCACGTTGACCGTGCCGCTGCGCGCCGCGTAGCGTTTCCCGCACGAGAGAAGAGGAGGACGTGATGGCTGGAAACGGATATGCGAAGCCGGTGCTCGTGAACACGGACTGGCTCGCGGAGAACCTGGGCGACGAGAAGGTGATCGTGGCGGAGGTGGACGAGAACCCCGACCAGTACGACGAGGGCCACGTTCCCGGTGCGATCAAGCTGCACTGGCGTGACGACCTCCAGGACGCCGTTGAGCGCGACCTGATCGAGAAGGACGCGTTCGAGCAGCTCATGACCGGGAGCGGGATTTCGAACGACACCACCCTCGTGCTCTACGGCGACAAGAACAACTGGTTCGCGGCCTACGCATACTGGTACCTGAAGATCTACGGGCACGAGGACGTTCGCATCCTCGACGGCGGCCGCCAAAAGTGGCTCGACGAGGGCCGCGAGACGACAACCGAGGTACCCTCGCCTTCGCGCGGGGTTTACACGGCTCAGGATCGCGACGAGTCCATCCGCGCACGGCGCGATACGGTGCTGGACAGGCTTGGCATGGACGCGCTCGTGGACGTGCGCAGCCCGCAGGAGTACTCCGGCGACCTGATCGCGCCTCCGGGGTACGAGCAGGAGGGCGCACAGCGCGGCGGGCACATCCCCACGGCGCAGTCGATCCCGTGGGCCTCGGCGGTAAGCGACGACGGCACCTTCAAGCCAGCCGACGAGCTGCGCAACCTCTACGAGAGCAAAGGCGTGACGGCGGACCGCAGCGTGACCGCCTACTGCCGAATCGGGGAGCGCAGCGCCCACACGTGGTTCGTACTCCGCGAGCTGCTCGGCTACGAGCGGGTCAAGAACTACGACGGTTCGTGGACCGAGTGGGGAAATCTCGTCGACGTTCCCATCGAGAAAGGCTCCTGACGTCCCTGTCCGGCGGCGGCGGTTCGCGTGAGTGAGGCACCGGTGAGCCGCGTCGAGACGGTTCGGCTCACCGAGTACACGGACTGCGGCGGCTGCGCGGCGAAGTACTCGGCGGCGCGCCTCGAGCAGCTCCTCGCCGGTCTCGCGCCGCCGTCGGCCGTCGACCTGCTCGTCGGGCTTGCGCCTGCGGACGACGCCGCTGTCTACCGCCTCGACGACGAGCGTGCGCTGGTTCTGACGGTCGACTTCTTTCCGCCGATCGTGGACGATCCCGGCGACTTTGGCGCGATCGCGGCGACCAACGCGCTCAGCGACGTGTTCGCCATGGGCGGTACCCCGCTCGTGGCTGCCTCGATCGCCGTATTCCCGGAGGAGCTGCCGGCCGAGGCGGTCTCCGCCGTGCTCGCGAGCGCGGCGACGACCGTCGCTGAGGCGGGCGCAGTGCTTGCGGGCGGGCACACGCTGCGCGATGCCGAGCCGAAGTACGGGCTCGCGGTGGTGGGCACGGTCAGGCCGGATGCGCTCTGGACGAAAGCCGGGGCCCGTCCGGGCGACGCGCTCTACGTAACGAAGCCGCTGGGGACGGGCCTCGTCGTGCACGGCGCGAAGCGCAGCCTCGCCGATTCGGAGGCGCTCTCCGAGGCGGTGGGCTGGATGCGGATGCTGAGCCGTTCGGCCGCCGACGCTCTCCGGCCGCTCGAGCCGGGCGCGGTCACGGACGTGACGGGCTTCGGCCTGCTCGGGCACGCGTGGGAGATCGCGTCGCGAAGCGGCGTGCGTGTGGTGCTCGAATCTGGGCGCCTTCCGGCGCTCTCCGCCGCGCTCGACGTCGCGGGTGCGGGTGAGCGCACGGGCGGCGATAGCCGCAACCGCGACTTCGCCGGGCCACACGTCGAGGTCGGCGGCGTGTCCGAGGAGCTCGTCGCGCTTGCGTACGACCCCCAGACGGCGGGCGGGCTGCTCGTCTCGCTGCCCGAGGCGCGCGCCGAGCAGCTCGAGCGCGCCTTCGGCAAGCGTGGACTTTTCCTTCGCCGCATCGGCTCGGTTGAGCCCGGCTCGGGCGTGCTGTTGCGGCCCAGCTAGCGCCCCTTGAACCAGCATTAGACTCGTTCCATGGCGGCGCGCGCGGACGCGCTCGAGGCGGCGTTCGAGCTACGAGTGTTCCTCGTCCGGTGGATCGGTCGCGTCGAGTCCATATCGGAGGTTCAGCTCGAGTGAGGCGGCTGCTGGCGCTGGTCGCGCTTCTCGCGGCCTGCGGAGCGTGCGCGGGCGACGACGACGAAGCTGACCTGGTGATCAGAGCGGCGCGTGTCTTCGACGGCACGCGCATGGTGGCCGACGCGTCGGTGGTCGTGCGCGACCGGCGTATCGCAGCGGTCGGGCGGGACGTGGGCGCGGACGGGCGGCGGACGATCGAACTCGGTAACGCGACCGTGCTGCCGGGCTTCATCGACCTGCACGTCCACACCGGCGGAAGCTACGAGCTGGTCGACGCGGGAGTCACGACCGTCCGTGATCTCGGCAACTCTCGCTACCTCATCGGTGTTGCCCGTCGCGGCGAGACGGGGCGCCTGCGCGTGCTCGCGGCCGGGCCGCTGCTAACGGCGCCGGGCGGCTATCCCGTCCCGGCCTTCGGGCCCGAGACTGCCTTCGAGGTTCGAGGGCCGCGCGCGGCGCGCGAAGCCGTTGCGGGACTCGCACGGGACGGCGCCGCGGTCATCAAGGTCGCGCTCGAGCCGGGCCTCAACGGCGACTGGCCGATGCTGACGCCGAGCGAGGTTCGCGCGATCGTCTCGGCGGCCCACCGGCGCGACCTGCGCGTGACGGCGCATGTGACCGACGAGCGAGGTGCCGGCCTTGCGCTCGCCGGCGGCGTCGACGAGCTCGCGCACATGCCGTGCCGGCAGGAGGCTCCGGATGTCATGCGTGCGCTCGCGGGCCGAGGGATCGAGATAGTCGGCACGCTCCGTGTCGTCGCAGACGTTTGCCCGTACGGCGGAGAGAACGCGAGGGTCTTCGTCGCGGCAGGCGGGCGCCTGCTCTACGGCAGCGACTGGAGTCTCGAAGCACCGGTCGCGATCAATCCGAGCGAGATCCGGCTGATGATCGAGGCGGGTCTCACGCCGCTCGAGGTGCTGCGGACGGCCACGGCGGTGGCGGGTCGCTATCTCGGCCTGGAGCCGCTCGGTCAGCTGGTCGAGGGCGCGCCCGCAGATCTGTTCGCCGTCCGCGGCGACCCGCTCGCCGACCGCAGCGTGCTCTCGGAGCCCGTACTGGTTGTCGCAGACGGCGAGCTCATCGTGGACACCGGCGGCTGACCGCGGCGCGCGACTGTTTGGTACGAATTGTGCGACGCTGCCCATGGATGCGGGCGAGCGGGAAAGGGCGGTCACAGGTGCGGTCGTCGTCACTCCGGGCGCGCCGCTGCCAAGCTTGCGAACGTGATCCGCCGCGTGGAGACCGAGCGTCTGCTCCTGCGACCCGTAACGCTGGAGGACGTCGACGACCTGGTCGCGCTCGACAGCGACCCGGCCGTGATGCGTTACATCAACGGCGGGAAGCCGACCTCGCGCGCGGCGGTCGAGGAGAGCATCAGGCGGTCGCTCGACTATCGGTGGGTCGCCTTCGAGCGCTCAACCGACCGGTTCGTCGGGTGGTTCTCGCTACACCCCGAAGACGGCGATCCGATGGACCGTGCGCTGGGATACCGGATCCGGCGCGAGGCGTGGGGGAAGGGGTTCGCGACGGAGGGCGCGGGCGCTCGTCGAGCTCGCGTTCGGCGAGCTCGGTGCCCGACGACTATCGGCCCACACGATACGGTGAACGTCGCCTCTCGCCGGGTGATGGAGCGCTGCGGGCTGCGGTACGTCGCACGTTCCGAGGTGGAACGTGCGCACGTTCCACCTCGAGTGGCCCGAGCCCATCGAGGGCACCGAGCTCGGCGACGTCGAGTACGAGCTCCTCAGGGCGGACTGGGAGGCACGTCGCCCGAGCATCGACCCGCGAGAAGTGCTCTCGCGACGGATGACCGTGCTGCCGCACGTGATCTGGATCGGCGGGCCGCCCGGATGTGGAAAGACGACGATCGGTCGCTGGCTTGCTCACCGCTACGACCTTCAGTCGTATAACGCCGACGCTCACACCTGGGAGCACCACGATCGCTCGCTCGCGCGGGCCGACCCTGCCGCGCGTCGCTGGGAGGCGCTCTCCCAGGACGAACGCTGGGTGATGATGGAGCCGCCTGAGATGGCGGATTTCTCGCTGCGGCTGAACGCCGAGCGCTTTCGCAACATGGTCGAGGACGTCCGCACCTTGCCGCGAGAGCCGATGATCGTGGTGGAGGGCACGCCGCTGCTCCCCTGGCTCGTCGAGGAGGACCTCGCGGATCCGGCGAGCGCTGTTTGGCTGATGCCGGCACCCGAGTTCCAGCGCACCCGGCTCCTCGAACGGCCCGTGACGACCTGGAACGCGACGTCGGATCCAGAGGTTGCACGGGCGAACCGGATCGAGCGCGAGCGACTCGTCGGCGAGGCGATTGAGCGTGCGGCGATCGACCGCCGCTACCGGGTTCTACGCGTCGACGAGACCGGGGACCTCGAGGCCATGAAGCGGCTCGTCGAAGACGCGCTCGAGGACGTGCTCGCACGCGGAGTGCGTGCGTCGACGCCGGAGGAGCTGCGGGCCATCCGGCGGTCGGAGAACTCGACCCTGCTGCACCAGGTGAGTACATACCTGGAGCGTGTCCCGGCCGCAGGCACGCGGGAGAGCTACGCGGTCCCGTTCAGCTGCGAATGCGGCAGCGGCGGCTGTGATCTTCAGCCGCCGCTGCCCGTGTCCGCGTACGAGCGGATAGTAGGCGCCGGCGAGTTTCTTCTCGCGCCCGAGCACGGTTAGCCTCCCTGGTCGTTCACTCCCTGGTGATCCCCTCTACGCGTGGCCGGTAGCGGCAGTCACGGGGTTGGAATGCCGATCGAAGCTGGGCGTGCACCGGCGGCGCGTTCCACTCGCCGCGTACGTGCCGCGCGACGTTGACGACTGCCGAGCAGCGGCGTAGAAGGTCGCGGCGACGGCGTGCTCGGAATCGACGAGCCGCGCGAACGCCGCCCGAGCCAGAGGACGATTCCCCACAGGTCGCCGACAGGATGCGCGATACATGCATCCGCCCAGTCGATGACCCACGCGAGCCGGTCGTCCGAATCGAGGAGGAAATGCTCTGGCTTCGTGTCTCCGTGGGACAGCACGGGCTCGCCGCCTATGTCAGGCGGAGTCCAATCGCGGCGCCGTCGACGCGCGCTGCGGGCGCGTCGGCGCGCGCCTGCTCCAGCAGCTCCTGCGCATCCGGCAGCGGCTCGAGCTCGATCCCGGCCGGCGGTGGCGTCGCATGGACTGCGCCCAGCAGCATGCGTACGTCGGCTGCGAGCCTCGGCCACGCGTCAGGCGGCGGGCGCCGCTGCTCGCCGTCGACGCCTTGAACAAACCGCTGTCCGGAGTACCCGCGCGGTGACAGGTACTCGATCGGCGGGACGTATTTGGAGCCGGCGGGGGTGGTTCGCACCGCAGCCACTACAGCCGCCTCTGCGTCGACGCGCGCCCGTCGCCGGGGGAACTCCGGCCGCGGAAACCAGACGCGGACGCCCTCGTCACTCGCAGGATCGCGCTCGACGGCGTGAACGACGCTTTCGCAGCGATGGAACGGCAGGAAGGAATCCGCACCGTCATCACCTTCTGAGCGTCCCCCTTCCGAGGGGTCAAGAGCCTCGCGTCCCAGCCGATAAGCCAGCCAAGGACAAAACGGGGGACGCGTGAATCAGGCTGTGGCACCAGATCGCTGGGCAGCTCGGCCCGTCTGGGCTGCGTTCATCCGCGCCTTCGCGTTCCTGGTGCCGATCGCAGCGTCGATCGTGTTCGTGAACATCGCCAGCCGGGTCGTCCCGACGCCGACGGGCTCGTTCTGGCTCTTCATCGCGTGGTGGATCCTGCTGAGCGCGGCGGCCACGGGTGTCCTCTTGCTGGTTGACCAGCTCTCGCGGCGGCTGCTCCCCCTGGCGGCGCTCTTCAAGCTGTCACTCGTCTTCCCCGACCGGGCCCCGTCGCGCTTCGAAACCGCGATGCAGACCGGCACCGCCGCGAACCTGGCGGAGCGGATCGCAGCGGCGAAAGCGAGCGGGCGCGAGACGACGGTGGTCGAGGCAGCACAGCGCCTGCTCGGACTCGTCGCAACCCTCGACAAGCACGACAAGCTTACGCGGGGGCACTGCGAGCGCGTTCGCGCGTATGCGCAGACGATCGCCAAGGACATGCGGCTCGGGCAGGCCGATCGCGATCTCCTCAACTGGGCCGCCCTGCTCCACGACGTCGGCAAGCTGGGCGTCCCCACCGAGATCCTGACCAAGCCGGGGAAGCCGACCGACGAGGAGTGGGAGCTGCTCAAGCGGCATCCCGAGTTCGGCGAGGAGCTGGTGGCCCCGCTCAAGGGCTGGCTCGGCGAGTGGATCGAGGCTGTCGGCGACCATCACGAGCGCTGGGACGGGCGCGGCTATCCGCGGGCCAAGGCGGGCCGAGACATCAGTCTCGCCGGCCGCATCGTCGCCGTCGCCGACGTCTTCGACGTGATCACCTCGGCCCGCTCGTACAAGAGCGCGTGGTCGACGGCCCAGGCCCGAAGCGAGCTGGCGTCGCACGCGGGCACCCAGTTCGACGAGCGCGTCGTGCGCGCGTTCCTCAACGTCTCGCTCGGACGACTGCGGCTGATCATGGGGCCACTCTCGTGGCTGGCGCACGCGCCGATCCTCGCGCGGATCCCGCTCACGCCCGCGGTGAGCGCGCTGACCGGCACGGTCGCCGCCGTGGTTGGCGCCGTCGCCACAGGGCTCGTCGAGGGCCCGCGGCCGCCTGCGGACAGGCCCGTGCAGGAAGCGGTCTCGGCGCTCGTCAGCGGCGACGAGCCGACCGGCCGGTTGCGCCGCACACCCGCCGCCCTCGAACGCACTGTTGTTCTTCGCTCGGCGCGGCCGGGAGGCTCGCAGCCGGCGGCGCCGGTGGCGCCTGTCGCGCCCCAGGTCGAATGGGTACTCGACGAGGACACGAAGGCGTTCATCTCGCTGCGGGGTTTGAGGAATCCGCAGGGGCTGGCCGGGGTCCGCGTGATCGAGCCGCCGCAGTACGGCGACGCAACCCTCACGGGCAAGGCGATCGCGTACACGCCTCCACGGGACTACTTCGGTGCCACGTCGCTGGGCTACGAGGCATGCTGGCAGCGCGAGCGGTGCGCGGTCGGCGTCGTCGCCATCACCGTCCGGCCCGTCAACGACCTGCCGCGCACCGGCCCCGACGTCGCGTTGACCGACGAGGACGAGCCCGTATGGATCGACGCCCTGGCAAACGACCTCGACCTCGAGAGCGCGAAGCTCGACCTGGTTGCCGTGTGGGCAGAGACGGCAGGCTCGGCGACGATCGAGGACGGCCGGGTCGCGTGGCGGCCGCCGCCGGACTTCAACGGCGATGCGTCGTTCCTCTACGCCGCGGCGGACGGCGACGGCGGCACGAGCGTCAACCGGGTCAAGGTGCACGTCGCCCCGGTGAACGACGCCCCGGTCGTCCGATCCGAGCTGGTTTCGACCGACGAGGACGTCCCCATCAGGATCAACCTGCTCGCGAACGACACTGACCCGGATGGAGATCACCTCGACGTGCTGACCGTCGACCAGCCGGTGGCCGGGAGCGTCCTGCATGACGGAGAGGCCGCGACGTACACGCCGCCGCCGGACTTCGCGGGCGACGTGCGCTTCGACTACACGGTCACCGACCGCCGGGGCGGCGCCACCGCCGGGACTGTCGCGGTGACCGTCGCGCCGGTGAACGACGCGCCGCGCCCGGTCGACGACGCCGTCTCCGTCTACGTGGGCCGGTCGGCAGAGGTGGACGTGCTTGCGAACGACGCCGATCCCGAGGGGGATGCAATCACCCTCGTGTCCGTGGACGAGCCGTCCGCGGGCAGCGTGTCCGTCGGGGGCGACCGCGTGCACTTCTCGGCGCCCGCAGCCCCCGGGCTGGCGTCGTTCACGTATGTCGTGCGCGATGCGCACCGCGCGACGGCTCGCGGCTCGGTTTCGGTGAGGATCGACGGCGTCAACTCGGCACCGTCGTTCGCGGCCGGGCCGAGCCAAACCGTCCTGGAGGACTCGGGCCCGCAGGCCGCCGCCTGGGCGAGCGGGATCTCTGCCGGACGGCCCGACGAGGCGAGCCAGAGAGTCTCGTTCCTCGTCACCGCGACGAACGCAGGGCTCTTCGCCGCCGGCGGCCGGCCGGCCGTCGCCCCGAACGGCACCCTTACGTACACGCCCGCGCCCAACGCGAACGGCACATCGACGATCACGGTGCGTGCGCAGGACGACGGGGGCACGGCGAACGGCGGCACCAACACGAGCCCGCCGCAGAGCCGCACCATCACGATCACTGCCGTCAACGACGCGCCGAGTGCCGACGCCGGGCCCGACCAGAGCACCCTCGAGGACTCTGGACCCCAGACGGTCGCCGGCTGGGCGACAGGCATGTCCGCGGGTCCCCCGGACGAGTCCGCGCAGACCGTCACCTTCCTGGTCAGTACGACGAACGGCGCGCTCTTCACGGCCAGCGGGCAGCCCACGGTCGCGCCGAACGGCATGCTGACCTACACCCCTGCCGCGAACGCGAACGGCGTGGCGGCCATCACTGTCCGCGCCCGCGACGACGGTGGCACCGCGGGCGGCGGCAGTGACATCGGAACGCCGCAGACCCGCACGATCACGGTCGCCGCGGTCAACGATCCTCCCGAAGCCGTCGCCGACTCGCCGTCCGTGAACGAGGACGACCCGGCGGGCGTGACCTTCGACGTCCTCGCCAACGACGCAGACCCCGACGGCGACGCCCTCACGCTTGCGTCCTTCGACAGTTCCGGCGTCGGGGAGGGCACGCTGACGCACAACGGCGCCGGCCAGTTCACGTTCGTGCCAGAAGAAGGCTTCAACGGTTCGCAGGCATTCGCCTACACCGCAAGCGACGGCCACGGCGGCAGCGACACGACGTCCGTGACGATCACCGTCGTCGCTCAGCCCGACGCTCCGGTCGCCGCCGACGACGCCTATTCCACCACCCAGGGCACCGCCGTCGTTCAGTCAGCGCCCGGGGTGCTGGCGAACGACGGCGACGAGGACGGCGATTCCCTGACTGTGCAGGCGGCGCCGGTCGTCCCCCCGTCAAACGGGACGCTCGTGCTCGATGCAGACGGCGCCTTCACGTACACGCCCAACCCCGCCTTCATCGGTACGGACACGTTCACCTACCGCATCAGCGACGGGACCGGCCGGACTGACGACGCCCAGGTGACGATCACCGTCGCCGCCGTCACGAGCACGTCGGTGTTCTACCTGGGCACGAGCGGGCCTTCGGCCGACGTCTGGGACCTGACCACGACGCTCCCGGCGGCGGCCTCGCCCGTTCCCGACTTCGACGGCGACGGCAAGCCCGGCCTGAGCATCATGAAGGGCAACGGGGATGAAAGCGTCTCGGACTCGGCAAAGTGGCAGGCGTGGACGAGACCCGTGACGGTGCAACCGCTCGTACTGAACGGCCCCGTGGTCCTCCGGCTCTGGAGCACCGCGTCGGACTTCGACCCGGACGCGGGCGCGCATCCTCATGTCTTCCTCTACGACTGCCTGGCCGGGGGCGTCGGCTGCACCAAGATCGCCGGCACCCACGTGAAGGTCAAAGACTGGAACGGCGGTGCCACGACCTGGGTGCTCCGCGAGATCACGGTCGGTTCGGTCAATCGCATCATTGCCGTCGGCCGCGAGCTCCGCGTGCGGCTGCAGAACTCGAAGCACGACCTCTGGATCGCCATGACGGCCGCTTACCCGAGCGCCCTGGCGGTAACGGGGCCATGAGCCTCGAGCCGCAGTCGATGCAACGCCGAGCGTTCACCGAGCCGGTGGGTGCGGGAACCGGACGACGCCGGGGCACTCTGCGCGCAGCCCGCGGCGGAGCCCTCCTCGCAATGGCGCTGGCCGCCGGCGGTTGCCTCGGCGAGGAGCGAGAGGACGCGGAGTCAGCCGCGCCGGCGAGTGCGGCGTTCGCGCCGCGCCTGCGGGTCGAGCAGCAGCCATCCCTGCCCGGCCGACCGACGACGCTGACCATCGACGTCACCCAGCAGCGTGGCGAACCGGCGCTGAAGTCGGCCGAGATCCTCGTCCCGGACGGCTTCCGCGTCGAGCCGCCGCCGAGCGGCTCGATGGGCGAGCTGGACGCAGCGCTCGAAACGGGCACGGCAGACACGGTCTTCACGGGACGGCTGGCGCTTTCGGGTGACGACGGCGAGGCGTGCGGCAGCGGCCGGGCGACGAAGCTGGCCGCCCTGCTCGCGCCGGGCGGTGCCGCGACATCCCGGGTGAAGCTCGCGCTCTCCGTCAGCCCGGCGGGCGCTTCGACGCGGCTGACGATCTGCCCGCCCGCCCCCGACGCGTTGCCGCACGAGGCGGCCATCCGCCGGCTGACGATCCGGCTCGAGCGAGGACTGACGCCGCCGAACGTGGGCGACGCGGTGTGGCGGGGTGTGTTCACACCGGAGGACGGCATGGCCACCGAGAGCCGCGCGATCGTGCCCACGCCGAGCTTCCTGACGCTGGAGGCCGGGAGGTCGAGCATCGCGCCGGGAGCGACGATCCGCCTGCAGGGCTACCTCCTGCAGCGCGAGCCACAGCAACGCCGGAAGGTCCGGATTCTCGCCGGCCCCGCCCCGGACCAGCTCGAGCTCGTCGGCCGGGCCCGGACGCGCGCGAACGGCAGCTACACGTTCACTCTCCAGGCGCCCCGGCGAGCCGGAACGCTCTACGTGGCGGCGAGGGCGCTCTCGGTCGAGCAGGCCTGCAAAGGCGAGAGCGACGCCCCGGCCGGGTGCACGACCGCCACGGTCAGCGGCATCACGAGCCACCCGCTCCGGATCGCCGTCGTCCGCCAGTAACTCCAGATCAGGACCTTCCAGGCGATCCCGCCTGGCAGACCGAAGACCTGCGACCGCGATGAGCTCCAAGCGCCGGATTCCCGCTGGAGCGGATCGGCGCAATACAGAGGGCCACTACCCGGGCCCTATATGACCGGCCGCTACCACCACCTGCTCGAGAGAGCACCCGGCGAAGGCGGAGACGTAATTCGCCGCCGACCTCGCCGCAATGACGCAGAGTGCGGCCGCGGCCGTGCCGCACCGACTACCACGATCAAGCGAACGCCATGCGCAGGTGAGCCTTCGGACACATATTCACATCGTGTGCCCAGATTCGCGCCCAGGAGGAGAGGGGAGGCCGCTAGTCCACCCTCAACAAAAGGATCAGATGGCAACACGAGACACGACCACGGACCGGTCGATGACCGCCGGTGTTTCCCGCGTCCGACGCGACGAGACCAAACCGTCGTTCATGACCACCGAGCTCTACGCCTTCCTCGCGACCGTGGCAGCGACCCTGGTCGCGTGCGCGCAGGCCGACAACTTCGACGCTCCGCGCGCCTGGACGATTGTCGGCGCAGTCGCGATCGGCTACATGATCAGCCGCGCCTCGCAAAGATGGGCAGCGCCCACCGCGACCGCGACGGCGACTGATGGAAGGCAACGACCTCGATCAGCGCGTGTCGGACCTGGAGAAGGCGGTGGAGGTGCAGGCGGCCGCCCAGGCCGGTGCGCACGCCACACAGGCCGCCGCGACGGCAGGAATGGGAATGACATTCGCCGCGGGTGCCGCGGGCCTCGTAGCTGGGATGCTGCTTGGCATCAGGTTGGCGAACGTCTGACGAAACGCGCCACACCACTGACAGGAGAGGCACGGACGAGCAACGAGCCGTGAGACGCGTCTGGAGATGCGGTCGGGGACTTTGTGCCCCGACCGCGATGCGTACGGCGAGAATCGGAGGCTGAGAATGGAAGAACGAACGTCACGTGGCGACGGTGACAACAAGCAGGGAAGCGAGCGAGAAGCCGGCGACGCGGTGCGCTCTCCCGCCGAGCGCGCGAAGGAGCGGGAACGCGAGCTGGAGGAGAGCGGCGAGGAGAACGCCGGGTGAACACATCGCCAGCAAAGGATCAGCTGCCCAAACGTCGACCAGAACAGCAGGGGGTGACAGATTGCGGCTTCTTGCAGTCGGGTTAGCGATCGCAGTAATCGTCTTCGCCGTCACAGGAGGCCACATCCTCTTCTGCCGCTCTTATTCCTCCCGCTTGCACTATTCGGGTTCGGGCAGAGACGGCAGACGCGCTCGTCGCTGACGCCGGCGCCGCGCGGGCGTTCGTCACGGACGACGGCGGCGGGTGCGCCGCGCGGCACGCAGCCGGAGGAGCCGGCGGATTAGAGCGTCGCGGCCTCCGCGACGGCGCCCTCCCGCAGCCGCTTCATCGCCTCGGTGAAGTCCGCCTGCGTGACGGCTTCGGAGCCCGCGCCCTTGCGTGCCATGGCTGCGAGCGCGGCCTCCTGACACAGCGCCTTGAGGTCGGCCGGCGACATGCCGTCCGACTCGCGCCCGAGCGCCTCGAGGTCGGTGGCCACCGTGGGCATGCGCGCCGTGAACAGGCGCAGCAGCGCAAGGCGCTCGGCCTCGCCCGGCAATCCGAACACGAGCGTGCGCGACAGCCTCCCGCCGCGGAGCACCGCCGGGTCGATCTGGTCCGGCCGATTGGTGGCGCCGATCACGAAGATGCCGCGCTGCCCGGCGAGGCCGTCGATCTCCGCGAGCAGCTGGTTGACCTGCGAGTCGTGAACCTCAACCGTCCCGCGCCGTCCGGCGATCGCGTCGAGCTCGTCGATGAAGATGATGGACGGGCGATTCTCCCGCGCCCGCTCGAAGAGCTGCCGGATGTTCCGCTCGGACTCACCGACCCATTTGCTCATCACGTCGGCGCCGCTGATCGGGTAGAAGCTGCACTTCGCCTGCGCGGCGAGCACCTTGGCGATCGTCGTCTTGCCCGTGCCGGGTGGGCCCGCGAGTAAGAGTCCCGTCGGGGGGTCGACGCCGAAGCGGCGCGCCGACTCAGGATCCTCGATGACCGACTGCAGCTGCTGGAGCTGCGCCTTGATGTTCGCCGGCAGGATCAGCGATTCCCACGTCCAGTGCTCGACGGTCGGGCGGTCCTGGCCACCATGCCGCTCGATCGCCGAGAGCAGGTGCGGTGTGTCAATCTCGAGCTGCCTGCCGGCCTGGGAGGCTTCGCGGAAGACGTCGAGGGCAGCGATCTCGACGACCTTCTCGATTGCGGCCGGTGTCATCCCTTCGGTTCGGCGCACGAGCTCGTCGGTGTCGAGGCTCTCCGCCGTCGGCCGGTCCTCGAGCTCGGTGCGCAGGATCTCGCGGCGCGCCTCCGCGTCGGGAAGGTCGATGCGGATGTGGCGATCGAAGCGGCCCGGCCGGACAACGGCCGGATCCAGGTGCTCGATCGAGTTCGTTGCGGCCATGACGAGCAGGCCGGCGACCCCGCGATTCGCCTCCAGCGAGGTCAGCAGCTGATTGACGGTGCGCCGCGATTCCTGGTCCGGTGTGTTGTCACGCCGCTGTGCGACTGAGTCGAACTCATCGAAGAAGAGCAGGCACGGCAGGTTGTCGAGAGCTGTGTCGAACGCCTTCTGGATGTTCTGGGAGGAGCCGCCGACAATTCCGGAGACGAGGTCGCCGGTCGACACGTGGATGAGGTTCATCTGGTACTCGCCCGCGGTCGCGCGCGCAAAGAACGTCTTCCCGACACCGGGCGGGCCGTAGAGCAGGATGCCGTTCCACTCGATGCCATAACGCTCGGCGCCCTCGGGGTCGCGGAGCATCAAGCCGATCGTGTCGCGCACCTCCTGCTTCAAGGCGTCCATGCCGCCGACGTCCTCAAAGGTGGTCAGCTCCTCAGGTGGGACGACCTCGAAGTTGCCGCCTCCGCCGGCCCCGCCGATCCCGCCGATCCCGCCGCCACCCATCAGCATCCCGAGCGGGTTCTGCGACTGCTGGCTGCGACGGCGCTTCGGCCGTTCGAACTTCGGCCGTTCCGCGCGCCCGCCCTCCGTCTCCGGCTCCGCGGACTCCTCTGGGGGCTCGCGGTTCGTGATCTCGATCCATTCACCCGTAACGGGGTCTACCTCGTACGAGCGGGCAAACCCGCCGCCCGAGAACATCGCGTCGAAGAGCGGCCCGAACGGCGAGCCGGCAAACGGCGACGCCGGACCTTCACCCGACTCGGCGCGACGCAGCGCTTCCTCCTGTGCGAGTTGCGCCTCGCGCGCGCGCCGGCGCGCCGCGCGTGTCGCGAGGCTCACGAACAGCGCGAAGACGAGCAGCAAGATGAGCAGTGTCAACACCGTCTGCGGCCGGGTACCCCAATCGTGGTGCGGTTAGTCCCAGCGGAGCCCGGGAGGTCGAATGCCAGCGATCGCGATGCCGCTCTTGATCGCGCTCGTCTCGATCCTGAACACGTTCACGCTGATCTGGGTCCTGACGTACATCACCGACATGTCGATCGTCGTGCAGTTCCTGGTCGCCTTGATCGGGCTCGGGGTGGCGATCGACTACGCCCTCCTTATGATCTTCCGGTTCCGCGAGGAACTGCGACACGGCTCCGATCGCGAGACGGCGATCCTCGAGACGATGCGGCACGCCGGTCGGTCGGTGATCGTCTCGGGCCCAACGGTCGCGGTCGGCCTGCTCAGCATGATCATCATTCCCCTGCCCTTCATCCGCTCGAACGGCATCGGCGGAGTGCTGATTCCGACCGTCTCCGTGTTGACGTCGATCACGCTGCTGCCAGCCCTCCTGTACACGGTCGGCCCGCGGATCAACAGCCTGCGCGTGCTGCCGCGACGACTCGTCGAGGGGAGCGACGACCCGACCAAGGGATTCTGGAACGGTTGGGGGCGAACCGTGATGCGCAGGCCGTTCGTCGTCGGCGCAGCGGGAATGGCAATCGTGGCGCTGCTCCTCTTCTACGGCCTCCAGCTGAACCCGGCCGACGCGAAGGCCTCAGACCTCCCGGGCGGCGGCCCGGGGCACGAGGTGCTCGCGTGCTGAAGGACGCCGAAATCACCGAGGGCGTCCACAAGCCCTTCCAGATCGCGGTCGAGGGGGATGCGACGCCGGCCGAGCTCGATCAGCTGGCAGCCCGACTCGACGAGACCGCGGGAATTGCGGGCGCCGCGGCGCCACCGGCCGCCCGCACGGACGGCTTCGCACTCGTCGAGGCGTTCTCGACCACCGACGGCTCGAGCCGTGAGACACGGGAGACGGTGACGCGGCTGAAGGAAGACGTGTTGCCGGCGGCCGAAGCCGAGCTCGAAGGAGGCGCCCAGCTGAGCTCGCCGGATTCCCGACCGAGGAGCGGGAGTTCCCAGGGCCGTCTACGGGACGTTCCCCTACGTGCTCCTGTTCGTGATCGTGCTCACCTACCTGCTGCTGATGCGGGCCTTCCGCTCGGTCTTCCTGCCGCTCAAGGCCGTGATTCTGAACCTCGTCTCGCTCGGAGCGGCCTACGGGATCATCGTCTTCATCTTCCAGAAGGGGAACGGCAGCGAGGCGATCTGGAACGTGCCCGCCACCGACTCGATCATTTCCTGGATCCCGCTGATGATCATTGCGTTCCTCTATGGGCTCTCTATGGATTACGAGGTCTTCATGCTGACGCGGATGCGCGAGGCCTACGACGAGACCGGCAACACCGTGCGGGCCGTCTCGCTCGGGCTGGCGCGGACCGGCAAGCTCGTCACGAGCGCAGCCCTCGTCCTGATGTTCGCCTTCTTTGTGCTCTCCACGAGCCCGGGCACCGACATCAAGCAGTTCGGGATCGGGCTTGCGGCCGGCATCATCTTCGACGCGACCGTGATCAGAGCGCTGCTCGTGCCCTCGATCATGCGTGTGATGGGCCGGTGGAACTGGTGGCTCCCGCCGTGGGCGGCGCGGGTTCTGTGCGTCTCGCCCGGCTCAACCTGACGACCTGTCACGCGGTCTCCGTCGAGAGAGCCCGTCGGCAACCGGAGGTGTCGCTCGCGGGAGCTCGGCCGAGTCGAAACTAGGCGACCCGCCGTTCGGCAACACGATTGCCACAAGCTCCGCCAGCTGGGGGATCGTGGGCGCCCTCGGCGATCTCGTGGTCTCACGCGCGGTAGTACGCCTACCGCCTGTTATCGGTGCTCCCGCCGGCCTCGCGAAAGCTTCCCCGGTGTAGGGTGCGGTGGCCTAGCGGCCGCCCCAACGGGAGTCGGACCGCCGCAACCGGGGGGAATCTTCTGCAACTCGAACGGCCGCACATCGACAGGCCCGAGGGCGACATACCCTTTGAGCTCGGCATCGAGGACATCGTCGTCGGCGACGGCGACGAAGCCAGCAAGGGCAACAAGGTCTCGGTCCACTACGTCGAAGTCGCATTCACTTCGGGCGAGGAATTCGACGCTTCGTGGAACCGCGGCCGGCCGTTCGAGTTCAAGCTCGGCCAGGGCCAGGTCATCCCAGGATGGGACGCGGGCGTTCAGGGCATGAAGACCGGGGGCCGTCGCAAGCTCACGATCCCTTCGGCCATGGCCTACGGAGCCCGCGGGGCGGGCGGCGTGATCAAGCCGCACGAGCCGCTGGTGTTTGTGGTCGATCTGCTGTCCGTGAATTAAGCGAGCAGCTCGCCGACGAGCTGCTCGACGCGCTCGTCGATGGCGTCGCGTATCCCGCGAACCTGGTCGAGAGACTGCGCCTCGGCGGGATCCGGAAGCTCCCAATCTTCGTAGCGCTTGCCGGGGTAGATCGGGCACGCGTCTCCGCAGCCCATCGTGATCACAACGTCAGCGGCGCGCACGACCTCGTCGGTGAGCGGCTTCGGGAACGCCTCCGAGAGATCGACGCCGATCTCCCTCATCGCCTGCTCGGCCAGCGAGTTGACCTCCTGGGCGGGCGCCGACCCGGCTGAGCGGACGTGGATACGACCGCCTGAGCGAAGGTTCACGAGCCCCGCCGCCATCTGTGAGCGCCCCGCGTTCTGCACGCAGACGAACAGGACCTCGGACTGCGTCTTTGTGATCAGCTGATCGGCCTGCCCCAACGCTTTCAAGCGCTCGCGGGCAAAGCGACGAGCGAGGACGGGTACGAAGTCGTTGATCTTCGCCCCGCCGAGCACGTCGACCGACTCGGCGATGTAGCGCGTGATGGTCTCGCGCGAGAAGACGCCCGCGAACTCGTCGCACAGCGCGTCGGCAGCCTTCTCGACGTGCCGGCGGGTGATCGGGTCGAGGACTTCGAGGGCCTCAGTGCTCACGTGCTTCCGCCACGATGCCCCATCCGCAGGCAAGCGTCAACGCCCGGCTACCACTTCGACACAGGCGGTTCACTACACCACGACTCGAATGAGTGGAGTCCGTCGGGGGTTCAGACCGAGCCGCCGCCTGCCGACAAAGAAAGGGTGCGGTCGTTCAACGCTCCTCCTCTGTTCACGATCCTGTCGGCCGACGAGGCGCGGCGGGTCACGGGGCTCGATGCGACGCAACTGCGCGCGCTGCCGAGCGTGCAGATGCTCAAGCGGACTCTGCCTGACGGCCGGCGGGAGGACTGCTTCCGGCTGCCGACCGAGCTACTGACGCCCGCCGAAGCGGACTAGCTGTCCTACCCACGGACGTTGTGAACGCGGCTGATCGGAGGTCGGTCTCCGATCGAGCTGTGCGGCCTGCGCCGGTTGTAGTAGTCGAGCCAGTGTGGCAGCGCTCGCGTGCGCTCGCGGTGTGAGCGGTAGGCGA
>JBHEMZ010000012.1:0-3263 GCA_046262315.1 Gaiellaceae bacterium
TCGTCGCCGCCGCACTCCTCGCAGAGATTCCGCCACGCGTCGTCGAGCGCGAGAACGTGGGCGTCGGTCTCCTCGGCGATCTCGCGCAGCCGAATCATGTAAGGAAGCGGGCCCCCCAACGACGCGACATAGCTCTCGGGCGAGCGGTGAAAGGGGTGTGCGCGGAGGTGGACGCGCTTGTCGCGAAACGGTGCTCCGGCTAGGTCGCGTTCGAGGATCGTGCGCTCGTGCCGCTCCCGCGCGTTCTCGTTCCGCACGCCCCATTGACCGAGAACCCTCTTTCGCTCCCACTCCTGCACGGCGGACATTCTGCCAGCGGAGCGCCGTGCTTCCGGCGTCGATAGCGTTGCCGCATGAGAGTCGCCGTAGTCGGCGCCGGCGCGATCGGCCTTTCCTGCGCGTACTCGCTCGCGCGGGGCGGCGCCGACGTGCGGGTGCTCGAGCGGGGGCGCGTCGGAGAAGGCTGCTCCTTTGGGAACACCGGCTGGATCTGTCCTGCTCTCTCCGCGCCGCTTCCCGCTCCCGGCGTCGTTTTCGGCGCTCTGGCCGGGATGCTGCGCCGCGACAGCCCGCTCCTGATCCAGCCGACACTACGGGCGAGCTTCTTCCGCTGGTCCTGGGATTTCTGGCGCGCGTGCACTTCCGCGCGGTACCAGGCGGGCCTGGAAGCGACCGTCGAGCTCGGCCGAAGGACCTTCGAGCTCTTCGACGACCTCCGGGCAGCCGGCGTCCAGTTCGACATCCACAAGAGCGGAATGGTGGTCGCGGCGACGACTCAGGCAGGCCTCGCCGAGTACGTCGAGATGATCGACGGCGCGCGCGAGGCCGGTTACGACGGGCCCGTCGAGGTTCTCGACGCCCACGAGGTTCGACGGGTCGAGCCCGCGCTCAGCGACCGGGTCATCGGTGGGATCCAAGTGCGCGCCGAGCGCTACGTCCGCCCGGAGCAATTCACCGCCGCGCTTGCGCGCTACCTGCGGGAAAGCGGAACATCGGTCGAGGAGGGGGTCGACGTCAGAGGGCTCACCCGCCGCAACGGCCCGTGGCAGCTAGACACGGGGGATGCCTCGGTGGAGGCCGACCGTGTCGTCATCGCGGCGGGAGCCTGGTCGCCCGCACTGCTGACGCCGCTCGAGATCCGTCTTCCATTCGAAGCCGCGAAGGGCTACAGCGTGACGGCGAGCGGCACCGGCACGGCCCCCAAGCACGCGCTCTACCTCGCCGAGGCAAAGGTCGGAGGGAGCCCGTTCGGCGAGCGAATGCGCTTCGCGGGGGTCTTCGACCTGACGGGGACCGACTCGTCGCTTCGCCGCCGGCGCATCGGGACGATCCTGCGCTCGTCGCTCCCATATCTGCGGGACTGGCGGCCGAAGGAAATCGAGCTCCAGTGGGCCGGCCTGCGACCCTATCCAGCCGACGGGCTGCCGATCATCGGCCCCGTCCCAGGCCAGGAGGGCCTCTACGCGGCGACGGGCCACGGCCGGATGGGCATCACGCTCGCCCCGCCGACGGGAGAGGCCGTCTGTTCGCTCGTCCTTGAAGACCGGACGCCGGAGGAGATCCGGTCGTTGGGGCTCGAGCGCTTCAGGCGCTAGCCGCGCCCGAGCGCGCCGCTTCGGTGAGGGTCTCCCGAGCGTCGCGAGAAGTAGATCGGCGTGATCGCGGCCGAACGGCAGCGGAGGCCGGATCTTGAGCACGTTCGCGTCGATGCCGGTCGTCCCGATGAGGACGCCGCGATCGCACATCCCGTTCGCCACGGCACGCGCCGTCTCAGGGGCCGGCGCCCGTGTCTCCCGATCGCGCACGAGCTCGACGCCGACCAGTAGCCCTTCGCCGCGGACGTCGCCGACGAGCTCGCGCCGGCGGGCGAGCTGCTCGAGCCCGCCGCGGAGGTAGCGCCCAACCTCGGCCGCCTGCCCCAGGAGCCCCTCCTCCTCGATCACGTCGAGGACGGCAAGCGCCGCGACGCACGCCACGGGGTTGCCACCGAACGTGCTGAAGAACGGCGCCTGCCGCTTCGAGAATTCATCGGAAAGGGTCGACTTCATCACGAGAGCGCCCACGGGATGACCGTTTCCCATCGGCTTCCCGAGAACGACGAAGTCGGGGACGATCCCGGCGGGCGCGAAGCTCCAGAGGCTCGACCCGAGGCGGCCGAACCCCGCCTGGACCTCGTCCGCGAGAAAGAGGCCGCCTGCCTCGTGCACCCGGCGCAGCGCGTCGGGCAGATACGCGCCCGCGTCGGTGAAGATCCCCGCGCTCGTCCAGGCCGGATCGAGCAACATCGCCGCGAGCTCGTGGCCGCGGTCGTTCAGGCGGTGCACCGCATCGCCGATCGAGGCGGCGTAGCGTTCGGCCCATCCGTTCTCATCCCGGCGATGGGCGCCCCGGTACCCATCCGGCGGGGGCACCGTCTCGACGTGTGCCGGCCGCTCGTCCGAGACCCATTCGGAAGGCGAGAGGTCGGTGAGCGCAGCCGTGACTCCGTGATAGGCATGAGCTGCCACGATCCCACCCGACCGGCCGGTCACCGCTGTGGCCACACGCCACGCGAGGTCGTTCGCCTCACTTCCAGAGTTCACGAAGACGCATGTGTCGAGCTCGTCCGGCATCTTGGCCGTGAGACGCTGGGCAAGCTCGACCGGGGCCTCGTGCAGGTAACGCGTGTTCGTGTTGAGAAGACGCGCCTGCCTTGCCACAGCCCCGACGACGCGCGGATGGCCGTGCCCGACCACCGGCACGTTGTTGTACGCGTCGAGGTAGCGCCGCCCGTCGGCGCCGAACATCCAGACCCCCTCCGCGCGCACCAGGTGAAGCGGACGATCGTACGAGAGCGGATAGTGCGCCGAGCCAAGCAAACGGTTCCGTTTCTCCAGGAGCTCGCTCGTCGAGCGTCCAGAAGGAGTGAGAGGCTCCGAGTTTCGCCACGCGAGGGCGGGCGCCGCCGCGTGGAGAAAGCGTTCCCGCACGGCGTTCGTCCCGAGCTCGTCGAAGAGCTCGAGCATGGCCCAGCTCCCCGCGTCGTAGGCGGTGATGTAGTCGGCGTTGTCGCCGAAGCGGCCGACCCTCCAGGCCGAGATCAGGACGGTCGCCGCAAGCCGCGCGGCCACCGCGTCGGCGAGGACCGCGACCTCCTCGCTTTCGAGCAGCGTGACCGTTCCGTACCCGCGCAGGACCGATTCGGCGGTCTCGAATGTGTTTTCACCGCCCCGCAGGACAGCCGCAAGCGTCACCGCGAGGTCGCACGCCAGCGGGCTGTGGGT
>JBHEMZ010000013.1:0-18699 GCA_046262315.1 Gaiellaceae bacterium
CTTCGGGAAGAAGGTGCTGCCGCATTTCCGCGACTGACCTGACGTCCCATGTCCGCGAGGACCGGCTCGTCGCGCTCGCGGTCGACCTGGTGTCCGTGCCGAGCCCGACCGGGCGCGAGCAGGCGATGGGCGAGCGGATGCGCGACGAGCTCGAGTCGGCGGGCCTGCGGATGCAATGGCAGGAGGTCGAGGACGGCCGCGCGAACGTGCTCGGCACCTGGCCGGGGACCGGCGGCGGGCCGACGCTGATGTTCAACGGGCATCTCGACACCTCGTACTCCGGGCGCGAGCCGTGGCTCCAGGGCATTCCCGGTTTCCAGCCGGAGGGGTTCGAGCGGGACGGGCGCATCTACGGGCTGGGGATCTCGAACATGAAGGGCGCGCTCGCGTGCTACGTCGAGGCGGTGCGGGCGCTCCAGGATGCCCGCGTGCGCCTCCAGGGCGACCTGATCGTGGCCGCCGTCGTCGGGGAGATCGAAAAGACGCAGTGGGGCGAGGACTTCCGCGGCAAGCAGTACCGCGGCTACGCGGCGGGGAGCCGGCACCTCGTGACGCATGGCGGCATCGCCGACATGTGCCTGCTCGGGGAGCCGACCGAGCTCAAGGTGGTGCTCGGCCATTACGGCGCCATGTGGGTGCGATTCTCGACACGCGGGCCGTTTGTGCACACGGCGTTCTCGGACGGCCGACTGGGCCTGAACGCCATCGTCCGGCTGCGCGACGTGCTCGAGGCGGTGCTCGGGTGGATCCCGGAGTGGGAGGAGCGCGCCTCCTACCGCGGCCTGCGCGGGGTCGTGAACGTGGGGGCGGTGCGGGGAGGCTTCCCGTGGCGTGTGTCGCGGACGCCGGGGCGCGCCGACCTGTTCCTCGACGTGCGCGTGCCGCCCACGATGGCGATGACCGAGGCGCGCACGGCCGTGACGGAGCTGGCCTCGTCTCTGCGAAGGCGCTTTCCCGAGCACGGCGTCGAGGCCGAGATCTACGTCAGCGCGCCGGGCTCCGAGATCGACGAGGGCCACGAGCTCGTTCGAGCAGTCGACGAGAGTGCCCGCGAGGTGTTTGGCCGCGCGCCGGAGCGCGACGTGGTGCGCTGGTTCTCAGACGCTTCCGTCCTGTCCCGCTACGGCGTGGCGACTCTGAATTACGGGCCCTCGAGCGGGCTGCCCGGCAGCGAGGGCGAGAGCATGGAGATCCGCTCGCTCGTCGACACGGCGCGCGTGTACGCACTGACGGCGGCGCGCGTCTGCGGTTCCGGTTGACCGCAACTGTCGTCTTTCGAGAGATGCTCGACCGCTGGCTGCCGGAGTACGAGTTCTCGGAGCGCCACGAGGTGCTGATCGCGGCGCCGCCTAAGGCTGTCGATCGCGCGCTGCGCGAGGTGTCGCTGGCCGAGGTGCCTGTTGTGCGGACGCTCATGAGGCTGCGCGCGCTGCCGGCGCGGCTTCGCGGCCGGCAGCTCTCGCAGCGGCGGCCGTTCGTCGAGCTCATGTGTGAAGGGCTGGGCGGAACGGTGCTCTTGGACCGGCCGGGAGAGGAGCTCGTCGTTGGGCTCGCCGGCCAGTTCTGGAAGGTGAGGGGCGACGTGGTCAGGTTCGGCAGCGCGGAGGAGTTTGAACGGTACGACCGCCCGGACGTCGCCCGGGCCGTGCTCGGCTTCGAGCTGGCGCAGCGCCCCGGCGCCGTCCGGCTGGTCACGGTGACGCGCGTCCATGTGGCGGACGAGGCGGCGCGGCGGCGGTTCGCCCGCTACTGGCTCGTCGTGCGCCCGTTCAGCGGGCTGATCCGCGTGACGTTCCTGCGTGCCGTGAAGCGGCATGCTGAGGCGTACGATCGGGCTCCGTGAGCGCCGACCCGTACACGCTGCCGCCTGATCTGCCGGTGCCGGAGGACGACGGCGGCGCCGACCACCTGCCGGGGAGGCGGCTGCCGTCGCTTCGGCTCGAGTCGTCGCAAGGGCCGGTTGACCTCGCCGAGCTCGCCGCCGGCCGGCTCGTGCTCTACGCCTACCCGCGCGCAGGGACGCCCGGTCGGCCCTCGCCCCCTGGCTGGGATCAGATTCCGGGCGCGCGCGGCTGCACGCCGCAGTCGTGCGCGTTCCGTGACCACGAGGCCGAGCTCGCAACGCTGGGCGCCCGAGTCGCAGGGCTGTCGGCGCAGCCGCTGGACGAGCAGGTCGAGTTCGCCGAGCGGACCCACATCGCCTACCCGGTGATCGCCGATCCAAAGCTCCGACTCGGCAGAGCGCTGGCGTTGCCGACCTTCGACGTAGCAGGCCAGACGCTGTACAAGCGGCTGGCGCTCGTCGCCGAGCGCGGCGAGATCGTCAAGGTCTTCTACCCGGTGTTCCCTCCCGACCGGAACGCCGCCGACGTGATCGCCTGGCTCCGTGGCCGCTGACTGTCTCATCTGCAGGCAGGTCGGCGGCGACCTCGTCGGCGGGCTGTTGATCGACGAGCCGCTCGTCGCGGGCTTCCATCTGCCGCCGCTCGAGGAGTATCCCCGCCAGCTCCTCGGCCACGTCATGGTGGTGCCGCGACGTCACGCACCGGGCTGGGCCGACCTGGCGGACGAGGAGGCGGCGGCGACCGGTGTGGCGATCACCCAGCTTGCTCGGGCTCTGCGGGCGACGCTCGACCTCGAGCGCGTCTACTCCGCTGCGATCGGTCACCGCGTGCCCCACCTGCACGTGCACGTCGTCCCGCGCTATCAGGGGACGCCGGCCGAGTTGGGGTGGATGGAGTCGCGCGAGTGGGAGGGTGCGCCGCACGGCGCGACAGAGGAAATCGTGGAGCTGGTCGGGCGGCTGCGCGACACGCTCGCGTAGCATCGCCGCGTGCGCCTGGCGACGTTCGAGGTGGGCGGGGAGGTCGTTGTGGGCGACGTCCGGGGCGATGAGCTCGCGGAGCGCGACGTCTCGGACATGCGGACGCTCTTCGAGCGCGGCGGCCCCGCTCGGGCGGGCGAAACGGGCCGGAGCTGGCCGCTTGCCGAGGGCCGCCTGCGCGCGCCGATCATCCCGAAGAAGTTCTTTCACACCGCGGGCAACTTCCGCGAGCACGAGGACGAGTCGAAGCGCGTCGGCTGGTCGCACAAGATCGCGCCGTGGATCGTGTTCTTCCAGAACGTCGACGCGATCGTGGGGCCGGACGACCCGGTCGTCTATCCCGAGCACCTGACCGAGGAGCTCGACTACGAGCTCGAGCTCGCAGTGGTGATATCGAAGCCCGGCCGCTGGTTCGGGCCCCAGGAGGCGCCGGACTACATCGGCGGCTACGTGGTCTTCAACGACATCACCGCGCGCGACATCCAGCGGCGCGAGATGGAGTCGGGCGTCTTCTCGTTCTGCAAGGCGATCGACACGTTCTGTCCGCTCGGCCCGTGGATCGTGACCCCCGACGAGATCCCGGACGCGCACAACCTGGCGATGGAGCTGCGCGTCAACGGCGAGCCGCGGCAGGAGTCGCACTCGTCGCGCATGTCGGTGACGATCCCCCAGATCCTGTCGCACTACTCCGCGCTCGGCTACTCGGCGGGCGACGTCGTCTCGACGGGGACAGTGTCCGGCGTTGCCGGGTTCAGCGAGGACGCGGCGTCGCTCTACCTCAAGCCAGGCGACCTGATAGAGGCGGAAATCGAGGGCATCGGGGTGCTGCGGAACCCGGTCGTGTCGTGGCAGGAGGCGCACGGCGAGCCGGCTCCGCCGCGTGTCCGCTGGTAGGCGCATGCGCTGGCTCCGGGGACGCGATGAGACGGGCGAGGTGGATCATGACTTTCCGTCACCGGACGACGCGTCCGACGCTGAAGGACTCCTCCGCCTGAACTGCTGCTTCTGTGACCAGGAGGTTGGCCATGACGACATCGACCCCTGTGCACTCGTGTTTGTCCCCAGGTGGGGCAAACAGAACGAGGCCGAGCAGCAGTTCTTCTGCCACGTCGAGTGTTTTCGGCGTTGGCGCATCCCATGCAGCGCATCTCTACGTGCTCGACGAAGACGTCGAATGATGCAGGCCCTGCCGCTGGGCTCGCCTGGGCTCGTCAGAATCGTTGCGGCTCGACAACCCGCCGAGACGCATTGAGCTGGCCGCGTGACCAGGCGAAGCTCGAGCGCGTGCGCACGCTCATGGCCGAGCACGACCTCGACGCACTCGTCGTACGGGCGCCCGACAACGTCGTCTACCTCTCGAACTACTGGCCGATGAAGGGCTACGACGTGGTCGTCTTCGGACGGGACGGCCACACGACGCTCGCGGCGCTCGAGCCACAGGCCGACGATGCGGCGCGCCAGGCGTGGACGGACGACATCCGGCTCTTCGCCGGCTATGACGAGCGTGATCCTCGCCCGCCGGTGGCGCGGGCCGTCGAGGTCGTCCAGGTGGCGGTCCGCGAGCGCGGCTACGAGCGCATCGGACTCGAGCTCTCGCTCGGCACGCAGGCGTCCGACCGCATGGTCGGCGAGCCGACGACCTACACGCACGAGTGGTTCCACTCCTTCGGCAGGCAGGTCGAGGATGCGACGCCGCTCCTCGTCGAGGCGCGTGCGGTCAAGACGGCGCAGGAGATCGAGCGCATGCGGCTCGCGAATGAGCTCGCCGCGCTCGCCATGGAGCACGTCGCCGAGCACGTCCGGCCGGGGATGAAGGAGAGCGAGGCAGCAGCGTTCTGGGAGGGCTTCGTACACGGCGCCGGCACGGGTTTCGAAGGCAAGGTCGAGCTGGCGCGCGGCTTCGCACTTGTCTGGTCGGGGCCGGGAATCCGCACCTTCACGGCGACCGGCGCCCGGCCCGTGCAGGAGCACGAGCCGACGCTCTTCGAGATCTGGGTCTGCGCCGACGGTTACTGGTGCGACCATACGAAGAATCTGTGCCCGGGCCGGCTCACTCCCGAGTACGAGCGTCTGCTCGAGCTGCTGCTCGAGACGCTCGACGCAGCGGTCGCGCACCTACGGCCCGGCGCGAGCCTCGCCGAGCTCGACCGGCTGATCCGCGCCCGGCTCGCGGAGGGCGGCTACGCCGGACAGCCGTCACACCCGGTGGCGCACGGTGTAGGCGCTCGGGCGCACGAGCCGCCGTACGCGCACCAGGCGGGAAGCGGCGAGGTCGAGGCGGGCATGGTGCTGGCGATCGAGCCGGGCGCTTACTGGGAGGGGGGCGGCGGCCTGCGCGTCGAGGACAACTTCCTCGTTACGGCCGACGGCGTCGAGAAACTGTGTCGATTCCCCGACGACTTCCGCACCCTGTGAGCCGGCCACACCCCCCGCCAGGTCCGCGCCCCACCCTCCCAAGGGGGGTGGCCGCGCCGTCCTCCCGCTCGAGGCCGAGCCTACCCGCGCGTTGCGCGCGCGTCCTTGCCAGAACGGTGCCGAAAGACGCGCGCGGAAGTCGGCGATGAGCCAGGTCGGCCACTTCGACGCTGTCGCGGCGCGGTACGAGGCGCTCCGCAACCCCGGACCGCTGTCGCGCTACGAGCGCCTCGACGAGTCGGGCGCCTTCGCAGGGACCCGCCTGCTCGACGTCGGCTGCGGCACGGGGGCGCACCTGCGCGTCTTCCAGGACCACTTCGGCTGCCGCATCAGCGGCGTCGACACCTCGTCTGCCATGCTCGCGGAGGCGCGCGCGAAGCTCCCAGATGTGGATCTTCGGCTCGCGCGGGCGGAGGAGCTCCCGTTCGCCGAGGGTGCGTTCGACCGGGCTGTGATGATGCTCGTCGTCCACCATCTCGACCGGCCGCGCGCGTTCGTCGAAGCCCACCGCGTCCTCACGCGCGGAGGTCGCCTCCTGATCCAGACTCCGGAGCCGGCCATGTTCCCGCGTGCCTGGCTCGCGCCGCTCTTCCCGTCGTACGTGCGTGTCGAGCAGGCTCGCTTCCCGACGCGAGAGGCGCTCGAAGGCGAGTTGCGGGCCGCCGGATTCACAGCGGCCTCGACCACTAGCTACGCGGTCGACCGGAGCTTTGCGCGTGCGGAAGCGATCGAGCGCATCCGCGGCCGTTACGCGTCTACGTTCGACCACTTCAGCGACGAGGAGTACCGCGAGGGGCTCGCCCGCGCCGAGCGCGACCTGCCCGACCCCGTCGAGTACACGGTGGAGATGCTCGTCGTACGGGCCGATCGGTGATCTGGACCGGCGACCTCAACAAGCCGCACGCCTTTACAGCCGCAGTCGGCTTCTACGATACGACGCTGCGCGACGGCGAGCAGACGGTCGGGGTCGTCCTCGACCCCCAGCAGAAGCTCGAGATCGCCCGGCTGCTCGACGACCTCGGCGTCGAGCGCATCGAGGCCGGCTTCCCACGGGTTTCCGACGAGGACCGCGAAGCCGTCCGCCTAATCGCTGACGCGGGCCTGCGCGCCGAAGTCTGGGGCTTCGCTCGGGCTGTCCCCGCCGACGTCGAGGCGCTGGTCGAGCTCGGCGTGCGGGCTGCCGTCGTCGAGTCGCCGATCAGCGAGCTCAAGCTTCGTGCTCTCGGCGTCTCGCACGACGAGATGCTCGAGCGCATCCGCAAGGCGGTCTCCTTCGCCGCCTCGAACGACGTCACCGTCGCATACTTCGGCGTTGACGGAACGCGCGCAGATCCCGCTTTTTTCGACAGGGCGTACGAGGCCGCGGTGGAGGCCGGCGCGAGCGAGGCGGTCATCGTGGACACGATCGGCGTCGCCACGCCGGAAGCCGCCGGCGAGCTTGTGGCCCGGGTCTGCGAGCGGCTCGGCCCGGACATCCCGCTCCACTGGCACGGCCACAACGACTTCGGCCTGGCCACCGCGGCGGCGGTCGCGGCCGCCCGCGCGGGCGCCCGCTGGCTGCACGGGACGATCAACGGCATGGGCGAGCGTGCCGGGAACGCAAACATCGGCGAGATGGCACTCGCCCTCCACGCCCTCTACGGCGTCCAAACTCCGCTCCGCCTCGACCGCGTGCGGGCGGTGTCCGAGCGCGTGCGCGAGCTGTCCGGCTACGCGCTCGAGCCCTGGAAGCCTCTCGTCGGCGAGAACCTCTTCCGCCGTGAGTCGGGCGCCGTCGCCAGCCAGTTCCACGACCCACCGTCGATCGAGCCCTACGCCGCCGCCCTCGTAGGCGCCGAACGCTCGATCGTGCTCGGCAAGAAGAGCGGCATCGACTCGATCCGGATCAAGGCGGAGGAGCTCGGGCTCGAACTCGACAAGGAGGCGCAGCGTGCGCTGCTCGCCGCGGTCAAGAGGCTCGGTGCCGAAAAGGGCGGCCTCGTGACCGACGACGAGCTCTGTTGTCTCGCGGGGGGTCTCGCATAGTGGAAACGCGGGAGCTAGGCGGCAGCGGGATTGCCGTCACGCGGGTCGTCCTCGGCTGCGGCAATTTCGGCGGTATCGGCTCGGCGCCCGAGTTCTTCGGGCAGGGCGAGAGCGAGGAGGCCGCGTTCTCGATCATGGACGCCGCCTGGGAGGCGGGCCTCAGGGCGTTCGACACCGCGGACGCGTACGGCGGAGGACGCAGCGAAGCGTGGATCGGGCTCTGGCGCGCGGCACGCGGGCACGAACCGGTGCTGGCCACGAAGGTCTTCCACTCGACGGTGGGCGACCCGCGTGACCGCGGTCTCGCGCCCGAGCGGATCAGGCGGCAGCTCGAGGCTAGCCTCGACCGGCTCGGCGTCGACCGCGTCCCGCTCTACCTCGTCCACGAGCCCGACCCCGATACGCCGCTCGCGGAGACGCTGCGGGCGCTCGACGGGCTCGTCCGCGAGGGACGCGTGGGTGCGATCGGGGCGTCCAACGTCGACCGGGCGTACCTGGAGGAGGCACTGGCGATCTCGGAAGCCGAGGGGCTGACACGCCTGGAGTGGGTGCAGAACTCGTACTCGCTGCTCGACCGGGCGGCGGAGGAAGAGGTGCTGCCGTTCTGCGCAGAGCACGGGCTCGGCTTCACGCCCTTCGGGCCGCTCTCCGGCGGGTGGCTGACCGGAAAATACGCGCTCGGCCACCCGTACCCGGACGGCTCGCGCATGACGATGCGGCCGGGCTCCTACGAGCACCTGGCGACACCCGACGTCTACGAGGGGCTCGAGACGCTGGCTGCGACGGCGGCGGCCTGGAGCACCGACCTGCCGACGCTCGCGCTCGCCTGGTTGCTATCGAACCCTGACGTGACGGCGGTGGTTGTCGGGCCGAGGACATCGAGCCAGCTCGAGCCGGCCGTGCGAGGCCTCCAGCTAGCGCTCGGCGCAGCCGAGCGCCGTGAGCTGGCGTCGCTCTTCCCGTGAGCGTGCTCGTCCTGGACTACGCCGATGTCGAGCGGCTGCTGCCGATGGACGAGTGCATCGACGTCATGGCCGACGTGCTAGTGGCGCTCGCGCGCGGCGAGGGCTTCCAACCCTTGCGGTCGGTGGTGCGGCCGCCCGACGCGCCGGGCCTGATCGGATTGATGCCGGCGTATCGCGGCGGGGAGCGCCCGGCGTTCGGCCTCAAGGCGATCAACGTGGTCTTCGACAACCCGGCCAGGCGCGCCCTCGACACCCACCAGGGAGCCGTGCTGCTCTCCGACGGCGAGACGGGCGAGCTGCGAGCGGTCCTGAACGCCTCCGCAATCACCGAGATCCGCACGGCGGCGGTGTCAGGCGCGGCCACGCGCGCGCTTGCCCGCGAGGAGGCTCGCGAGCTGGCGATCTTGGGCGCGGGCGTTCAGGCGCGGTCGCATCTGCACGCGATGGCGGCAGTCCATCCGTTCGCCTGCGCTCGCATCTACAGCCGCTCCGCGGAGCACGCACGTCAGCTCGCGCAGGACGCGGACGTGCAGTTCCCGGTCGAGGCCGTGGCGAGCGCGGAGGAGGCGGTACGCGGCGCAGACGTGGTCGTTACCGCCACGAGCTCGCCGGAGCCCGTGGTACGCCGGGAATGGATCGCGGACGGTGCACATATCAATGCGGTGGGGGCCTGCTTCCCGCACACGCGCGAGCTGGACGGCGCGACGGTCGCCGCGGCGACGCTCGTCGTCGACCGGCGCGAGTCGGCCGAGCACGAGGCCGGTGACTACCTGCTCGCCGTCGAGGAGGGCGCCATCGGCCGCGGCCACATCCATGCCGAGCTCGGCGAGGTGCTCGCGGGCATCTCGCCGGGCCGGACGTCAGCGAGGGAGATCACGCTCTTCAAGTCGCTCGGCATCGCCATCGAGGACCTCGCGGCCGCCGACCACGTCGTGCGCAAGGCACGCGAGCAGGGCCTGGGAGCCGAGGTGTCGTTTTGATCGCGCTCGACGCGATTCGGAGCGCCCGCCAGACCCTGACCGGCACGGCCGTACGCACGCCGCTCGTCCGCCTCTATGCGGATGCACCGGCCGAGATCCACCTCAAGCTCGAGAACCTCCAGCCGATCGGCTCGTTCAAGCTGCGCGGCGCCTACAACGCGGCCATGCGCGCGCCTCGCGAGGACGTGGCACGCGGCCTCGTAACCGCGAGCGCCGGGAACATGGCGCAAGGCGTGGCGTGGGCGGCGCGCGAGCTCGGCGTGACCGCCACGATCGTCGTGCCCGACACGGCCCCGCGCACGAAAGTGGACGCGATCGAGCGGCTGGGCGGGCGCGTGGTCATGGTGCCGTTCGACGAGTGGTGGGGGGTGATGGAGTCGCACCGCTACGACGGCGCGGAAGGCCTGTTCGTGCACCCCGTTGAGAGCGACGACGTCATGGCGGGTAACGGCACGATTGGACTCGAGCTCGTGGAGGATCTGCCCGATGTGGACACGGTCGTGGTGCCGGTAGGCGGTGGCGGCTTGATCTCGGGGATCGCGAGTGCGGTCAAGCAGCTACGGCCGGGCACGCGCGTCGTCGCGGCGCAGCCGGAGACCGCGGCGGCGCTCGCCGCGTCGCTCGCGGCCGGCGAGGCGCGCGAGATCGACTACCGGGCCACCTGGATCGACGGCGCGGGCGCCAAGCTGGTGCTTCCGCGAATGTGGCCACTGCTCGAGGAGCTCGTCGACGACGTCGCGGTCGTGCCGCTGGACGACGTCGCGGACGCGGTCCGCCTGCTCGCCGAGCGGGTCCGCGTGATCGCCGAGGGCGCCGGAGCCCTCTCTGTCGCTGCGGCACTCGCAGGTCGAGTCGGAGGGAAGCGCGTCGCGTGCATCGTCTCCGGCGGGAACATTGACTCGGCCGTGCTCGCCCGCATCCTCAACGGCGAGACGCCCGGCTAAGAGGTGCGCGCGGGCGCGCGAAAGGCAGCGCGGCCGGCGTCAGTCCGGCACGTAGAGCTTCATGGGTAGGCCGGAAAGGGGCTCGCCGCCGTCCGCGGTCACGAGCCAGGTCTCCTGCATGTAGAGGCAGCTCTGCCCGTCCGGCGCGATCGCGTGCGGGTGCATGGAGAAGACCATATTTTCGGCCAGCTCCGTCTCGACGCCCTCGCCGATCTTCGGATGCTCGATCATCGTCATGCCGATGGAGTGGCCGGTGACGTGGCCGAGCGTGTAGCCGCGCTCGTGGAAGCCGCGCGACACGGCGAGGTGGACGTCGTGCGCTGTGGCGCCCGGTCTCAGCGAGTTGCGTGCCGCGTCGAAGTACTCCTCGTATGCCTCGAGCATGCGCCGGCCGTCCTCGTCCGGCGTCCCGATGGCGCGTGAGACCTCGACCCAATGCCCGCCCGGGCCTGCGATCTCGAGTGACGGCAGGCAGAACTCGCCGAGCGGCAGATCGCTTCGTGCAAGCAGGAACTCGGGCCCCTGCAGCACCATGTCCATCGTCAGCCGCCCGCAACCCTCGGTGACGAAGTAGCGCTCGCACTCTGCCATCACCTCGGCCGCGCTGCGGCCGGGCGCGTAGTGCTCGAGGAAGATCCGGAAGCCCTGCGTGTTGATGCGCACGCTGTCCCGTACGGAGGCCAGCTCACCCTCGCTCTTGACCGCGCGCGCGAGGTCGAATTCCTCGTCGAACGAGACCAGCTCCGCGACGTCTGCCAGCGCCCGGTAGTCGCGGACGGTCATCACGTAGTCGAGTCCGTAGACGCCGAGGCGCCGGCCGCGCAACCGTTCTGCCAGCCATTCGCCGGGATGCGACGCGAAGACCTGCTCCTCGATCCACGTCTGCCCATGCTCGCCGACGTAGCGCGCTTCGGCAGGGAAGACGATCGCCGGCTCACCCTCGAGCGGGAGGAGCACGTAGGCGTAGCGGTGCACGATGGTGAACCCGGAAAGGTACGTGACCGCCCCTTCGAAGCCGGAGTACTCGGAGCCCGCGACGACGACGGCGTCCAGTCCGGCGCGGGCGGCAGCCGCGCGCACGTTCGCGTAGCGGCGAGTTACCTCGTCCACGAAGCCTCCACACCATGGACGAGCGCGGTGATTGTCTCGTTGAGCGGCGTGGGCACGCCGTGCTCGCGGCCGAAGCGGACGATGCCGCCATTCAGCCAGTCGACCTCCGTGGCGCGGCGCGCCTCCACGTCCTGGAGCATCGACGCCTTGTGGTCGTAGGCCACGTCGGGTCGCGCCGCGTGGTCGATGAGCGCCTCGGGATCCGCGTCGAGCTCGATCCCCTGCGCGACACAGACGGCCTTGCCTTCGTCCACGAGGGCGCTGATGAGGCGCCGCAGCGCCGCGTCCTCGCAGACCCGGCCGTGCGTGAGCCCTGTGAGCGCGCCGACGGGGTTCGTCGCAGCATTGAAGATCACCTTGCGCCACTGTGCTCCGCGCGCGTCCACAACCGCTCGCGTGGGCAGGCCCGCGCGCGTGCAGGCGTCGGCGAGCCGCTCGATCTCGTCGCGGCGCGCGGGCTGCGGCTCGAAGGGGCCGAGCGTCGTGTCGCCCTTCACGTCCCACTGCACGTATCCAGGCTCGACGATGCGCCCGGCCGGGAACGTCGTGCCGCGCATGACCCGCTCGACGTGCGCTGCGATCGTCTCCTCGTTGCCGACGCCGTTCTGCACGGAGGCCACGGCGCTGTCGCGGAACGCGGACGCGGCGGCGGCGATCGCCGGCTCGGTGTGCATCGCCTTCGTGGCCACGATGCCGAAGTCGCATTGCGGCAGCTCCGCGGCGTCTGTGGTCGCGCGAAGCAGTCCGATGACCTCGCCGGCGCCCGAGAGCCGCAGCCCGCGCTCATTGATCGCGGCGACGTGCTCCGAGCTCACGTCGTAGGCCCACACGTCGATGTCGTCGAGCTGCGCCAGGTTCGCGGCGAAGAGCGAGCCGACGGCGCCGCACCCGACCACACAGACCCTCATCGCGGCAGTCCTCTCACCGCGCCTTTCGTACTAGTAACAGACTGTTACTAGCCGCGATCAGAGCGCCGCCGGTGCCTGAGCAAAGGCGGGACTCCCTCGTCACAGCCGCCGTCGGGGACAAGTAACAGACTGTTACTAGCATCGTTAGGCAGTCTCCCGCGCGCGCACGAGGCGGTACATCGCCTCGTGGAGCGGCACGTCAACTCCGAGACGCTCCGCCTCCCGCACCAGCGCGCCCGTGATGTAGTCGACCTCCGTAGGGCGGCCGGAGCGCACGTCCTCGAGCATCGACGGTATGTGGGCGTACTGTCCCTCCGCTGCCTCCGTCTCTCCGCGCCGCACCGCCAGCACGTTCATCTCCCACGGATCCTCGTGCAACTCGACGCCCGCGGCGGCCGCAACCCGCTTGCCTTCGTCCATCAGTTCGCGGACGAGGTGCCCGAGATCGGTCGGCTCGGCCGCCGCGGCGAACTGCGACACGTGGGGGAGATCCGTCACCGCGGCCACCGTGTTGACGGTCGCGTTGAAGATCAGCTTCGACCACTGGGCCGGCCGCAGGTCGGGGAATGCTCTCGCCTGGAGCCCGGCGGCCCGCAGCAGTCCCTCGATTTCCTCGACGCGCGCGTATCCGACCGTGCCCGCGAAGGGCCCAAGCCACGTCTCGGTGTCGAGCTCGTACTCCACGTGCGTGTCCGAACGACGGACGCCGCTCATGAAGGTCACGGCCGAGACGAGCGGCCAGTCCCCGCGGCGCCGCACGATCTCCTCCGCGCCGAGCCCGTTCTGGACGGTCATGACCGTGGCGCCCGCGAAACGGCCCTCGAGCGCTCGCGCTGCTCCCTCGAGCTCGGTGGCCTTGGTAGCCACGATGGCGAGGTCGAACGGGGCGAGCCCGGTGGGATCGGCCGTGGCCGCGACGCGCGCGAGGAACTCGCTCTTGCCCGACACGCGCAGCCCGTCGCGCTCGAGCGCCTCGGCGTGCTCGCGCCGCCTCGTCAGCACCGAGACCTCCGCGACCTGCGCCAGGTGCCCTGCGTAGAGGCTGCCGATCACGCCGGCGCCGACGACGCACACACGCTCGACCGCCATCCGGCCGGACGCTACCGCGATAGAGTCGCCTCGTGGCGCGCATCCTCGTCCACATCACCCACGGACCAGAGCATCCCACGCGCGCTGCGCTCGGCTTCCTCGTCGGGCGTGCCGCGGTCGACGACGGGCACGAGGTGTCGATGTTCCTCGCCGGCGATGCCGTGCAGCTGCTGCGCGATGCTGTACTGGACAACCTCGGCGGCCTCGGGACAGGGTCGCTGCGCGAATCGTACGACGCGGTGGTTGCCGGCGGGGCCCGCATCTACGTCTCGGGGATGTCCAGCAAGGCGCGTGGCGTAACGGAGGCGGAGCTCGAGGGCAAGCCGGCCGAGTTCGCGCAGCCGAACGTGCTCGTCCGGCTCGCGCTCGAGCACGACTGCGTTTTCACCTACTGAGCGGCTAAGGTCGGACGAGCAGCCGGCGGTGTCTCGCAAGAGCGGCGAGCACGGCGTCGACGTCCTCCTCGGCGTTGTAGCAGTGCGCCGAGATACGCAGGTTGCCGTCGCGGGACGAGGTAACGATCCCCTCGCGACGCAACGTGGCGACGAGCGCGGGCGCATCGTGCGACGCAACGCAGATCAGCGCGCCGCGGCGTTTCGGCCGGCGCGGCGTCACGACGCGCGCGCGCAGCTCGTCGAGGCCGTCGAGGAGGCGGGAGTTGAGCACCTGCACGTGCTCGCGCGTCTCCGCCACGCCGATCTCCTGCATCAGCTCGATGCCCGCCACACCCGCGTAGATCGCGGGCACCGGTGGGGTTCCGGACTGGAAGCGCGCTGCCGTCGTCGCGGGCGAGTAGTCGCGATGATCCATGGCGAAGATGTCCTTGTCGGCGAACCAGCCGGTCGAGCCCGGCCAGAAGCGCTCCACGAGATCGCGTCGGCAGTACAGGAACGCCAGCCCCGCTGAGCCAAGCAGGTACTTGAGGGCACCGGCGGCCAACAGGTCAACGCCGAGCGCCTGCACATCAAGTGGCACAGAGCCGGCCGTCTGGTATGCGTCCAGCATCACGAGGGCGCCGCGTTCGTGCGTGAGCTGGGCGACGCGCTGTGCGTCGAGCATCGTCCCGGTGCGGTACGAGACGTGTGTGAGCGAGACGATCAGTGTCTCGTCGTCGATCGCCCGCTCCCAGCTCTCGAAGGGGATGGTGCCGTCGGCGGCGGGCGGCACGTGCACGACCCGGGCGCCGCGCGACTCCTGCGCGTGCCAGATCTGGCCCACGGTCGGGAACTCGAGGTCCGAGAGGACGACCTTGTGACGGCGGCTGGCGTAGCGGAGACCCGTGGCAACAGCGCTGAGACCCTCCGAGAGCGAGCTCGTAACCGCAATTTCGTCGGGAGCCGCGCCCACCAGTCCGGCGAAGGCGGTCCGGGCACGCTCGGTCTGCTCGACCCAGTACTCCCACGGCGAGCCGCGCTCTTCCCAGTCGTGTAAGTAGTCCTCGTACGCGCGGCGGACGGTGTCGGAGAGCGCGCCCTGCGAGCACGAGTTGACGTAGACGAGCCGTTCGAAGATCGGGAAGCGGTGGCGGACGCGGTACGGGAGCGGGCCGGCCTCGCGTGGGCGCGGCGCGGCCGGGTCGCCGGCCCCTTCGGCGCCGCGAAGCACGTGCTCCTCGATTGTCTCCCGGTCGAACATGCCCTCAGCGTATTCGCCCGAGGACGGCGGAGGGGATCGGGACGGACAGCTTCCCCGGTTCCCGGCGGGGAGAGTTGTGAGGCTTTCGGCGCGCTTCGGTGACGCCCGGCGTGTATACGGGGTCTGACCCCGGTGGCTGTGCCGGACGTGTCCCGTCGCCGCAGCCCCGGCGCGCGGCGCGGCGCGGCGAGTGCGCGCGGTGCGGTACCGTGACGGGTCAGTCCCCGTTCGGGGACAGACCACTGCGATTACCGCCCTAAGTAGGCTTTGCGCAGGTCTTCATTCTCCAGCAGGTCTGAGGCTTTCCCCTCCAGCACGACCCGGCCGGTCTGCAGCACGTAACCCCGGTCCGCGATCGAGAGCGAGACGTTGGCGTTCTGCTCGACGACCAGGGTGGCGACGCCCGCCTCGTGCACCTGCTGGATGATCTCGAAGTTGCGCTCGACGAGGATCGGGGCCAAACCCATCGACGGCTCGTCCATCAACAGCAGCTTCGGCCGTGACATGAGCGCGCGGCCCATGGCGACCATCTGCTGCTCGCCGCCCGAGAGCGTCCCCGCGAGCTGTGAGCGGCGCTCCTGGAGGAGCGGGAAGAGCTCGTAGACGCGGTCGAAGTCCTCCGCGGCGCCGCCGCCGTTCAGGTAGGCGCCCATCTCCAGGTTCTCGCGCACCGTCATCGGCGCGAACAGCCGCCGGTTCTCCGGCACGATCGCCATACCTCGTCCGATCCGGTAGTTGGTCGCGCGGCCGGTTACGTCCTCGCCGTCGAACCAGACGCTTCCCCCGCGAGGGCGCACGATGCCGAGGATCGTCTTGAGCGTCGTCGACTTGCCCGACGCGTTCCCGCCGAGCAGGCAGACGAGCTCGCCGGCGCCCACCTCGAGCGACACCTGCCGCAGGATGTTGATCTCGCCGTAGTAGGTGATGACGTCGCGCAGCTCGAGCAGCGGCTGCGGGCTGTCGCCCCCGGCGCCGGCGGGCTTGGCAGTGGTTTCCGGCGCCGCCGTCATGCCCCCCCTCCCGAGTCGGCCCGCCGAGCCATCTTGCGGGGACTGTCCCTGCGTGTCCAGAACGGCGATGACATTCGGGTCGCAAGTGTGACGGGTGTGTCCCCGGGGATCGCGGTCACGCTGCCACCCGCAGCTCGTCGAGCAGGACGCGCGCCCGCGCAACGTAGCCGACAATGCCCTTCCGTTCCCACGCCTCGAGCGCGCCGGCGGCGGCTGCGGCCGCCTCGTCCGTCCGCCCGGCGAGGTTGATGGTCTCGGCGAGCGCGAAGGCGCACTCGCCTATGTCGACGAGGGAATCGGTCGGCTGCGCGAGGGCGACTGCCTCGCGCGCCAGCCGCTCTGCTTCCTCGAGCTCGCCGCGGTGAGCGAGCGCACGCGCGCGTTCGGTACGCCACCCGAGCTGCGAGGGCGTGTCGTCGGCTGCCGCCAGCTCCTCGCTCAGCCGCGTCGCTTCTTCCGCCTCGGCGTAACGCTCCTGGCGGTTGAGCGTCTGCGCTCGCCACGCCTCGGCAGTCGAGCGATAGCCGCGCTCGCCGAGCCGCTCGAACACCTCGATGGCGCGCACCAGCCCGAGCTCGGCCCGCGGCAGATCGCCGAGGTAAAGCTCCACCGGCCCGGCGTGCATCGTGGCGACGGCGTACAGGACTTCGAGGCCCAGCTCGCGGTACATCTCACCGCTTTGCTGCAACGCCCTCCGGGCGTCGTCGGCACGTCCGACCATAGCGTAGAGCATCGAAAGCCCGTTCAGGACGCCTGCTTCGGCCGAAGTGCTTCCCGCGGCATCCGCGAGCAGCCGCTCGCACATTGCGATCCCTTCCTCCGCCGGCATTGGGCCCCAGACGGCGCCCTGGGGGATCCAGAAGAGCACCAACCCTTGCTCCCGTTCGTTACCCGCCCGCAGGGCGTGCTCGAGCGCGCGTTGCATCGCTACTCCCAGCTCGCCAAAGCGGCTTCTCATCAGGCTGACGAACCCCGAAAGCCGCCAAACGCGTGCGAGCGCCTCGTCGTCTGACAGCGCTTCGAAGAGCGGGACCAGCTCCCGCACAGCTGCCTCGGCCTCCGGCGTGACTTCGCCCGGCTCGACACCCAGCCGGATCCAGAGCTGCTCGATCCGCGCCTTGCCTTCCGCGGCGCGGTCAGCGACGCGACGCGCCTCTTCGATCGCGTCGTCCAGGACCTGCCGCGCGTCGTCGAACCGCCCGGCCTCGGCGAGAGCGCTGCCCAATTCGGGCAGCAGGCGAAGGCGCTGAGCGTCTCCCGGCGCCAGCAACCGAGAGGCACGCTGCAACAGGCCGATAGTCGCCGGAATGTCGCTCCGTGCAAACGCTCCGAGTCCGGCGCGGCCGAGGTAGCCGGCGGCGCGCCGGCCGAGCTCGGGGCGGGCGGGGGCGACGGCATCGAGGGCGGCCTGCGCCTGGTACGCGTGCTCCAGGTGGTATCCGATCAGCTCGTCTCGTTGCGGCACGCGCTCGAAGCTCTCCAGATAGTCGGCGAACCGCTCGTGCAACTCCGCGCGGCGCGCCTTGAGAAGCCGTTCGTATGCGGCGTCGCGGATGAGCATGTGCCGGAACCGATACGCGTTCGGGCGCGCCTCGTCCGGGCGGATGAGCTCCTTGCGCACCAGCGCGGGGAGAAGTTCGCGGGCAGCGTTGCCGCCATTTGAAGTGAGCGCGGCGAGGGACTCCAATCCGAAGTCCAGCCCGACGACGGAGGCGCTCTCGAGGAGATCGCGCTCCGGCTCGGGAAGCGCGTCCAGGCGCGCGCTGAGGAGGGCACGGATCGTCGGCGGGACGTGGTCGGGGTCGCCTCCTTCCGCCTGCATGGCGATCAGCTGCTCGACGAAGAGCGGATTGCCACCGGCAGCTTCACGAACGCTCGCACGTGCCGACGCCTCGAGCGGCGATCCGTGCAGCAGTGCCTCGATCAGCGCATCGGCTTCGTCCTCGCTCAACGGTTCCAGCGTGAGGGCGATCGCATTCGCCCGGCCTCCGACCAAGCCAGGGCGCTTGTCCGCGAACTCCGGCCGTGCAAGGCAGAGGAGCAAAAGCGGCGCGTCGCGAGTCCAGTCCGCGAGGTGCTCGATCAGGTCGAGAAGCGTCGGCTCGGCCCAATGGATGTCCTCGACGACGAGCACGAGCGGCTGTTGGCGCGCTCGTTGCTCGAGCGACTTCCGAACCGAGAACGACACTTCTTCGGGCGTACCGGCCGCCAGTGCGGCGGTGAGCTCATCTTCGGCGCCCGCTTCCCGGAAGATCTCGAGGAGCGGCCAGTAGGTGATGCCCTCGCCGTACGGGAGGCAGCGCCCGCTGAGCACCGCGGCCACGCCCTCGAGGCTCGCAAAGAATTCGCGCGCAAGTCGCGACTTCCCGATCCCGGGCGAGCCAACGGCTGTGACGACTCGACAACCGCGTTCGGCGACCGCGGCATCGAGGCAGGCTCGTATGGCGCCGAGCTCTGCGGCGCGGCCGACCAGGGGAGCGTCGAACGGTCGAACGAGGGCCGCCGGCATATCTTCGAGCACGTCGAGTAACCGGAACGCGGCCACCGGCTCCGCCTTGCCCTTGAGCGCGAGCCCCTCGACCCGCTCCGCGCGCACGCCGTCTCGGCAGAGACGATGCGTCGCCTCGCCGAGCAGGATGTCGCCGGGCGGTGCCGCTTGCTCGAGGCGCGCGGCGACGTTGACGGCGTCGCCAGTGACGAGCGTGTCGCCTGCCGCTGTGATCACGTCGCCGGTGTTGACGCCGATCCGCGCCTGCAGACCGAGCGCGTGGACGCCGTCGCGAAGCTCGTATGC
>JBHEMZ010000014.1:0-15179 GCA_046262315.1 Gaiellaceae bacterium
CCGTTCTGGCGCGCACGTTGCCTACCCGATGCGGTTCGGATCGCTCTCTCGGCCAACGACGTCGCGCTCGCGACGGCACTGCTCGACGGTGCCGAGTCCGCTATCCCGCGAAACGGGCACTCGCTGCTGAGCGCGCAGGCGGTGCTGGCGGAGGCTGGGGGCGAGCTCGAGCCTGCGAGCGCCCTCTACGGCGAGGCAGCGGCCCGGTGGAACGAATTCGGGTTCGCGCTGGAGCAGGGTCAAGCTCTCCTCGGCGCAGGCCGTTGCCTGCTCGCGCTCGGCGCCGTTCCCGCAGCGACTGTGCAACTCACAGCCGCGCAAGCGCTGTTCGATCAGCTCGGGGCCTGCCCGCTTGCCGGTGAAGCGGGGCTCTTGCTGAGCAGAGCGGTCGCGCGAAGCGCGTAGTAGAAAGGACACCTACCCCCCGGCACCGCGGTCGGGGGCAAGCGTCCCCTTATCGGATCTAGTGGAACCGCTTGGCGTGGGCCTCGACGTCCTGCTTACCCTCCGCCTCGCTCTTCGCTCTCGTTGCTTGTTCCTACTTCCTTCGGCGGCTCCGCATCCTCAGCGTAGTGAAACCGCTTTGCATGAGCCTCGACATCCTCGCCGGAAGTCTTCGATTCCTCGGACATGTGCCCCTCCGGAGGCCGGGCTGGGGCCACACCGAGGCGCTGGCGCAGGCGATGTCCACGTCGTCGGGAGGTGAGACACTCCGGCTATGCGGTGGGTAGGGATCGCGGCAGCGGCGGTTGTCATCGGTGCCGCTTCGGCGGCGTCTAGCGCTGCAACGCCTCGGATCGCGCTCGACTTCTACACACCCGGCTATGCGGTGATGTGCTGGGAGGACTACCACGAGGTCGAGCTTCAGTGCTACACGCCGAACGACGGGTTCACGATCTTCATGTATCCGACCGGACGAGTGCCCCGCGACGGCGATGAGCATCGCTTCTCCGGCGCGCCAGTCCGGAACCCGACCTACGACCTCTACAAGCCTCGCGACTTCAATCGAAAGAGCGGCGGCCTCCTCCAGTTCGGGAATCGGTGGAAGACGCTTCAGCGTTGGTACACGTGCCTCAGCCGCCGAACGGGCCTGACGTGTCGCAACCGATCCGGTCACGGCTGGTGGATCGGCCGCTACAAGGGGTATCGCATCTTCTGACGCCAGATCAGATCGTCACCCGCGCTCCCCCGCCGGCTCTGCGCCAGCTCCAGCTCCTGGCTGAAGCGCCAGTAGCCGCGGTTCTTCACTTTGATCCACTCGCGCTCGCCGGGGCGGTAGGTGCCCGAGCGCGGCTTGGCGACGATGCCCGCTTCTTGCAGGGGCCCGAGGAGCGAGCCCACAAGCACGCGGGGTGCGAGCAGTACAAGCGCGGGTTGCGCTCCTTGTGCTCGCGCACGCGAGCTGCAATCGAGTTGTGCGTCTCACGTCAGGGCCTCCCGTTCACGCCGGCCAGGATCTCGGCCTCCCACTCCGGATCGCCGCACTGCTTTGGGCAGAGGCTCGAGCCTGTGGTGCCGCGAGGTGGGGAGATGCTTGTGCGCGCACCCTTTTCATGCACGACGTCCGATGCGAATGGCACCGAGCGGTGCTTGCGGAAGTAGGCGGCGCGCTGCTTGGGCATCGCCTTGCGGTACGCCGCGACTGCCTTCGTGCGCTGCTGCTCAGCGATTTCCGGCGGCGGCTAGCGCATTAGTTAGGCGCTTCCGGATGTGGGGTGAGCGCCAACGGGCTACGGGACGACCGTGACGGTCGCGCTCTGCGAGTTGTTGCCGGGGCTCGGGTCGCTGCTCGACGCCGAGACAGACGGGGCGTTCGTGAGCTGACCGGTCGCCGTCGGCTTCACGGTGATCAGCACGTTCGTGACCTGACCGCTTGGCATCGAGGCGAGTGTGCAGGTGACCGTCTGGCCGCCGGCACAACCCCAGATGCCGCCGTTCACCGAGACGAACTCCGCGCCGGCCGGCAGGGCGTCGGTCAGCACGACGTCGCGCGCCGCCTCCGGCCCGTTGTTCCTCACCTCGATGGTGTAGATCAGGTTCTGGTTCAACTTGGCGGGATTCGGCGCGTACGACAGGCCGCTCATCGCCACGTCCGCGACCGGCGGCGGAGACGGAGGCTGGGTGTGAGTCGAGGTGACGCGGACCCGGTAGCCCGCATCGTCGGTCTGGAGAACGCGCACCTCGAGGCCGAGCGACTGGTCGAAGAAGACGGTCTCCTCGCCCGACCCGGTGTCGAAGAGAGCATCGTAGAGCGGACCGCAGCGGCCGAGCATGAACGGGTCTGTGCCGGCGTGCGCCGCCTTGATACGAATCGGTCCCTGGCCAGCGCGCACCGTCGCGTCCACCGTGTAGACGAGGACGCCGGTGTCGCACAGATGCCAGTCCTGCCCGTAGGGCTCGCGGGCTTCGATCACGTACGCACGCGAGGAGTCGATCGGCACCACAGCCGCCTTGACGCCGCCGACCGTCTCGAGCGGCGAGATCGTCTCTTCCAGCGTTCCCGGTCCGGTGAGGCAACGCAGTTGGGTGCTTTCGAGCCAGCCGAGCTTCCAGCGGTGCCACGCGAGGAAGCCGGTCGGGCGGTCGTTCGGCACTGAGTTCATGATGTCCCAGCCGCCCACGAAGCGAAGCCACTCGCTCGACTGGTGGCCGCCCGCGACGAGCGCGTCGAGGTCGTAGAGGTCGGGGAGTCCGATCATGTGCCCCGTCTCGTGGATCACGGTCGGCGCGTTCGCGCCCCGCGAGTTGAAGATGACCGCGTTGGTGATCTCACCGTCTTGGGTGGGGACGCCGGTCCCCGCGTAGAAGCTCGGCGCGATGCCACCATGGCCTCCCGGAATCGGTGAGGCGCCTTTCGCGGCGACGACGTAGACGATGTCGTACTGGCGGTAGTCGACGACCGCGTCGGAGACAGCCACCGCGTCCGCCAGGTAGGTGCGGCTGAAGTCGTTCGTCGGTTGGGGTGCGCTGCCTGCGTACGTGGTAGACGCTTTCGGCATGCGGAACCAGCCGGGGATCGGGGTGACAGCCAGCGACATCTTCCCGTAGGAAACGTCGGCATACCACGCGGCGGCTCTCGGCACCATCCTGTCGTAGACCGCCGCGGTCGATTCCGTAGCGGCGACATCCGGGAAATCGACGAGCACCAAGGCCACCCGGACCGTGCCGAGAGACGGCGCGGAAAGCTGCGGATCGACCGGGCCTTCGTGGAGCTGCCGGTTGGAGCCGGGGCTGAGCGACGGGGAGCAACCCGGGCCGAAAGAAGCCGCGGGGAGCGGGGGCGACGCCGTCACGGTTGTCGTTGCGCTCGCGCCGTTGTTCGCGGCCACGGGGTCCGGGAGCGCCGACCAGGCGGAAACGCTGTTCGTCACGGCGCCCGCCTCGAGCGTCCGCACGACGAACACGACCGTGGCGGCCTCACCACTCGCAAGCGAGCCAAACGAGCACGTGACCGGGTTCGTCGCGCCGCAAGTCCCGCGGCTGGGGAAGGCGGAGAGGAAGCGCACGGCCGCGGGCAACGGATCGGCGAGCACGACGTTCGTAGCGGTGTACGGCCCGTGGTTGCGAACGTCGATGGTGTAGCTCTGCTTCTGTCCCCGCGCGACCGTGGCCTGGGCAGGTGCGATGCTCGTCGAGACGTCGGCCGTGGCGCCGGGCGGCGGTGGCGGCGGCGGTGGCGGCGGCGGCGGTGGCGGTGGCGGCGGTGGCGGTGGCGGTGGCGGTGGCGGTGGCTTGGAGGGCGGCGCGGGGACACGCTTGCAGGCCGCAAGCGTCTTCTGGAGCGCCTTGAGACGCGTCTTCTGCCGGCGCACGAAGGCGGTGCGCTGCTGTTTCGAGCGATGCTTGCGGAAGTAGGCGGCGCGCTGCTTGGGCATAGCCTTGCGGTAAACCGCGAGCGCCTTCGTGCGCTGCTGCTTCTGCTTGGCGGTACAAGCCTGCGCGTCGCGAGGTGCGCCAAGTGCATCGAGGCGCGTGGAAGCCTGGCCGGCGGCGGCGAGCGCCGCAGCAGCCGCAACCACCGCAAGGATGCGAATCGGCAACAGACCCCTTTCCTCCCCGGCATCTTCGCAGCGATCGGCGCCCACGGCTAGGGGCCGAACGAGTAGCGTCCCCGCTCGTGGTGTTCGAGCGTGATGAGGTGAGCTCCGTCGCCGGCGCGCCGCCCTTCGATGAGGCGAGCGCGACGGCGACGGCGGCAGCTGCGTGTACATCGGCCTCGGCGCGCTGGACGCGCTGCTCGCCGACTGCGGCGCTCAGCATCTCATCGAGCGAGGGAGCGGGAGCGCTCTCGCTCGTAAGGGCGTTCTCGATCGTGGACACGTTGTGGGATTCCTCCTTGGGGGTTACTGCTCGCCGGGCCAGTAGTCGCGCCTATCGGCAGCCGTTACGCCGGGCGCTTCTCGGCCGCGTCCGAAAGGAACCCGGCCCCAGCCTAGGTTTCCCGGCAGACGCGCACGAGCCCACCGCGTTCCGTTGGCCTTGACCGCTTCGTAGACGAGTGTTATTAACCCTGGCGTCCAAACGACAGAGGGGGAAGGGGTTGCAATGAAGTTTCTCGCTGCGCTTGCCGCAGCCGCGACGATCGGCCTGGCCAGCGTCACCGCCGCAACGGCCGCCACGACGACGTTCACGAAGACGTTCGGGCCGGTCACGATCCGCTGCACCGTGAGCTACGAGAACCGGGACGCCAACCCGGCGCTCACGCCAGGCGATGTGATTACCGCCGTGAATTGCACGGTTACGACCCCGGCGCCGGCGAACCCGGGCAACGGGACAGCCACGCTGACGACGACGTTCACGAAGACGGTCGGCGTGACGACGCTGCGCTGCACGGTGACCTACGTCGACCGGAACCGGAGCGGCACGCTGACACCCGGCGATGTGATCAAGTCGGTTAGCTGCCTCGTCCAGCAGCCGACCAGCTAAGAACCGGCCTCCCCTGAGGAGAGGGCGGGGATTCCCCGCCCTCTCTCGCTCATCCGGTAAAAATCTGACAGTCCATGCCAGTGACGATGGAGATCGGACTCTTTGAGCGCATCTCAGCGAATCTCACCGCAGCTGAACCGCCTGGGAATGCGGTTCCCAGCCTGGTAGACCCCCTTGAGGGGGGTCGTTAGAGTACTTGCGGCGGTAGATCTCCCGACCGTCGTCGTCAAAGGCAAGCAGGAGCGTCGCGTTGAAGCGGCCTCGTTTGACGTACGTGTTTTCTACTACGGGGACGTCGTGTGATCTCACCGGCCGAGCCCTCGGGCGAGCCGCCCGCCTTCCCCCGCCACCGCTGCGGCCTTAGTGGGACAACGTTCGAACCCTCAAGCTCGGGTTGAGTGGTGGGAGCTAGCTGAGCTTCTTTCAGCCTGACCCGTCTGACAGGCCGCTCCCCAACAGACGGTGCGGAACCTCGTACGCCGGACGACGAGGCCGCGCGCTGGCTCGAGGAGCACGACCCGAAGCGGCACCTACCGAGCCCAAGAGCCGCTCCAAGTCGAAGGAGCTGCATCGCTGGCGGCAGGGTCAGGCTCACAGGAAAGTGCCAGAAGACTCTCAATCGCGGTTTAGCCGCGTCTGGTTTGCTCAGCGAGCATGTTCTTCGTCCGCTACCTCCGCAGCGAGCTCACGCGCCGCCGTACGCGGACGATCCTGACCGCCGGTGGCTTTGCCGTCGGAGTCGGGCTGGTCGTGGTCATCGCGGGCGAGTCGCGCGGGCTCGACGACGCGCAGAAGACGGCGCTCAACCCCCTGTCGAGCATCGGCACGGACATCACCGTCACGCTCGCCGCCCAGCAGCAGCAGCAGAGCTTCGGGGCCGCGCCGGGCGGCGGGGGCGCAGGCGGCCGCGAGCTCGTCGAGGCGAACCAGTCGGTCGTCACCGACCTCTCCAAGCTCGGAAAGCCCCGGCGACCACTTCGTCCACGACTTCTTCCTGCCCGGCACGCAGCTGACCTTCCCGCAGAGCCAGGTCAGCCGCATCGCGTCGCTGCCCGGCGTCTCCGCCGTGACGACCGGGCTCGTCCTCTCCGCCGTCCACCAGGAAGGCGTCGTGCCGAAGATCGTCGCCAAGCTGAAGGCGGTCGGGCAGCCCTCGACATCCGCCGCCAGATCACTCCGCCGTCGGCAGCCGAGTTCCAGCAGATGCAGGCGTGCTTCCAGAAGGCGGGCGTGGGACAGCCACAGCAAGGCGGCGGCCTCGGCGCTGGCGGCTTCCGCGGCGGTGGCGGTGGCCCCGGCGGAGCCTTCGACTCGGCAGCTGCGCGCAAGTGCCTGCCGGCCCGGTTGCGCCAGTTCCGCGCGCGGATCACGACGCCGCAGCAGACCTTGCGCCAGGTCCTCGACCCGCCGCAGACCAACATCACGAGCACGACGTACACGATCGGCGGTGTCGACCCCTCGCAGCGCGAGATCGGACTGGTCACGCCGTCACTGGTCACCAAAGGCCGTTTCTGCGCTCCGCGAACGAGGCGCTTGTGGGCACGAGCTACGCGAAGCGCCAAGGGCTGAAGATCGGGTCGACGGTCGACTTGAACGGGACGAAGGTGAAGGTCGTCGGGCTGGTCAAGCCGCCGCCTCGCTCGTCAGGACGCGTCGCCCTGCAGGTTGTGGCGGTAGGCGAACGCGACCGCCTGCGACCGGCTGTGAACGTCGAGCTTAACCAGGATGTGCTCGATGTGCCTGCCGACGGTCTTCGGCGCGATCTCCAACCGGTCGGCGATCTCGCCGTGCTCGACACCTTCGGCGAGAAGGCGGAGCACCTCCAACTCGCGGCCCGTCAAGTGGTACTCGGCCGTCGCCTCGCGGTAGTGGGCGCCGTCGAAGCCCGCACGCCGCACCAGGACGCGCACGCGGGCCACGAGATCGTCGGGGTCGAACGGCTTGACGACGTAGTCGTCCGCGCCTACGAGCAGTCCCGCCGTGCGGTCGAGCTGCTCGGTCCTTGCGCCCGTGACGAACGCGATTGCGATTGCGTGCCCGAACTCGTCCCGTAGCTCGCGGCAGATCTCGTACCCGTTGAGGCCGGGGAGCTGGAGGTCGAGCAGCACGAGCGCCGGCCTCGCCTCGGACGCGATGCGCACCGCCTCCTCGCCCGTCTCGGCCTCGAGCACCAGGAACCCCGCCCGGTCGAGCAAAGCGCTCACGGCGACGCGGAATGCAGCGTCGTCGTCTACGACGAGCACGGAGCCGTGCTTCATGCTCGCTCGCGATCCGGATGACGGATGGTGAGAGAGGTGGCGGACTGCGACGACGCGCGGTGGTACATCTGAGTCCTTCCAAATTGCTCCCGCGGTGACCGGCGACTGTCGCGCCGGAGGCAGCCGCTGTCAAGTCGAACGGAGCCGCGTCGGTGGCGCGCTGTCATGGGCTGATGACCTCACCCGCGTGTGGGGTGAACTCCCCATGTACACGACGCGCCGGCGTTCGTAGGGTGCATGTGCATCTCGTCCGTAGCGCGCGCTGAAGGAGAAGAGGTCGATGTCGCTTTACCATCGGAGGCCGAACGGCTCATGGCGCCGAAGCCAGGCGGGCGTGATCGTCGTCGCGTTGGCGCTCGTCGTGGCGTTGGTCGGCGTGCTCGCCCCCGCCCAGGCTGCGTTCGAGGGCGACAACGGGAAGATCGTCTTCACGTCAGACCGCGAGGAGGGCGACCGCGAGATCTACGTCATGAACGCCGACGGCACCGAACAGAAGCCGCTCACGGACAAGGAGGGCGACGACAGCCTGGCCGTGTGGGATCCAGCCGGCAGCCGAATCGCGTTCGTCAGCACGCGCGACGGCAACGCCGAGATCTACTCGATGAACGCCGACGGCAGCGACCAGAAGCCGCTCAGCAGCCACGGGGCGTTCGACAGCGAGCCCGCGTGGGATCGATTCGGGTTCCGCATCGCGTTCGAGACGCACCGCGACGGCAACCGGGAGATCTACCTCATGGGCTCGCAGGGCGACGACCCGAGCACCGACCAGGACGACGCGACCAACCTGACGAAGGACCCGGCGGCCTTCGACGCGGATCCTGCCTGGTCGCCGAAGGCGAGCGAGATCGCGTTTGCGAGCAATACCGACGGCGACTTCGACATCTACCTGATGGACAGCAGCGGGTTCGTCTTCCGTCAGCTCACTGACGACCCGGCGTTCGACGGCCATCCCGCGTGGTCGCCGGACGGCTCGCAGATCGCATTCGAGAGCGAGCGGAGCGGCAGCCGCGACATCTGGGTGGCGAACGCAGACGGCAGCGGGACACCCAGGCGGCTCACTGAAAGCGGCAACTTCGACGGGGAGCCCGCCTGGTCGCCGGACGGTCAGAAGATCGCGTACATGGCCGAAAGGGGCGACAATTTCAACGTCTTCGTGACAAACGCGGACGGCTCCGGAACACACGTGGGGGTTACGGAGGACGGTGCTTTCGACGGGGAGCCCGACTGGCAGCCCGTCGTGCTCGACCTGCGCGCGCTCGAGGTAAACCAAGCAGTCCAGGACTGGCGCAACTCGATTCAGCTCGTGGCCGGCAAGCCGGCCACCGTGAGGGCGTTCGTCGTGCGGAAGCCGGGGATCTCACTTCCGCTGGGACCGACCGGCCAGCTCCACGGGAGGCGAGCCGGCGTTCCGCTCGCGGGAAGTCCGCTCGCGCCGGTCAACGGCCCCCTTGGACTCTTCGGCCCCAATACCGGTCCTCAGCGCGGCAACCTCGGCGGCAGCCTGAACTTCGAGCTGCCGGCGGAGTGGCTGAGCGGCACGATCGAGCTCGAGTTTGCCGCCGAGCGCGGTGGCGCCGCAATGGACTGCGCGGAGCCGGTATCCGGGACCGGCGTCAACGCGACGAGGGACTGCAAGGTCAGCGTCACGTTCCGGCGCGCGCTCGAGCCCGCAATCGCGTGGTACTCGGTCTCGTACAAGGAGGCGGGCACAGTGGTGGCGCCGACGTTGGCCGAGATCGTCGAGCAGATCCTGCGAGTGCGCTCGCTCTTTCCGCTGCCCTCGACCCGAAACGAGCTGCGCTCGCTGGGGCCGTACGGGTCGAAGCCGTCCCCCGCCAAGGTCAACTCTTCTCTCTTCTTTCTCAAGTACCTGGAATGCCGCAACTACCCGCTGTGCCCATCCCGCAACACGGCGCTCTACGGGGTTATGGCGGGGCAGCCGCCGGGGGACACGGCAGGACTAGCGAACGGCATCCCGGGGACATTGGCGTCCGGTTTCATCCAGGGGGCAGGCGCGCCCGGGGCGACGGGAGGCGCCCGGCATATCGCCGGCCACGAACTGGGGCATGTGTACGGACGCCACCACGCGGTCGACGGCAGCCTTCCTCTCACCGCCCGCGGCTACAAGCAAGGGCGATGCAACGAGGTGGCGAGTCGCTCTGCGCCGAACTTCCCGTTCATCGCGGACGTCGGGCCGCCAGGCGGGCCCGTTTTGCGCCCCGTGCTCGGCCCCCTCACCTCGGGCGTCGACAACGAGGTCTGGGGCCTCGACAACCGCTTCGTCTGGCCGGGTCTGTTCAACAACCTCGCCGTCGTCAATCCACGGCAGACGTTCGAGCTCATGAGCTACTGCTCCACCGGAGGGCAGGGACTGTGGATCTCGCGGTTCACGTACGAGGGGCTCCTCGGGAGTTTCGCGCAGTCCACCGCGGCCGCCGCGGTGGCGGCGGCGGCAGCGGCCGATCCCGTCGACGTCCTGCTCGTCCGGGGCACGATCGACCTCGCCGCGGACGCCGCGACGATCGAGCCGGTGGTGCGGTCGGAGACCGCGCCTCCCGAAAGCTCGACCGGCAGCTACCGCGTCCGGCTGGTCGGCCCCGGCGGCGCGGTGCTCGCCCGCGCCGATTTCGAGCCCCTCGTCTTCGACGAGACCGTCGATCACGACGGCCCGCCGACCGGAGTCTTCGTTGTCCCTCTCCGCCGTCCGCTCGCGCGCGTCGCGCGGATCGAGGTGTTCCACGACGGCAGGAAGATCGGCTCGGCCGTCGGGTCTCCGAACGCGCCGAGCGTCCGCATTACCAGGCCGGCCGCGGGGCAGTCCTTGCAGGGCGGCGAGGTGACGTTCGAGTGGACCGCGAGCGACGCCGACGGCGACGCGCTGGCCTACACCGTGCTCTACAGCCCGGACGACGGACAGAGCTGGGAGACGCTCGCGGTCGACCACACGACCACCTCCCTGACCGTGAAGCGGCGCGACCTGACGGCGTCGCAGGCGGCACGGCTGCGAGTGCTCGTCTCGGACGGCGTGAACGCCGCCTCGGCGGTCTCGGGCCGGTTTGCGGTCGCGAATAACCCTCCGTTCGTCACGATGGACAGGCCGACGGATGCAGACCGGCCGTACTCCGGGACGCAGAACATCGTCCTCCGAGCGTTCGCGCTCGACAGCGACGACGGCGACCTCAGCGGGGACGCGCTCAACTGGTCCTCGAATCGCGACGGCGTGCTCGGGCGCGGCGAATCGCTGGTCGTCAACGCGAGCGAGCTGTCGGAGGGAACGCACGTGATCACGGTGACCGCCATCGATCGGGCCGGAGCGAGCGCACGCGACTCGGCGCGCATCCAGGTCTTCCGCGACGCCGTCTTCTTCGCCGACGACTTCGAGACCGGAAACCTCGTCCGCTGGACGACGACACAGGGCCTCGTCGTGCAGACGCAGATCGTGGACGCCGGGCGGTTCGCCGCCCGCGGCCGCGCCAACTACACGCCTGCGTTCGCGTTCGCGCGGCTCGACACCAGCTACGCCGAGCTGTCGTTCCAGATTCGCTTCAACCTGCTCGCCCGCGGGCCGGGGAGCTTCGTGACGCTGCTCCGTCTGCGCGCCGCCGACGGAGAACCGCTCCTCGTCCTCTGGATCACGAAGCGCGGCGTGGTCGCCTACCGAACCGACGAGGACGGGGGCGTTCCGCGGTTCAGCGCTCGACAGGTCGAGCCGGGGCGCTGGCACACGCTGCGCGTTCGCATTCGCATGGGCGAGGGCCCCGACAACGTCGGCGTCAACTACGACGGCGGCCGGGTCTTGGCGCTGACGCGCCCCGACGAGCTCGGCAGCGCGCCGATCGGGATCCTCCAGATCGGCGACGAACGCGGCAGGCAGCGCTACGACGTCGTCTGGGACGACGTCCGGGCGTTCACCGGCGCAGAGCCGGCGCCGACGGCCGCCGACATCGCCGGCGAGGGCGATGGCTGAGCGACGGCGGCTGGCGCCCGCCGTGGGCCTGGCCGCCGTCGCAGTCGCTCTCCTCTACGGCGCCGCTCCGGACGACGCGACGGCCTTTGGGCGAGCCTCGCCGGAAGTCACGAGCGACTTCACATCGGCAGCGCCGCGAGGTTGCTGTGCCCGCGAGGCGCCAGCGATCAAGCTGTTACGCCGGCTCAACGAGGCAGCACGTGTTTTAGGTCTTCCCAGGTGGCGAGCTTCCACCACTCCACCTTCGCCTTGAGGGCAGGACTCCTTCAGCCTTTGAGCTCGCCAGGCACCGGGGAGAGCTTTCGTCCTAGCGACGTGCTCTCGTGCCCTTGCTTTGTTGCCAAGCCCAGGTGGCGACACGCTTCTGGAAGGCCGGCATGGTCGCAAACGGCTTCTCGATCGCCGACCCGGCCGACCCGGGGATGCTCGACGTCGTCGGCTTCGACACCGCGACGCCGCAGCTGATCGCCGACTTCGCCCGCGGCGCCCTCTGAACCGGGGGCGGCGCGAGGCGCCCTTTACATCAGAGAGGAGAACCGAGATGCACCTGCATGCTGTGGACTCTACGCGTAGCGAGTCCCCCTCTTCCGGCTAGAAATGCCTGCCGCCCACGTACGCCTCGCCGAGCGTTTTTCGGAACGACCGCCACCGGGACCCCCCCGCCCGGAACGCGCGCATTTCGTCCATTTCCGTCAAAACGGATGCGGCGGCCCCCGATGACGCTCCCGGGCTGCCGGTCTCGACACACGCTGGGAGCGCAGCGCGACCAAATGGGGTTCCCCGACAACCGCCGCGCCTTCGCTGCCATCCAACCGCCGGTCGTGGTTGGGATAGCGCCAACTCAGCAAACTGCACAGTGGGTGTCGTCCCTGGTCGGATCGGGACTAGCACGCTTGCCGTCGCGGTCGGAGCCAGATATCCGAGGCCTCGGATATCAACCAACGCGCGGCCGCGCGCAATCGCCACGGGCACCGGCGTTTCGCAACGGGTCCCGAACCGCCGAGAGCGGCCTGTGTAGCGCGTGCCCGGGCCGTGCGTGCGCCAGCTCGCTGCCGGGGTTCCGCGCGGACTTTCAGTCCGAAGATCGTAGGGTCGAGTCCTACACGGCTCGCTCGCGTTGTTCCTAGAGTCGCCAGGCATGGACGAGGCCACGGTCGACCGGTTGCTGGACGAGCAGCGGCGCTACTACCGCGAGCGGGCGTCCGAGTACGACGACTGGTGGTTCCGCCGCGGCGGCTACGCCCTCGACACCGAGACGGCAGCCCGCTGGTTGGGCGACGTGCGCGAGCTCGAGGCGGCGCTCGAGGCGTTCGCGCCGCGCGGCGACGTGCTGGAGCTCGCCGCCGGGACGGGGATCTGGACGCGGCAGCTGCTCCGGCATGCGGATCGAGTGACCGCCGTCGACGCCGCCGCCGAGATGCTCGAGCTGAACCGCGCGCGGACCAGCGGCGCGGCCGACTACGTGCTCGCCGACGTCTTCGAGTGGCAGCCGCCGCGCGAGTTCGACGTCTGCTTCTTCGGCTTCTGGCATTCGCACGTGCCGAGCCGGCACTTCGAGGCGTTCTGGCAGCTCGTCGGCTCCGCGCTGAAGCTGGAGGGCCGGGTGTTCCTCGTTGACAACGCGCGGCTCGGCGATTCCCGGCACCTCGTGAGCTCGACCGGCGAGGTCGCCCGGCGCCGCCTCTCGGACGGCCGTGAGTTCGACATCGTCAAGCGCTTCTGGGAGCCGGGCGAACTCGAGCGCGCGGTGGCAGCCGTCGGGTGGCGCCTGACCGTCCGCACGACGGCGAACCGCTACTTCATCTACGCCTCGGGCACGAAGGCCCGCTGATCGTCGAAGCCCAAGCACGCTCGAAGTTCTGATCGACGAGGTCTTGCGAGACCGCCACCGCCTGCCTGTACCTGCCTGAAGGGTGCGTTAACTCGGTTTCGCCTCGGGTTGGCGGGTTCTGATCCGTAGAGTCGTCCGCCCGTCCCGTCGTCCTCCGAGGAGCTGGTCTTTGTTCTGGTCACTCTGCTACGTCGTGCTTCGACGCGTTCTGCAGCTCGCGGCCCTGCGTTTTCGCTCGAAGGAGTTCAAGGAGTTGGAGATCGTGGTGCTCCGCCATGAGTTAGCGGTGCTACGGCGTCAGGCCGGTCGGCCCGAGCTGACGCCGCCTGATCGAGTGTTTCTTGCCGCCGCGAGCCAGTTGCTGCCGCGAGCGAGCTGGCGCTCGTTTGTCGTCACTCCAACGACGCTGCTTCGCTGGCACCGTCGGCTGGTCGCCAAGCGCTGGACGTATCCGCGACCGGCGGGCAGGCGGCCGATCGGTGGCGAGATCCGGGAGCTGGTGCTTCGCCTCGGTCGCGAGAACCCGCGGTGGGGTTATCAGCGGATCGTTGGCGAGCTTCGCGGACTCGGCTTCGCGGTCTCTGCCACGACGGTGCGCAAGCTGCTTCGCGAGTCTGGACTAGGCCCTGCCGGGGAGCGCGTGGGACTCTCCTGGCGCGAGTTCCTGCGAACGCAAGCGCACAGCATGCTGGCCGTCGACTTTTTCACCGTCGAAACCGTTGCCCTGCGGCGGCTGTACGTGCTCTTCTTCATCGAGCTCGGCAACCGGCGCGTGCGTCTCGCCGGTTGCACCTCGAACCCGAGCGGCGCTTGGGTTACTCAGCACGCCCGTCAGCTCGCCTGGGGATTAGCCGACCGTTCGACATCGATTCGCTTCCTGATCCGCGATCGCGACAGTAAGTTCACGCGCGAGTTCGACACCGTCTTCCGAAGCGAAGGGATCGAGATCATCCGGACGCCGGTCCGAGCGCCGAAGGCGAATGGGGTCGCCGAACGCTTCATCCGCACCGTTCGAGCCGAATGTCTCGACTGGCTGCTGATCGTCAACTGCCGCCATCTCGAACGGACACTCCGCGTCTTCGTCGACCATTACAACGGCCACCGCCCGCACCGAGCGCTCGACCTCACGCCACCTGACCCGAGACGGTCGGCACCTGCACCCCGACTCGCCCTCTCACCTCGAACAGATCGCGTTGAGCGCCGAGATCGCCTCGGCGGACTGATCCGCGAATACGGCCTCGCAGCGTGACAACCGAATTTCCGCACCCCACAGGCTCGCGCTGCCCGAGCCCTGGGCCGGCACGGTCACGGCGAGTCTGCGCCTGATCGACGAACTCGACTCAGAGATCGCTGCGCTCGAGCGCGAGCTGCGCCGGCTCGGCGCCGATCACCGCTACGTGCCGCTGCTGCTCACCATCCCCGGGATCGGCTGGGTGCTCGGCTACGATCGCGGCGAGCTCGGCGACATCGGCCGCTTCCCCTCGCCGGCGAAACTGGCCGGCTACACCGGTCTTTGCCCGCGCGTCTACCAGTCCGGCGAGTCCGACCGACGTGGCCCGCTCGCCAAGAACGGCCCCCCCTATCTGCGCTGGGCGCTGATCGAAGCGACAACCCACGCTTCCAAGCACCCGCTCTACCGCGACCGCTACCAGCGCACCAAGACCCGGCTCAGCAAACAGCGAGGCCTGAAGGTCGCCCAGGGCGACCTCGCCCGCCGGCTCGCCGAGGCGATCTGGCACATGCTCACCCGCAACCAGCCCTTCGCTCCGGCAGGCGCCACGACCCCCCTGGCCGCCTGACGGCCCTTAAGGAGATGCGCCCCCGGAGCGAGCCTCCCATCCAACCTGATCCTCCCGCCGAGGAGGCGATAGAGAGATGAGCGCTGCTCAACAGCACTATCCCACCCGCGGACCGTGAACCCCGACCAACAGCCCCACACTTGACGCCCGGTCCCTCCTTCATAGAGAGAGGGGGTCGACGGTTCGAGTCCGTCAGAGGGCTTGATTCGCAGGGGTTTTTCGCACCCTCGTGACCCCCTCCGTAAGCGTGCGACGCGATGCGAACCTCACGTGAAGAGTTGCTGCTTAATAGGCCATCGCCAAGCGGCCCCGGTCTGGGAACGTGCGGGCACCCGCGGGCATGCCTGGGCGCGCTGCATCGGCGAGCCGCGCCTACTGAACACGACGCATCGAGCCGG
>JBHEMZ010000015.1:0-2571 GCA_046262315.1 Gaiellaceae bacterium
GCTTCTCACCGCCATTGCTTTCAGCCTCCTCGCTCCCGCTTCGGGCTCGGCCGGCCCGGCGGCCGACGCGCGCGCCATCCGCGCAGGGCTGACGAGCGCCGTTGCCGACGGCCGGCTCGATCCGGCCGACGCCTATCGCTATCGGATCGACGTCCGCACCTGCCGCGAGGTGCTCAAGCTCCTTCGCTACTCGCGCTTCTCGAACCTCGCTGCGGTTCTCCATGTGGTGGCACGGCAGGCGCCGCGGTTCAACCGCCGGCGCGCGCTCGCACTCTTCGGAATGCTCGAGCTGAATACCGAGTATCTCGCCGTCCACCCGATGCCGGCGTCCGGTACGGACATCCGGGACGACGAGGGTGTCGTGTACCGCGCCACCTGGTCGCACGGGCTTCAGTTTCATCCGCTCGGGAATTTCGCCGCCCTCAACGCCGATCTGACCGCGGGGAACGACGAGCGCGCCGAAGCCTTCGCACGCGCACTCGTAGCGCGAGCCGTCGGCCCGAGCGGAACGAGCCGTTGGGAGTACTACTTCTCCTTTGGCGGAGGGCGGCCACCCTGGACCTCGGGGATGGCTCAGGCGGCCGCGGCCCAGGCGCTCGCCCGCGCGTCCGTCCGCTATGGCGACCTGGCACTCCTCGGGGCTGCCGGCCGGGCCTACAGAGCTGTTGCCGACGGGCTCGTCATGCAGCTTTCGACGGGGCCGTGGGTCCGGCTCTACAGCTTCAACCGGCTCGTGGTCCTGAACGCGCAGCTCCAGACGGTCCTGTCGGTTGCGAACTACGCGGCGCTCGCGGATGACTCACGCGCAGCGGCGTTTGCGGTTCGGCTGCGCCGTGCCGCGACCGATCTGTTTCCGCGCTTCGACACGCGGTACTGGTCTCGCTACTCCCTCGGCCGCGAGTCACCGCTGCGCTATCACCTCTATGTCATCGACCTCTTGCGCAAGCTCGCCCTTCGCACCGGCGAGGCTTCCTGGACGCACCGCGCCGATCGTTTCGACCAATACACCACCGAGCCGCCGCTTCTCGCGCCCGGCTCTCCTGTCCGAACGCTCTATCCGATTCCTGCGGACGGCCATCGAGACGTCGCGCCCATCCGCTTCTGGCTCTCGAAGATGTCGAGCGTCACGCTGTCGGTGGCGGGCGACGAGCAGAGCTATCGGCTGACCGGCGGCTGGCACACGCTGATCTGGCGACCGGGGCGGCAATCCCCGGGGACCTACACGCCCACGGTGCGGGCGGTCGATCTGGCCGGGAATCGGGGCAGCGCGGCCCTGCAGCCGGTCGTGATCAGGCTCGACCGAGAGCCACCCGTCGTGCGGGCCAGCGTCGCCCGTCGAACGTTGACCTGGCGCTCTGTCGACGAGGGAACGCCCTGGCTCCGCCTGCGGGTGCGCCTCTGGCGGCCGGGCGTCTTCAAGCTCGTCCGGCTCGGGATTCACCCGCTCTCCGGCTCGCTCCGGCTTCCGCTACCGCGTGGCCGCTGGACGGCAAAGCTCGTCGCCTTCGACTCGAGCGGGAACCGGACGGCGGTGTCGTTGGGCGTCGTCCCGGCGCCGTAGCGCGGGCCGGCGCGCGCCTACAATCGGCGGCCGTGAGCGAGCTCACCGACGCGGTTGTCGCCTGGATCGCCGACTACGGCCTGTACGCCGTGTTCGTCCTGTCGTTCGTCGACGCTGTTCTCCCGGCCGCGAGCGAGGTCGTGATGGTGTACGCGGGTGCGGTCGCGGTCGGCGCGTTCCCCGGCCAGCACGTCACGTTCGCAGGGGACCCGATCGAGACGACGGCGTGGGCCTTTGTGGCGGTCGCGACGGCTGGAACGGTCGGCTACGTCCTCGGCTCGGTCCTCGGCTGGGCGATTGGCCTCTACGGCGGGCGGCCCTTCCTCGAGCGTCACGGGCGCTGGCTCCACATCACGCCGAGCCGCCTCGATCGGGCACAAGGCTGGTTCGATCGGTATGGAAACGCAGCCGTCCTCGTCGCGCGCTGCCTGCCCGTCATCCGCTCGTTCATCTCGATCCCGGCTGGGGTCGCGGAGATGCCGCTGCCTCGCTACACCGTCCTGACGGCCCTCGGGAGCGCGCCGTGGTACTTCGGGCTCGCCGCCGGCGGGCTCGCGGCCGGCAAGGGGTGGGAGCGAGTGCACCACGCCTGGCGCTACGCCGACTACGCGATCGTCGCCGTCCTTATTGCGGTCGTTCTTGCCTTCCTCGTGCGCGAGTGGCGCAAGCGCGTGCGCCGACGCGCCCTCGAGCGCTCGGCGTAACCGCCTCCAACTTACAGGCTGTCACTAGAAGACGCGGGGTGGGTCGAACAGGCGTTGCCACGTCCTAGGGACCGCAGGGCGGGGCGCGGCTTTCCGGGCCGCATCCAGTCGTCACTTCGGGCGCAGGCGCACGGGGTCAGCCCGGTACACTCGCCCACCGTGGGCATCCCGCTCGTCGACGTCAAGGCGCAGTACGAGCCGCTTCGCGCGGAGCTCATGGAGCGCATCGCCGAGGTGCTCGACTCCGGGCGCTTCATCCTGGGGCCGAACGTGCGCGCGTTCGAGGAGGAGGCCGCAGGCTTCTTG
>JBHEMZ010000016.1:0-24108 GCA_046262315.1 Gaiellaceae bacterium
GCCCAGGCGATCAGTCCCCGCCGCGTTGCTTGCATCACGGCCCGCCCCAGATCGTCATGTTCGAGTCAAAGCCCGTCTACAGCTCGTCGTCATTAGGATGCTGTGGCTCCAACTCCCCTGCGATCGTCCGCTAGTGCCGCGTTAAGGTCGCGCTCGTGGGCCGCCGCGGTCTCCGCGGCGGTGGCGAGCAGCTCGAGTTGGTCGTCGATTACTTCCACGCGATCTGGCGGTGCGATCGACCGCAAGTCGGTGAGCGCAGCCTTCAGCCTGCGGGTGACTGGCGGCGATGCCGCTCCAGCCAGCCTGATCTCTTCTGAGGCAAGCACCACGTACTCTTCCCAGCTCATCGGCCGGACTGTGAGCCTGATGTGGCCGGCGTCGTCGCGGTGAACGCCGTCGGGGAACGGCCTCCGCACGAGTTGTCGGAGGATGTCATGCAGGCGGTCGATCGCCTGCACGGCCGTCGTTGGATCCTGGAAAGGTGAGTCCGCGAGCGAGCGCTCCGCGATGTCGACCAGAAGACGGATGCCGTAGGCGACGTCCTGGTCGAGCGTCGGTTCCAGCTTTACGATGAGAGCGGCGTGCAGCCGGTCCTCAACGAGCCCGCGCGGCTCTCCGTGTACGCGGAAGAGCGGCGCGTCCGCCGGTACGAACTCCCCGAGCATGGGAATCAGCTCGAGCGCGCAGTCGGCGCGGCGCGCCTCTTCCACAAGCCGCTCGAAGCCGATCGCGGTGATCACGCCGGACTGTCGAGCCCGCACGACGGCCGACTCGCTCGGTCCCTCGCCGGGAACCTCTCCCTTGTCCGGGTACACGCGATCGAGCAGCGCCCGCGTGTCCTTGCCGACGAGCTCGATCAAGGCGGAGACGCGAAGTGCTTGCCCGATGTGTTGCACATAGACCACTAGTACCGCGATGCTCGCGAGGACGAGCACGAACGCCGTGAGCACCGCAACGCCGGGGACACGACCGGTACCGTCACCGTTGTTTGTCACCTCGCGCACGGCCAGGATCGCGTGGACGAACGTCGCGACGAAGAGTCCGATGGCGAATTGGCTCGGCTTGTCACGAAGGATGCGCTGAACGATGCGAGGAGAGAACTGGCCCATGGCTAGCTGAACGACCACCATGGTGATCGTCAGTACGAGCGCTGTCAGGCTCACCATCGAGGCGGCGACCGTCGACAGGATCGCGGTCGCGGCGTCCGGGCCGCCGACGAGGTCTCTCGGGATGGCGTTGTAACTGAAGGCCCGATCAAACGCGATCGCTCCGAACGAGATCGCCGCGCCGGCGAGCACGCACAACACCGGCACGAACCAAAGGCTCGACCGTAGGTGGATGAGCAGGCGCCAATGTGTCATGAGTGATGCGTCGTACCCGGCCACCACCTCGCCGAATCCCGGCGAACTTGAGCGCGCCCGGCCGTGCCGAGATAGACGACACCGATGAAGGCGTATTAACCGTTCTTAGGTCGATACCGGACGGGTGAGGCTTAGGAGGGAGGCTTCGGAGGGAGGCTTGGGGGCCGCCTTCCACGTTCGTAGGATCAGGCTGGGTCTTGGTGCTTCTGGGTGATGATGTAGCCGTTCTCGCGGGCGACGACGTCCTCCGTTTCCAGGTCCTCGTGGCCGATCAGCATGAAGAAGCGCGATTCGGACCCGCACGGCTCCTTCCGAAGCGCCTGGTCAAGTTCTGGTCAAGTAGACGCGGCGAGCCATGGCCACGAATGGAGAAGCTGGCGGCGCCGAACCGCCATTGTTGGGCGTCCCGGCGACTCATGGCCACCGGAGGCGAGAGGTTTCACCGAGATCGCACCCAGGAGGTCGTCGGTTCGAGTCCGACTAGCTCCACCTCATAAAGGCCTGCACAGCGGGCCTTTTTTGCTTCCGGAATAAACATCGCTTAGCCGAAATGGCCCGCGTGGTCAAGTTTTGGTCAAAGGACTCGCGCGCCGGCAAACTGACGTACGACCCGGGTGATCGCACCCAGGAGGTCGCCGGTTCGAGTCCGGCTAGCTCCACCTCGTAAAAGGCCTGCAAAAGCCGGCCTTCCGTTTTCCAGCTTGGCGTCGCGAATGCGTAAAGCGGGCGCGTGGTCAAGATTTGGTCAAAGTGGGCGTCGAGGCCCCAAACGCGCGTACGACCTGCTCCATCGCACCCAGGAGGTCGCCGGTTCGAGTCCGGCTAGCTCCATCTACCAAACGTTCCTGCAAACGCCCACTTCGCGCGGCCGCCGCAAGCGGCTCTTTTTGTGCGACGCTGCAGCGGGTCAAGATTTGGTCAGAAGTTCGTCTCTGCGCTCCTCGGGGGGTCGCTTGGCGGCGCCTCCTGGGATAATGCTCCAGTGCGCGGCTGCGGCCGAGTACGTGCCGCTCCGGCGCGCATACGCCTCCGTCCCGGGATTGGGTCGGCTGACGGCGTTTTCAGCATTAGTGCTGATCAAGCCATTTCCGGAGACCCCGCGACGTAGTCCGGCGGGCAGCTAGTGTCACACGTTCGGTCCGCTCACACCACGGCAAGCACCGTGCGTCCACCGCCCTCGCGGTGACGCTCGACCAGGACGTATCCGTTATCGAGCCGCTCAGGTAGACGCAAGCCGAAGAGTTCCGGTGCGGTGCGGAGGTCATGTTCGTCTATCGACTCCGCTCCACGCGAAAGCAGCAGCGTGTGCGCGATCCATCTTCCGGCCCGTGGCGAAACGATCAAGCGCTCTGCGCGGTGGCTGAGCGAACTTCCCGGATCGCCGGTCAGCAACTCAAATGCGCGCAGCGTTTTGATTGCGCGCTGGACGGCGTTGTGGACCGTTCGCCGGTCACCCCATGAGGATCGAATGCGCGCCCTGACGTCAGGAGTTGTAACTCGCTCCTCCAGCGCGAGGACGCGCCCGACGGTCGCACAGACGTCACCGAAGAACGGATACGCAGCGATCAGGGCCCCGAAATGCACGGCGCGAAGGTCCTCCTCGTCGGCAAGCACTTCGCGAGCCCAGCAGACCGCCGCAGCGGAGGCTTCGTGTGGGTCGGCCCAGGTCCGTACAAGTGCGGTGATCGTCTTCACGCGAGCCGCCGTCCCGAGGCCGCTATCGCCAAGTGTCAGCTGCAGGCGGCTCCGCACCTCATCGAGGTCCCGCGTCTCGCGCGCAACCCGCAGCGCTGCGTCAAGCCACGCGGGCTCGAGCGGACGGTCGAGAATGGGGCCGCGGCCCGTCACGTCAACCTCGCGAGCGGGACGAAGACCTCCTCGAAGCTCAACCCGCCGTGGGTGACCCGCTGCCCGTGACGATGAAACCCTTCGCGGCGTCGGGCAAAGAGGACGTGAATGTCGGGCGGCAGACGCGGAGGCGTCCAAGCGACTCCGAAGTGCGCAGAAGCGTCGCGCATCGTCAGGGAGCGATAGAGCCGCAGCCTTGTGCCCTGTCGCTCCACCCTGAGACCCTCTGGTGGCGCGCCGCCCGCAGTCGCGACGACATTGCCGTGGTCGGCGGTCAGCCAAGTCTCATATCCGTGCTCGTTGGCCAGGGCGAGCAGGTCTGTCAGGTAGCCCTGCTGGCACCACGCGGTCACGCTTGCAGAGAGCTGGGCATCGCCGAGCAGCTCGCTACCGTGCATGAGCTTGTCGACCGCGGACACGATCACTGCGACGGCGCGGTAGGCGGACGAGAGAGGGACGATGTCGGATCGCAGGCCATCAACACGGTAATAGCGCACCTCTCCGCTCGGGATGCCGTGCCCGGTCCAGAAAGCACGCCAATGTTGCTCTTCCTTTGCAGTCGTGTGAAACGACGACGCGAAGTCATCGGGAGTCGTGCCGGCGAGCAGGGCTTGGCGCGAGACAGTCGTCTCGGAAGGGAGCATGGCGAGGCAGGCGTGCTGCTGGAGCGGACTGATGCCTGTCTTGTCGAGGAGGATCTCCCATTGCGCGAAGCCGACGCCATCCAGAACGACTAGCAGCGCCCGAGCCCCGTCGGCGACGCGGCGCGCGAGGAACGGCGCGACTTTGTGCAATGTCACAGGCGGGATCGCAGCGCTCTGAAGCAAGGATCCATACTGCGCTTCCAGCCACGGACCGAAGGCGTCGTCGAGCTCGATGGCTTGTCCGTGAACGTCATTCAAGAGGTCCTCAGGCGCGGCAGGATCAAGCGACAGCAGCCCGCGGATTGTCCCCATCCACACCGCGACCGCACCCCAATCCGCCAGTCCGGAAGGAGTGCCCGACATTGGCGGTTCGCCAAGGAGCGCCGTGGCACGACTCACCATGTCGATGTCGGCGGCTGCCAGCTGCGCCCAACCTGGTGTCGATGGCGACATCTCCGTGACCCGCGGCAGCACCCCAGCTGTAACGAGCCCGAGCAGGGCAGGACCAGCGTCGCGCAGGACTGTGTCCTCGCGCTCGCCGGCCAGCCACGCCGTCCAACGTTCGGTGACGGTCGAGCGCTCGGGCGGCTGCCGCGCAAGATCGCGGGCGAGCGGCGTCGTCACAGTCTGATGAACGAGTTCCCACGCCGCATCGGAGAGCGTCGCGCGGGCTCGTAAGGCGGCCACAGCTGCGAGCTCGCCGCTCTCCGAGCCCGCCGGGAACCCAACGCCGAACAACTTCTCGAGGAGTCCGTGCGTTGCTTCCAGGCGCTGGGCCGCGTCTACCAAAATGTCCGCTGCCGGCTCCGTCAGAAGACTCCTGAACAACTCACGCCAGGGCGGCGGCACCGGCCAACCGATGGCCACCGTCGTCGTAGACCGTGCAATGTCGTACGGCAGTTCTCGGTGTCCAGCCTCTCCCGTGGCGTGCAGGATCAGGCGCCCGTCACCCCATGTTCGGTGATGTCCAACCGCTTCCCAGCACCGTCGCAGCGCCCACCAGTCGACCGCCCCGACGGTCTGTGCAACCACCCTGAGGCGCTCGTACGGCAAAAGCTCATGAGGGTCGAGGACGAGAGCCACCGGCGTGGACGTGGCACGGTGCACTTTCGAGATTTGGGCGTCGAGCCAGCCGGTCACGCAGTCACTCGCACAAGCAGCCGTAGCGCGAGCGCCGGGACACCGACCGCTCCGAGGTTCTCCCAGGCGCGGTAGCCATGGTCGCGACCGAGACCAAGGAGCTCGTCGAACTGCGCCGGCCCAGGTGGCCCCGCAGTTTCGCCCGTCCCCGCGCTCGCGAGCGTGCGCCAGCACCGCTCCGCGACGTCCGGGCGGACGAGACCGCCTCCGTCGGGAGCGAAGACAGCGAAGCAAGTTCGCCGGTGCTGAGCATCGGCCACCTCGAAGCAGCCCCACCACCCGAACGTTCCTGTACCGCGCAGCAGAGGGACAGGCTCTCCCCGTGCCACCTCGGGCAATTCGCGCAAAGCTTCCAGCGCCCGGCTCCCGGGCACGACGGTGCCAAGCATCCGCGATCGTGCCTCGGACGCACGGCGCACTGTGTCGCGGATGTCCGCGTCCGAGCGCACTGCCGGCTCCATGGCCTGAGGCGCGATCAGCTCGAGGGTCGGCGCCTGCGATACCACCTCGTCGCGCGCGGCGCCGGTCACGTCGTCCGCGGAGCGCTCGAAAGCATCCGGCTCGAGGATGGCATCGACATACAAGCGCTCGGTTCGCGTGCTTAGGCTCTCGAGCACGTCGCCGCGCTTGTCACTTCCGAGTTCGGCGAGGATCGTCGCCAACTTGCGCTCGAGCACCTCGAGCACACGGAGGTCGATTGAGTTCTCGCGGACCAGGTTGAAGGCCTTGACTGGGCGTGGCTGCCCAATGCGATCGACGCGACCGATGCGCTGCTCGATCTTCGTCGGCGTCCACGGCAGATCCCAGTTGACGACGACGTGGGCGAACTGAAGGTTGATCCCCTCGCCGCCGGCATCGGTAGAGACGAGCACGCGGGCGCGCTCCCGGAACGCGTCCTGCGCGAGTGCGCGTTCGGCAAGCGAATTTCCGCCGTTGATCGCGACGGCAGAGATGCCAGCACCCGTCAGCGCATTTAGGAGCATCTCCTGCGTAGGCAGGAATTCAGTGAACAAAAGGACCTTCACATCGGAGTCGCTCTCGCTCATCTCGAGCTGGCGAAGCAGATCGAAGAGATGACGTACCTTGGCGTCGAGACCGCTCGACGCGGCACGTCGAGCGCGCTGGAGCAGATCCTGGACCTGAATGCGCTCGTTGGCCCAGCCGTGCCCGCGCAGCTCGACGATCCGCTCGAACTGTTCTTCGCCAGTCAACTCGTCCCAGTCTCCGGCGAATGCGCCCAGCTCGAGCTGCTCAGGCGCCGCGTCAAGCGCGGCGGCGCGCTTCTCAAGCGCCGCGAGGATCGCCGCGGTGCTCGAAGACACCAGGCGTTGCATGAGGAGCACGAGGAAACCAACCGCCGGGCGCTTCTCTCTGACGGCCCGCCCGTACCCCTCACGCACGTATTCGGTCACCGCGTCGTAGAGCTCGCGCTCGACCGTTCGATCGCCGTACCGAACGACCTCCATGGTCGTCGCGCGGGGCATGAACAGCGGTCGGCCAGCCCTGTCGATCGCGGTCCGCTTCTCCGTACGAGCGACCAGCTCCTGGACCCTGTTCCGCGTGAGCGGAAGGCTGCCGAAAAACTCATCATCGAGCAGGCCCACGAAGCGCCGAAAACCGTCGGACTTTCCCGAGTGCGGCGTCGCTGACAGCAGTAGGACGTTCCGGACCGTCGCCGACAGCTCGCGGGCGAGGCGGTGGCGCGCGACCTCGTCGCTGGAGCCCGCGACGTGGTGCGCCTCGTCGAAGATGACGAGATCCCATCCTGCTGCGACGATTGCTTCCACCCGACGGCGGTTGTAAGCGTCGACCTGCTCTAGGCTCCAGCCTGCTCGTGCACGGATCGGCTTTACGGCGTCCAGCGAGCACACAACCTGCGGAAAAGCGCGCCAGGGGTCGACGCCGGCGTCGACCGGCATCCCCTCCGGACCAATGCGGACAAACTCCTCACCGAACCGGTCGGCGAACTCCGCCACCCACTGGAGCTGCACGCTCTTCGGAGCGACGACGAGAACCCGGGACGCACGGTCTCGTGCCTTGAGTTCGGTGTAGATGGCCGCTGCGGTGATCGTCTTGCCGAGTCCGACCTCGTCGCACAGGGCGAGCCGGACCGGCTCTAGCTCGAGGGCCCTCGCCAGGATCGATGCCTGGTGAGGCAGCAGCTCAACGCCTGAAGACGCCGCCGCAACAGAGGCACCCGTGGCGGCCGCTGCGATCGCGCGGCAGGCGGCCGCCCGCCAGACCACCTCGTCCGGTTCCCAGCTGCGGCCCGCGAGCGGTGTGACGTCGACCTCGTCAAGTCGGATCATCGTTCCGGTTGTTAGGTCGTTCGCGTCGATCAAGCGTCGGCCCCAGAGCTCAGTGCGAGCCAGAACACGCAACGAGCGGCGCCCGGCAGGCCACCAGACGTGCTCGGCCAAAGTCACCCCGAGTCGCGGAGCAGCCGCTCAGCGTTACGGAAGTAGTGCATCAGCGCTGTGTCGTCGTTGAACGCTTCTACTGGGATGCGCTGGCCGACCTTGATGATCGTCTCGAAGTCCCGGTCGCGGTACGCGCGCTTGAAGCCGGTTTTGACCGCCTCGGAGCGGAACTGCTCGAGCGGGCCTGTACCGACGACGTAACCATCGAAGACCTTCAGCAGGTCCGCCTCACGAAGCTGTTCCAAGTGCTCGGCCTTCTTCGGGTCGGGTACGAGGTAGCGGCCCTGCGCGTCGGTCACGAAGTTCTGGTCGAGCAACTCCTTGAGGTCAGGTAACTCGTCCCACCCGACAGTGCCCTTCTGGACCTCTTGGAAGAACGCTGGCTGGATGCCAGCGAAGGCGAGCGCCTTGCCGCCCAGGAACTGGCGCAGCCAACCTACCGCGGAACTCTCGCCGGTAACGAAGAGTTCGGCCTGCTCGAGATCCAAACCCTCCGCTCGGAGCTTCTCGTAGTCTTCCGCCTGGGCCGGGAGGAAGTACATGCCATCGCGCAGCGGCAAGCGTTGGTCGAGCCCAGCGTAGAATTCCGCCGCCGTCATCGGCACGACGATCCCCTGCGCGACGTGGAACGCGACCATCCGGTCGTACAAGCGGTCGGCCTGACGCTCGCGCACTATCCGCGGAACCCCCTCGAGAAGATCGCGCAGCGGCAGGTGCGATAGGTGCTCGCGAACGAACGCCCAAACACTTTCCTCGCTGCCGCCCGAAAGTCGAACGCGCTCGGCCACCTCGACGTGCGGCTTGTAGGCCGAAATGATCAGATCACGCTTGACCGCGTTCTTTGCTGTTACCTGCCGAAACGAGTGCTGCTCCTTGTCGAGCACGCGCGTGTCGGCGACCACGAACCCCGCCGACGCGAGTGCCTGCTGGATCGCACTCCAAACCGCGTTCGACGAGTTCGAGAACTCGATCGTCATCCAGCGGCCGGGCTTCAGAACGCGATGGAACTCTCGGAAGCACGCCTCCATGAGCTCGCTGTACTCATACAGGCCCTTGCCCTGCTGGCTGTGGGTGACAGCCTCCTCGGCCGTCGACGTGAGTACCCCGTGCCATTGCTCGACCACGAGAGCTAGGTCGGCGTAAGGGATGTTGGCACCGAAGGGTGGGTCGACGAAGACGTAGTCGATCGAATCGTCCGGGAGGTCGAGTTTCGTCGACGAGGCCGTCGAGATCCGCACTTTGTCGGCGTCGCTGCGCAGCGACGACCAGAGCTTGATGAGCGACGCGCGCTTGCCAGTTGACGGGCGGGTCCCTTCGAGGTTGTAGCGAGGGCTAGGCTCGGCGTGAAGGGATCCGACGTAGTAGACCCCGGACTGGTACTGGCTGACCTGTGAGAAACCGTCAGGCCGATAGCGGTTCATCCACGAGAAGCCCCAGTAGGCTTGCTCGATCCAGAAGCGGAGAGCCCGCTGAAGCGCGGGATCCTCCCTCTCTGTCCATTCCCACAGGGCACTCAGGGCAGTGAGCGGCCGATTGCTCCATAGGTGATGGACGCGCGTGAAGCCCTTGGGAGCCAAGCGGGAGCCATGTCCCATCGATTTGATTGGAAGGTGATCAGTCGGAAACCCTGTCTTGCCCGCCTGCGCGATTCGCTCGAGAATCGCGCGGTCCGCGTCTCCGAACGGCTTGGCACCTCCGTCCTGTCCCACACGCCAGCGGATGCTCACCGGTTCGTACTCAACGCGCTCGATGATGTCGCCCCCCAGGGTGCGCACGGTGGCGAAGCGCCGTTCGAGTGTTCCCTTCGTGACCTCCGCGCCGCAGGAAAGGCACGTGAACTCGTCCAGGACACGTTCGGTTCCGTGGTCGAACGCAGCCTCGAAGAACACCACGCGTGAGCCGCAATGCGGACACGTCATGACTTCAGACCACACCGTGTAGTCGATGCGAGCGTTCCGCCCATCCTCAAGCTGGGTCTCGTACATCCAGCCGTACTCATTGTCGAATCGGTCGAGCATCTCTTTAGATGCGCGAGCGAAGGCGTCGGCATCGACCGGAACGTTGAGGCCGGCCGCGATGAACGTGGCGCTGGGACCGAGGTCCTGGAGGACTGCGCGGCGCGCACCCCACTCGACCTTGCCCATCTCGAGCTCGATCGTCGTCCGCAGCTCGACGCCGGCGGTTCCGCACATCTGCGCTGCGACGCCAGTCATCCCGGTGCCGCAGAAGCCATCGAGCACGATGTCACCGGGCTTCGTGTAGTGGAGGATGAGGCGCATGATCGCCTCATGCGGCACCTTCGTCGGGTAGCCGTGCGCCTTGTAGACGAGCGACGTCTTCCCCACCTGGCTGTCGGAGGCGAACGGGCCCGGATCAGCCCGGTCGTTGTCCGTTGTGAGGTACCGCTCGACCCATTCGCGTAGGTACGGGTTTGGGCACGCGGTGTGGGCCGGGACAGCGGACATCTCGACGATCGCGTCGTCGCTGCCACTCGGGCACCCGGGAACATCGCGCAGTTGGGGAAGACGCGCGCGCAGATCGTCGGAAAAATCCGGCGTGACGGCGTGCTCGGCGCCGAGATCGAGGCGCTCGCTGATGGCTACTGCTCCGGGGCGGCCGGGAGCACGCGGATCTTGCTGGGGTCCGCGTCGCCTCGAAGTTTCGCGGCGAACCCCTGGAAGCGCTCCTCAAAGGATGACAAGGGCACCGGGCTGTTGTCAGGGAAAAGCGCCGAGTACACGTCGTCTGCGGAGACGTTGCGGACCGTGAACCCGCGCAGGACTTCCTGGAGAGCGTTCACGAGCGGTTTCGGGACCGGTGAGGGCAGGTCGCCGCTTGATGCGAATGCCTCAAGCTCGGCCCGCCCCGACTTCACCAGGGGAATGCCCTGCGCGATCTCAGGCGGTTTGATGCTGTCGTGCAGCGCAGCGGCCCAGTTGGCGCGCAACTTGCGCAGGCCCTCGTCGAGCTCCTCGACTTGTGCCTTGGCGGTCGGTCCGGCGGATGGCCGCGGCAGGTACCCGCAGTGCGGGCAACGTACGGCTTCCGCGAGTGAGTCGGACGTGAACTCGAGGCAGGTGCCAATTGCGGCGAGATGCTGCTGCATCGCGCCGAAAGTCCCGGAGGGCAGTAGCTCGAGGCTGGCGAGCGCTGCGAGATCCTTGAAGGTACCGCTGTCAAGGATCGCCTTCTTGTGGTTCTCGCCCGCGGAATCGAGCCGGTCACGCTGATGCGCGTGCTCCGCCTCCTCCCGATAGCGCGCCTTCAACTTCTCGGCCTTGCTCTTTGCAACCGACGCCGCCGCCGGGTCGACTTTGTCTCCCGCGAACAATTCGAGGACCTCTGAACGCAGCTCAGATGCCTCATCGACGAACGGGTCGCCCTGGTCGAACGCGGCCTGCGCGTCGGTCAAGTACTGGAGCGCGGAGAGATGGTTGCGGGCCTTGACGATGCCCTCGGTCCGTTCGAGCTCCTGCTTGCCGCGGTGCGCCGCCTCGAGCTCCTTCGACTCGATCGCCAGCTTGTTCATCTTCCCGACGGAGTCACGGCCCTTCAGGTCCTCTAGGACCTTGCGCAGCTCCGCGACTCTGCCTCGGCGTTCCTGCTGGTGGTCGATCGCGTGCGCGCCCCAAACGAGCACCCCGTCGCTCACTTGCTGCTCGGCTTCGAGCACACGATTGAGGTAGATCTGGGTCTTCTCGAGGATTTGCTGCACGACGACGTCAGTCGCGCCGGAGTCGGGGATCGCGCCCGGGGCGATGTCCAGCAGGTCGGCGGCCTCCCTCAGCGCGACGATTGGGAGCGCCTTAGGAGGTGCGATGTGCGTCAGCTGGACAAGTTCCTCGCTCGACATCTTCGTCAGGCGGTCGAGCCCGAGCGCGTCGACTTGTCCCGCCGGGTAGCCGAGTTCCAGCCGCCCGGCGTGGCAGAGGGCGGCAGCGACGACGACGAGCCACGATGGCTCGAGGTGCCAGGGTGCCCACGTGAGCACCCCGGGGTCACGTTCGGTCAGAAGCTCGGAGCGGTTGACCGCCTTGCCGCCGGAGCCTTCGAGAGCGATGAGTACAGCCTTCGCGAACTCACCGTCGGTGACGATCTGCCCTTTCATGTCCGCTAACCCGAGGGACGTGAGCACCTTCGTCCCGAGAGCCGTCGAGCGGCGCGTAGCAACCTGCGAGATAGCCGCCTGCACTGTCCCGTCGAAGCTCTGCTTTGTGATCTCTGCAGAAAAGGCGGGATAGCCGGGATAGCGCTCCTCGAAATGCGGTTCGAGCGCACGGGCGGCGATCGCATCGATCTGCGCCTTCACCGATGTCTTCGCGCCGGGGATCTGCTGAAGCCAGGTACCGAGGGGCTTCGTCTCGCCGCGGTAGGTCACCGTCATCGCGTTGGCCATGTTCTGGCGTAGCCACACGACCATTGTCTGCAATGCCTGCTGGCGTTTCTGCTCGTAGACGAGCCGATGCTGCTCGGTCGAGCGGGCGGTCAGCGCATCCGCACCGGCATAACGGCGTAGCGCGGTCGTGAACTCCTCGTCCGGGGACGCGAGCCGCACGAAAGTCTCGTCGGACAGCTCCTGGTCGGCGAACGCGGGCTCCTCGTACGGCTGGAGGAAGTAGATGTAGAAGTCCCGCGGCGGCTGCGCCGTCGAGCGCTCGTTGGGCGCGCCCATGAACAGGTACCCCATGCGTGTCACGTTCTTGGCTTTCCACGGAAGCTCGTACGACCAGATTCGGTAGCTCGCGACGTATGGGGCGTCGCGCTGCTCGAGTACCTCTTCAAGTGCGCGGAAGTAGACGTCGTCCAGGCGCTGGTCGTCCAACGAGTCGGCGCGCTCCTGTATGAGCTGGTCGTAGTCGATGTCCTTGCGGACGTCGAGGAAGAGCTGGCCGTTGTCGTCGTTGCGCGAGAGGAACTGGCCTGAGACGGCCTTCACGATCTCTGCCACGACCGATTCAAGCGTCGCACCGATGAAGCCCGCGTCGAGTTCCGGCACTCCTTCGGGAATCAGGCATAGGTCGTCGCGCAGCTCGTCGACGGTCAGACCGATCGGCACGTCGATGTCCTCGGTGGTCAGGCGGTGGACCGCGAGCGCGTCCACGATGCGCAACGCGACCGGGATATCTTCCTTCTGCGGGAGCGCGCTCTCGAGCTTGGAGCGCAGCACCTGGGCCCGGTCGAGCACGAGCGCCACGTCGGGGATCGATCGGTTCGAGGGATCGTTGTCGAGCTCAGAGCGATAGCCGTCGTAGCAGACGAGTCCGGGAACGTCAGTCGGCACGTCCGTGTCGAGGAGCTCGGCCATGGCGTGCGACAGCGTCGTGAGAACGCGGCGCTTCTCGACGAGCGTCACTCTCTCGAAGGTCCGAAGGTACGACGGGTGGACGGGGTAAAGCGCGACGAACTCCTCGAGTCGCTCCGCCATCCCATCGAACGCCGGCGTGAAACGCTCGAGCTGCTGGCGGATCTGGGCCTTTTGCGCGGCGTCCTTGCGGAGAAGCCGTTCCTGGACGACATATGCGACGTCCTCGCGCGAGATGCGGACCTGCTCGAACCGATCACGCACGCGCCGGATAGCGTCCGACGCGGAAGCGAACCGCGGGTTGTCGAAAAGCGCCTCCTGGATACCCGCGATGAACCGAAAGCGTGTCGACCGACTAATCTCACCGATCTCGCGCAAGAACGCGAGGTCGACGATCAGCTCGGCGTCTCGACGGCCACGCAGGTAGTCCAGGAGTTCGTCGAGCACGAACAGCAGTCCGCGGTCGGGCTCGACCTTCTCGAAGGCGGCCATCATGTCTACAAGCGAGTCCTTGGTGTTGCTCACCTGCTCGAGCGGTGGGAAGGCGAACTCCACACCCAGGCGTTTGAGGCCGCTCTCGAGCTCTCCGCAGACGATGTCCCGCAGCCCCATCTTGGTGGCGCCGATTTCAGCGCGCATCACCTGGAAGTTCCCAGCAACACCCTGGATCGCCTTGCGCACTTCCTCGTCTCGCAGGTCAGCAGCGAGATCGGCGTGCTCAAGCACTGACGAAATCGTCGACATCAGGTGCGTCTTGCCCGTGCCGTAGTTGGCGACTACGAGCACGCCCTTGGTGTCGACCGAACCGTCGAGACGGAGGTGCGGGAGGAGCTGTTCGACCAACATGCGCCGCATCTGCGGCGAGATGACGAACGTGGACACATCGCGCCGAGCCAGATCCTCGCTATCGGCCTCGGTGAGCACCTTGACGCTGTCGATCGGCTCGAAGGCGATCAGCTCGGCGTACTTCAATTCAACCACCTCTCGATCTCAAAGCACGGTTCATCGGGAAACGCACGGGACACTGGCCGCAAGATGATCACATCGTCCACGGCACGGTCGTAGTGATCCTCTCGCTGCGCCTCTGAGAATCGTGCCCGACCGGCCGCCAGATTTCCGGGCCAGAGGGCAAGCCTCGGGCTGGAGATCCGGGCCAGGCGCCGCAGCAGCGCCAACGGATCGACCGCGAGCTCGGGAGCGAAGAGAATTTCAATGTCAACGAGCACCTGTTCGGATCGCAGGAGTGCCTCGATCTCGTGGCTCGACGGCGGTTCGGGCAAGGACGTAAGGATTGCGCCAACCGAGCATCGTGCCGTCCCCAGCATTTGTTCCCACTCGCCAATCACCTCGTCGGCGCCGGGTCGAGCCTCGATCAGGCCAAAGCGCCCGGGCGACGCGGACAACTCCCGAACCAGAGAGTCTGGGATCATCGCCGTGAACCATCGGGGCTGGAGTCGCCAGGAGCACGGTCAAGCGGACGCATGAATCGGGAGCCTAGCCCGGGCAGTCAGCTGACCCGCCACCCCCCGCCGGAGCGCGGCGGCGGCGTTCAAGGCAGCCGTCCCACGATAACCTCTCGACCAGGTGGTTAGCGGAAGGCACGGTCACTCTCTGTGGCGCGGTTCCGTTCCGACCCCGAGCATGCTGGCCTTGTCCGCGGCGTCACGCTCGCGGACCGCGCATGGCCGCAAGCTCAGTCGCCGTCGATACTCCTGTTGATGCAGCTTCATGGCGGTTCCTCAACCGCCGCCACTGGAAGCCGTCCAGAAAGCAGTCGGGATCGAGCCGCCGCGCGACCTCTACGACCTCCGCCACACCTATGCCACCTTCGCGCTCCGCGCCGGCGTCCCGGTGTTCGCCCTCACACGGTTCCTGGGCACGAGCATCGCAATGATCGACCTCCACTACGGCACCTCGCAGTCGACAGCTACCAGCACGCCGTCTCGCTCCTCGATGCGCTCGCGCTTGAACGGGCCGTGGACGCTGGGTGGACGCCGGCCCATAGGCCGAGGCCGATGGATTTGCCAGCGGTTGCCACCCGTTGCAACCACGGGGCTCCATAAGGGCTCCATCCGAGGGCACGGTTCACGCGGCCTTCCCGCGCTTGACCGCTACGAACCTCATTGGGCGACCGTGCATGAGGCCTCGGCGGCCTCGGTGAAATGCGCGGGAGGTTGCGTTTGCGTCGTAATCTGGCCGTGCTTCGGTCGACCGTGATCGAGGGACGGGAGGCGTCGACAGCAGCGTGGGGAAACGTCTTCCAGACGAGCGAGAAAAGAGAGGTCAGATGAGCGGAAGGCAGTGGCAGCGGCTCGGCGCTCTTGCCGGCTTCCTTTTTGTCGCGCTCACCTTCGCAACGATCTTCGCGCCGTCGGAGCCCGACGCGGAAGAGCCGACCTCGACGATCGCGCAAGCGATCAGCGACGACCGCACTGCGCACGTCTTCTTCACGTATCTCGGTGAGATCGGGGCCGTGGTCTTTCTTCTCTTCGTGGCAGCGCTGTGGAACATTCTGCGGCGGGCGGAGTCGGAAGCGGGGGCGTCAATGGTGGCGCTCATGGGGGGCTTGGGTTTCAGCGTGATCGAAATCGGCCGGCATGGGGCCTTCCTGGCCCTGGTAGAAGCGGCGGACAAAGGACGCGAGCAGGCCGCGATCCGCGCTCTGCTCGAGCTCGATAACACGCTCTTCACCGGAAGCGTCTTCTTCTTGGTCGCGTTCCATGCCGGCGTGTCCCTGTCCGTCATTCCTCTCCGCAGCCTGCCCATCTGGCTCGGCTGGTGGGCAGCCGCGCTTGCACTGCTCTTCGCGATCACGGCGTTAGGGATCTTCAGCGAAGACTATGACGGGCCGCTGTTCGGCGTCCTTCTCCCTCTTGGCCTGTTAGCGCACCTTCTTTGGGTGCTCGCGGCGAGCCTGATGATACTGCGCACCGGTCGAGCCGATCGCGACATGCAAGCGGGCGGTCACGCTCGCCGAGAGTGATCCGGTCGCCTACTGGCGATGATCGACCGCCACTATGGCCACCGCGCCCGCGACGGCCGCGAGCACGCCGTCGCGCTACTCGACGCCCTCGCCGCGGACGCAGACCGCGTGGACGTTCGGTGGACGCCGCTACGGAGAGCCGGAAAAGGAGTCGACGACGACGTTTCAGAGCCTCGAACGGTCTGGGTCGCGCTGAGTGGTGGACGTTTGGTGGACGTCGCGTCGCTCGCGCCGTCGTCCACCCGCTAACGGAAGAAGCCTCTATGCAGGAGCTTTGACGAAGCCCTCTGACGGACTCGAACCGTCGACCCCCTTCTCTATGAAGAAGGGCCGTGCGTCAACTGATTGCTCGTGCCATCGCCTCGTCATGGCGGACGCTGGCGGTGCGGGTGGTGAGCTGGGCTCATTTCTCTATCGCCTCCTCGTGGGGGAGGACATGGCCGATGGGAGTTCGCTCCGGTGGCGCATCTCCTTAGGGACCGTCAGGCGGCCAGGGGGTCGGTGGCGCCTTTGGGAGCGAAGGGTTGGTTGCGGCTGAGCATGTGCCAGATCGCTTCGGATAGTCGGCGGGCGAGGTCGATCTGGGCGACCTTGGCGCCGCGTTGCTTGCCGATGCGTGCTTTGGTGTGCTGGTAGCGGTCGCGGTAGGCGGGCTGGGTGCAGGCGTGGGTGGCGGCCTCGACGAGCGCCCAACGGAGATAGCGGGGACCCTGCTTGGCGAGCGGGCCGCGCAGGTCGCGCTCGCCTGATTGGTAGACGCGCGGGCAGAGGCCGGCGTAGCCGGCGAGTTTCCGCGGCGTGAGAAAGCGGTTGATGTCGCCGAGTTCGGCGGCGATCGTGTAGGCGAGCACCCAGCCGATCCCGGGCACGGTGCAAAGCAGCGGCACGTAGCGGTGCTCGGCGCCGAGCCGACGCAGCTCGCGCTCGCAGTCGCTGATCTCACGGTCGAGCTCGTCGATCAAACGCAGGCTGGCCTCGATCGTTCCTTGCCACGGCTCCGGCAGAGCGAGCCGCGTGAGCAGCTGACGACCGCGGACACCGAACAGGTCGGAGACGGGACAGGGCTTGCCGTGGGTGAGCAGGACGGCGTGGACACGCTGCTTCAAACTCGAGCGGTGACGCACGAGGTGCAGACGCCAGCGGGCGTGTTCGCGCTCGGCGCGTACCAACGGGTCGGGCAGCCAGATCGCCGGCACCAGCTCACGGCGTGAGAGCTCGGCCAGCACCCAGGCGTCGATCCGGTCGGTCTTACCGGCCAGCGGAGCGCCAGCCCTTTCACCTTCAGCGCGTCGGCGATCTCCACCTGCCAGCCGGCCAGCTCGAGCCGGTCGTGCACGAAGCGCGCCCCGTTCATCGACTCGATCGCCGCGCGGACCGGCTCGCCGTGACGAGCCAGACGCTCGCTCAGGCCGCGCAGACCGTCGGCATCAGCCGGCGCCGCACCCCCTCGACCGTCGCACCGTCTACGTCGGAGCAGATGGAAGTCGAGACGCTTGCGGCTGAGATCCAAACCGGCGTACAACATTGAACTCGGGCCTCCTCTCGATAGCTCCAGGCGACAAGCCGGAGCCTGTCACTGCAGGAGGCCCTTCTTCATGGCAGTCCTTACTATGTACCCCCGAGCGCAACCGGTCGCAACCGAGGGCAACGGTTTCGGCTTGTTTTCGGCGTTTTCACGCGACCCGCGTTTGCCACTGATTGCCCGCGGCTGCGCCCGCTGGGCTCCATGCTCGCGAGCGTGATTCTTCTTGGTGAGCTTTCTGCAGGGGTGCGGACGCGATCCTGCGCGATGCGCAGGATTTCGGAGCGGTCGCAAGCTCGCGGTCGGCCTTGCCGGTCGGCGCGGCGGCGCGCAAACTATCGGTCGTGGATTGCTCCGACATCTGTTACACGCGCAGCGGAGACGTCGCGATCGCGTACCAAATCGTGGGCGACGGTCCGCGGGACGTGGTGTTCGTCACCGGCTTTGTGTCCAATCTCGCCTACGCGTGGGAGCACCCGATCGTTTGTCGCTTTTACGAGCGGATTGCGTCGTTCGCGAGGATGGTGAGGTTCGATCGGCGGGGGACGGGTCTTTCCGATCGCCCTCGTAGCGTTCCGACGCTCGAGACGCGGATGGATGATGTGCGTGCGGTGATGAACGCCGCTGGGATCGAGCGCGCAGCGCTGCTGGCGACATTTGAGGCTGCGCCGATGGCGCTGCTCTACGGGGCGACGTACCCGGAGCGAACCGCGGCGCTCGTTTTGTTCAACCCGTACGCCAAGGCGGTTTGGAGCGAGGACTACCCCTGGGCAAAGACGGAGCAGGAATGGCGTCGCGATCTAGCGGAGCTCGAACACGGCTGGGGAAGCCGCGAGTACTTCGACAGCGTCCTCTCCCGGAGCTACCCGTCCGCGGCGGACGACGAGAGTTTCCGGAATTGGTTTGTCAACATGATGCGCTACGGGGCCAGCCCGGGCGCTGCCTTGACCGTTCATCGAATGGCGATGGACGTGGACGTGCGCGACGTTCTCCCTGTCGTGCGCGTGCCGACGTTGATCCTGCACGGACCAAAGAACCGCGGTCACGCCGACTACATGGCGGGGCGGATCCCGCAAGCGAAACGTCTCGAGATCGCCGACGGCGATCAATCGGTCTGGCTCGTCGGCGCCGTTCCGACGGAAACCGAGCGCTTCGTCGCGGGCGCCTGGGGCGAGGCCGAGCCGGAGACGATGCTGAGCACCGTCCTGTTCACGGACATCGTCGGTTCGACCGCGAAGGCAATCGATCTCGGCGACCGACGCTGGGCGGAACTTCTCTCCTCACACCATGCGGTAATCCGTCGTCAGCTCGACCGCTTCCGCGGACGTGAACTCGACACGGCAGGCGACGGGTTCTTCGCGAGCTTTGACGGCCCTGCTCGGGCGATTCGGTGCGCCCGCGCGATCACCGAGTCGGTCCACGAGCTCGGGCTCGAGGTGCGGGCCGGGCTTCACACCGGCGAGTGCGAGATCGTCGGCGACAAGATCGGCGGTGTTGCCGTACACATCGGCGCCCGTGTCGCCGCTCAGGCCGGACCGGGCGAGATCCTCGTCTCGAGCACCGTCAAGGATCTCGTGGCCGGCTCGGAGATCGGCTTCGGCGATCGCGGCACAGCAGAGTTCAAAGGGCTCGCCGGCGCGTGGCAGCTCTACGCTGTCGAGCACGTCTAGCAGCGGCGCGGCTAGCGAGTTAGACGTCGGGCTGCGCCGATGCAGGCCGCCGCATAGTCGGCTTGTTTTGCGCAGCAGCTTGTGAGCGTGTCCACGAAGCTGCGTTCGGCCGGGGAGAGTGGGCGCCCGGCGAGTCGGGCGACGGAGAAGTGTCGTAGCAGCGGCGGTCGGCCGGCGAGCCGGAAGCTTTCGAGGTCTCCGCGTTCGACCTCTTCGGCGACGGCGTAGCGTGAGAGGAAGGCGAGCCCGAGTCCTTCGCGAGCGGCGCGCTTGATCGCCTCGCTGGAGCCGAGTTCCCAGACGCCGGCGGGGGTGACGCCGATTGCGCGCAGTTCTTGGTTGATCACCTGCTGCGAGCTCGAGCCCGGCTCGCGCGCGAGCAACATGAACCGAGACAGCTTTGTGGGCGCAAGCGTGCCGTGCTTGAGCGGCGCGAGACCGGGCTTGGCGACGCCGACGATCTCGTCCTCGAGGAATGGTTCGAGCTCGATGCGCTCGTCTGTCTCGCTGGCGCCGACGAGCGCGAGCTGGACGCGGCCGCTCAGGAGCCGTTTCAGGATTTCCTCGCTGGCGGCTACCTCGACCTCGACGGTTACGCCGGGGTAACTGCGGCGGAAGCAGCCGAGCGTGTCGGGGAGCAGGTAGACGCCCGGCGCGGTCGAGGCGCCGAGGTGGATCGTGCCGGTCTGCAGGCCGGCGAGCGCGCCGAGCTCTTCCTCGGCGGCGCCGAGGCTGGAAAGGGCTTGCGCGGAACGGGCTGCGAGCACCTGCCCGGCCTCGGTGAGGCGGCTGCCGCGCCCGGTGCGCTCGACTAAGCGTTGGCCGGCGGCGGCCTCGAGCAGGCGCAGGTGCTGGCTGGCGCTCGGCTGTCCGATCCCGATCGCGGCCGCGGCCGCCGACACGCTGCCTTGCCGCTCGATCTCGACGAGTAGGCGCATGCGGGTGGTGTCCCAGAGCTCGCGCAGAGGGCTCGTCGCCGCCATCTCTGTTACCGATAGCAGCTATCGCTAACTTCGTCTAGCCCGATCACCGGCGCCGGCCTAGCCTGGGGCTGTGATCCTGCGCCCGTTCCTCTACGAGGACACGGCCTGTGCGTCGTATCTGTTCGGCTGCCTGAGCGAGCGCAAGCTCGCGGTTGTCGATCCGCACGAGGCGCTGGTCGAGCGTTATCTCGCTGCGGCCGAGCGCGCGGGTGCACCGATTGCGGCGGTTTTCGAGACGCATGTGCAGGCCGATCATGTGTCGGGTCTGCCGGCGCTGGTGGAGGCGACGGGTGCAACGCCGTACCTGCCCGCCGGAGCGCAGGTGGAGTTCGAGCACGAGCAGCTCGAGGAGGGCGCGGAGCTCGCGCTCGGGAACACGCGCGTGCGCGCGCTCGCGACGCCGGGGCACGCGCCGGCGCACAACGCCTACGTCATCGGCGATCGGCGCCGCGGCGACGAGGAGCCTTGGCTGGTCTTCACGGGCGATTCGCTGCTCGTCGGCGACGTCGGTCGTCCCGACCTGCACGCGCAGGGTGAGCCGGGGGAGCTGGCACGCGAGCTGTACGCATCGATCCGGCGCCTGCTCGACCTGCCTGACGGGGTGCTGGTCTACCCCAGCCACTACGGTGGCTCCGTCTGCGGCCGGGCGCTGTCGGGAAATCCGTTCTCGACGATCGGTTTCGAGCGCCAGCACAACCAGGCGGTCGCCGCTGCCGACGTCGAGACGTTCGTGCGTGAGTTGCTCGTTGACGTCCCGCCGCCACCAGCCGATCAGGCGCGGATTGTCGCGGCGAACCGGGTCGGCATCGCACCCGCGCGCGCATGAGCGGCGTTCGGCTCGGCCTGCGCGCAAACGCCGCGCAGTTCAGCCTGTTGGTCGGGCTGAACGCGCTCGTCGGGGCGATGGTCGGGATGGAGCGAAGCGTGCTGCCGCTCGTCGGTGAGCACGACTTCCATCTCTCCTCACACGCCGCCGTGCTTGCCTTCGTGGTCGCGTTCGGTGCGGCCAAAGCAGTTACCAACCTCGGCGCCGGTGCGCTCGCCGACCGAGTCGGGCGCAAGCGCTTGCTCGTGCTCGGCTGGCTGCTCGCGCTGCCGGTCGCGCCGCTGCTCGCGCTTGCTCCGAGCTGGTGGCTGATCGTCGCCGCCAACATCTTCCTGGGTGCGAACCAGGGGCTGGCCTGGTCGATGACGGTCGTGATGAAGATCGACCTCGCCGGGCCGGCGCGACGCGGCTTGGCGCTCGGGTTGAACGAGTCGGCCGGCTATCTCGGCGTTGCGATGAGCGCCTTTGCGACCGGGGCGCTGGCGGGCAGCATCGCTCCGCGCACGGTCGTGTGGGCGGGTGCGTTCGCGATTGCGCTCGCCGGAACAGTGATCGCGCTCGTGTTCGTGCGCGACACGGGCTGGCACGTTGCGCGCGAACAAGCGGAGCACGGTGAGCGTGAGGCGCTGCTGCTGCGGGCCGCCTTCGTCGAAGCGAGCGTGCGCGACCCGATCCTGCGTGCCTGCTCGCAGGCTGGGCTCGTCAACAACCTGAACGACGCGCTCGCTTGGGGGCTGGCGCCGCTGTACCTTGCCGCGCACGGCGCGGGTGCGACCAGGATCGGCGTTGTCGCCGCCGTCTATCCCGGCGTTTGGGGCTTCCTCCAGCTCGGCACCGGCTGGCTCTCCGACCACACCGGGCGCAAGCCGCTGATCACGTTCGGGATGCTCGTGCAGGCGGGTGCGCTCGCACTCCTGGTCGCGGGCGGCGGCGCGTTCGTACCGTCGCTCGTGGCCGCAGCGCTGCTCGGGGCCGGCACCGCCTTCGTCTACCCGACCCTAATCGCTGCCGTCTCGGATGTCGTGCAGCCGCGCGACCGCGCCTCGGTCGTCGGCGTCTACCGCTTCTGGCGCGACACAGGTTTCGTCGTCGGAGCACTGCTGGCCGGCTTCCTCGCTGACGCGCTCGGCACTGGGGCAGCGATCGCGATCGTCGCGACTCTCACCGGCGCCAGCGGGCTGCTCGTGGCCGCAACGCGGTGGGAGCCGCCCGCTGCGGGTCGACTTCGCCTGCCCCAATGGCTGCCATCGCCAATTCGTCTTGGCCGATCCGAGCCGACCGCGTACGCTCGAATTCGAACGGGCGGTCGAGTCCCAGAGGAGGAGAGATGAGAGGAATCGAGTGTCTTTGACAGACAACGCGAAGGTCGTCGTCAACCTTGCCACCGGCCTCGAGGATGCCGAGCGCGTGACGGTCGCGTTCCTCGTCGGTGGCGCCGCACTCGAGCAGGGGAAGAAGGTAGCGATGTTCCTGACCAAGGAGGCTGTGCGACTAGGGCTGCCGGGCTATGCGGAGGCGGTCGCCTGCGACGGCTGCCCACCGCTCTCCCGTCTTCTTCAACAGTACGCGGAGGGCGGCGGCGAACTGCTCGTCTGTCCGATCTGCTTCAGCGCGCGCAAGCTCGACGAGTCGAACCTCCTTCCGAACGCCCGCCTCGCCGGAGCCACGCCGCTTTGGGAGTGGATCGGCGAGGGCGCTACGGTCTTCAGTTACTGACGCGAGCGGAGGGCAATGGCTGTTGAGGTAGAGATCGACGTCGAGGTCCTGAAGAGCGAGATCAAGAAGACCTACGCATCGGTCTCCGAACAGCCGGAGAACGACTTCATCTTCCCGACCGGCCGCCCGTGGGCCGAAGATCTCGCCTATCCAGAGGAGCTTGCGAAGGTGCCGGAGGCCGCTGTCGAGTCGTTCGCCGGCGTCGCCAACCCGTGGCAGCTTGGCCGGCTCGCACCCGGCGAGCGAGTGCTCGATCTCGGCTCCGGGGCCGGCACCGACTCGCTCGTCGCCGCCCAGATGGTCGGCGAGCAGGGCCACGTCACCGGCATCGACATGACACCGGAAATGCTCACCAAGGCGCGCGCGGCCGCCGCGGAAATGGGAGCCGAGAACGTGGAGTTCGTCGAGGGCGAGGCGGAGCGGCTGCCGTTCGGAGACGAGAGCTTCGACGTCGTGATCTCGAACGGCGTCATCGACCTGATCCCCGACAAGGACGCCGTCTTCACCGAGCTCTACCGCCTGCTCGACCGGGCGGGCGGATCCAGATCGCGGACGTGACGATCCAGAACCCCGTCAGCGCCGAAGGCCGCCGGAACATCGACCTCTGGACCGGGTGAATTGCCGGAGCGCTGCTGGAAGCAGCGTACGCCAAGCTCCTCGAGCGGCACGGGTTCGAGCGGATCGAGACAGGCCAGTTGGTCGACACCTACGCCCGCTCGAACTTCGAGGACACACGTCGCAAGGCGCAGAAGTACGGTGCCCGCGGAACGACCCTGAAGGCGTACAAGCCGAGCGAGTGAGCGGGAGCTGTGACCGAGCTGCTTGACCCGGAAGGCGCGCACATTTGTGGCGCTGCGTCGGCTGGCCGATTTCAGCGGCCAGCGGGTGCTCGAGCTCGGTTGCGGCGACGGCCGGCTGACGCTCGGCATCGCTCGCGACGCCGCCAGTCTGTTCGCCTTCGACCCGGACAGTGAGGCGGTCGAGCGGGCGAGGCGTTCGCTGCCCGACGAGCTGGCCGAACGCGTGACCTACCGGGTCGGATCAGGAAAGTCGATCGAGCTCGAACCGCACTCGTTCGACCTGGTCGTCTTCTCCTGGTCGCTCTGATGAGTCGATTCCGAGGACGTCGTGTACGTCCTGGGTCAGATGACCGAAGCAGTCAAGCCCGGCGGGCTCGTGCTCGACCTGCCTCGTTTCATTGCATCACGCAACGCCTGCTTCACGGTTCCTAGTGCGAGCTGGGGCCTGCCGGGGCGCCAAACGGGCGGCGTCCGCGATCGTGTCCTCGAGCATGGCAGGCGCGGGGATCAGCGCGGGATGCGAAACCCGTGCGGCTCGCAGCCTCAACAAAATCCCTGCAAATAGAGACGGGAGCGACGGGACTCGAACCCGCGACCTCCGGCGTGACAGGCCGGTTCGGGCGCGGCGACGCTCAACGACGAACGTCTCGCAACGGCCTCATTTGCAGGTACTTTTCGCCTCGGGGCTACCCCCGCTCCGCATGGTTGAGCCAATCGTCCAACCGACGTTTGGGCCACGAGTGGGCCACAGAATTTCGTCTCACGAGACAACGGTCCGCTGGGTCGCGAGGGAGGTGGCTGACGCGGCGAGCCTGCGTCGGCGATCGATCGACCTCCTCCTTGCAGCCCTCGAGTCTTGCTGCCTCCGTAAGCAGCGCGGCACGGCAGACGCA
>JBHEMZ010000017.1:0-5696 GCA_046262315.1 Gaiellaceae bacterium
CAGCTTAATCTTGCCGGGCAGCTTTCCGCCGTTGACGAAGATCGGCGCCTGCAGCGAGTCCGGCGAGTCGTACTTCGGCAGCGAGACCGGCAGCAGGGCCTGCGAGTAGTCCGGCTCCCCGTACCAGGCGCCCCTCCGGACGCGGAACGTGGACTCGGTGTCGTCGTTCACCGGCCGCGACCCGCGAACGTCGTACCCGTTCACGCCGGCAAACATCTCGCCGCGCGCGTTCCAGGCGACGCCGATCACGTTGCGGAAGCCGAACGCGTACGGACGGAGCGAGGCGTTCGGGTTCGCCGGATCGAACGAGAAGACGGCGCCGCCGCACTTCCGGGTGGCTGGAATCCGTTGCCCTGGTCGAGTCTTCGTCCCGAAGGGGACGAATCCGCCTGTCTGCGTCTTGTCGGAGGGGTTCCGCGTTCGGAAGTCGGGCGTCTCGAAGTTGAACCCGTTGAGGACGAGCGGAACGCAGGTTGTCGTGCGCAGCTTCGGGCTCCGGTCGACGAATGGGGCGATGTCGATGCCGACGACGGCGGAGTTCGCCGCCGGACCATTTCCGAGATACAGGCGCCCGTCGGGGCCTCCCTGCACGTCGTTCAGCTGATGCTCCGACTGACTGTCCACGAAGCCGGTCAAAATCTTCGTGACCGATCCGCCGGGCGTTGCACGGAAGACAGCGCCGCTTCGGTCCTTCGGGTCGCGCGCGACAACGTAGAACGCGCCTTTGAAGAAGGTCATCCCCGCGGCGGAGTCGGCGACGCCACCACGCGTGAGGTTGATCGCCTCCGTCGCGCGACCGTTCTCGACGCGCAGGATCCGCGCAGGCGGCGGCTCCTCGAGGAACTGCCCGCCGGCTTCCGCCACGTACATCTGGCCCGCGTCGTCCCAGGTGATCGATGTCGGGTACGTGAGCCCGCCGACGACCTTCTCGATCCTGAGGCCCGGCGGAAGCTTCACGACCGGGAACTGGGCGGCGCGGTCGACGGAGCGTTGCGAGGCGGCACCGGTTCGTGCGAGCCCCGCTGCGGTGGCGGCCGCGAGCGCGACGACGACGACCGTGACGACAACAAGACGATGAGAACGCATGATCTCCTTCGGGGCGACGAGGACGAGGCCATTCTGGCAGCCCGATTCGATCAGCAGCGAGAGTATTTGCCAAGGCTGCCTTAAGCTGTGCTGGATGCTCGAGGCGCGCCACCTGCGGACGCTCCAGGCGTGCGCCGACGCCGGGAGCTTCGCGGCCGCCGCGAAGGAGCTCTCGTACACGACGTCGGCCGTTTCGCAGCAGATCGCGGCCCTCGAGCGAGAGGCAGGCACCCTGCTCGTCGAGCGTCTCGCCCGCGGGGTGCGGCTGACCGAGGCCGGGTCTGCGCTGCTCGTCCACGCGGACAACGTCCTTGCGGAGCTCGCCGACGCGGTGGCCGAGCTCGACGGCCTCGCCGGCCGGCGAGGCGGCCATCTGCGGTTCGGATCGTTTCCGACGGCGATGAGTTGTCTCGGCCCCGTGGTGATCGAGACCTTCCGGAGCCGCTATCCGGCGATCGAGCCGCTGTTCGTCGATGCCGAGCCGTACGAGGCACTCGTCGCGCTGCGGTCGCGCGAGCTCGACCTCGCGCTCGTCTTCTCGTTCGACCGCTGGGGCGCCGGGAAATCGTACGACGGCGTCCAGCGCTGTTCGGACGACGCCGTTGACTACATCGACCTCTTCGACGACGAGTTCTTCGTGCTGCTTCCACGGGCGCACGAGCTTGCGCAGCAGCGCGTGGTGCGGCTCGAGCAGCTGCGGGACGAGCGGATCCTGGGGAGTGGTCAGCCGTGGGCTCCCGACTTTCGCCATCTCTGTGCGTCCGCCGGCTTCGAGCCAAGCCTCGACGGGACGTACCGCAGCACCGACTTCCCCGCCATCCAGGCACTCGTGGCGGCAGGAAGCTTCGTGTCGTTGATTCCCGGGCTCGCCCTGTCGCTCCTCCGCGACGACGTGGTAGTCAGGCCGCTCGGCCAGCCGCTGTTCCGGCACGTCGCGGTGGCGACACCGAGATCGGCTTACCGTCCTCCCGCCGTCGAGGCGATGATCGAAGTCCTCAGTGAGGTCGCGGCCCGGACCGCGCGCGCTACCGCGATGGCGCGGACGCCCGCGGGCTAGGGAATTACCCGGTCGGGCATGATCAGCCGGCGCGGCCGTCTGGCGCGTCCGCTGGCGCGACGAGGCGGGACGCGAGCGGTCGAAGGTTCTCGGGACGAAGCGCGACGCTGAAGCGTTCGAGGCCGAGGTTCGCCGACGCAAGCGAACCGGCGAGCTGGGTGTTCTCGACGCCGGTCGCGAGAAACTCGCCGACTTCGCCGAGGAGTGGTGGAGCCTCTACGTCGTTCCGAACCTGGCCCCGAAGACGCGGCAGGTATACGCCGATCTATGGGATCGGCACGTGCTGCCACGCCTCGGCGGCTACCCGCTTCGGGATCTAACGCCCGAGGTTCTCGCACGGTTTCGCGTCGACCTTTCGAGAGCCGGCGTGGGTGACGCCACAATCCGAAAGACGCTGTCAATCGTGCAGGGCGTCCTTCAGCGCGCCGTTGAGTGGCACAGGCTGCCGGCGAACGCTGCGCGGGCAGTGCGGAAGCCGGCCCAGACGCGCGCGCGGGTAGTCGACCCGCCCTCTCCGCTCGCCATCGAGCGGATGCGCGCCCAGTTGCGAGTGCGTGGTCGCCTTCGCGACGCGACGCTCGTCTGCCTGCTGGCGTACGCCGGCCTTCGCCCCGGAGAAGCGCTCGCGCTCGAGTGGCGCCACCTGCGCGAGCGGACGATTCTCGTCGAGGCGGCGGTCGCGCTTGGCAGCGTGGCAGAGACGAAGACTCGCCAGACCCGCACGGTGCAGCTGCTTCCGCCGCTCGCGTCGGACCTCGCCGAGTGGCGGCTCGCATGTGGCCGCCCGGACCATAGGGCGCGCATCTTTCCCGGCCGCGAGGGCGCACCATGGGCCGATCACGACTGGCGAAACTGGCGGCGGCGGATCTTCGCTCCGGTCGCCGCCTCGGTCGGACTCGGCTCAGCGCGTCCATACGATCTGCGCCACGCGTTCTGCTCGCTTCTGCTCGCGGAGGGTCGGTCCGTCGTCGAGATCGCCCGTCAGGCGGGCCACTCGCCTGCGATGACGCTCGACACCTATGGCCACGTGATAGACGAGCTCGAAGGGTCGGAGCGGCGCGCCGCGGAAGCTGTCATTCGCGAGGCTCGAGAGGTGGTCGCGTCGGGCGCTCAAGGTTCCAGCCGCGCAGACGCCCAGGTGCGCTAGACGCTCAGTGGGGTGCGGCGAAACAGCCTGCGCTCGTTCTAAGCTCCATGGATTCCGTCGAGAGGCACCCGCGGTAGAGGACAGGTGCGTCCCTCCCCAGGGTCCTCTACAATCAGAACGTATGTTCCCACACACACGTCGCCGATGATCGATCGCCGCGAGCAGGCCGCCGTCCTAGCGCTTGTCGCTCACGCTCGCGGAGAGTGGTACAAGACCGCCGCGCTGATCGAGGAGGCCCGCAGCGCGGTCCGGGTCGTGGAGGGCGAGTGGACCGGCTTCGAGCCCCTCGAGGTGCGGGAGACGACGCTCCGGGAGGAGATCACCCCGGCCGAGCTCGAGGGCTACATCGAGATGATCGGCTCGCTCGAGCAGCAGGACGTGCGGCTGGTGACGATTCTGGACGAGGACTACCCCCGTAACCTGCGCGAGGTCTACAACCGGCCGCCGTTTCTCTTCGTACGCGGCGAGCTTGCGTCGGAGGACGAGCAGGCCGTCGCGGTCGTCGGCACGCGCAGGGCCTCTCCGGAGGGAATCAGGGAAGCGCGCTCGCTCGTGTCGGAGCTCGCCGAGCGCGGCGTGACGGTGCTCTCAGGGTTGGCGCTAGGGATCGACGCGGCCGCGCACTCGGCGACGCTCGAGGCCGGCGGGCGGACGGTTGCGGTGATGGGGACGGGGATCAAGCGCATCTACCCGACGCAGAACAAGGAGCTCGCGGAGCAGATCGCGCGCGCCGGCGCAGTCGTCTCGCAGTTCTGGCCCGACGCTCCGCCAACGAAGTATTCGTTCCCGATGCGGAACATCGTGATGAGCGGAATGGCGATCGGCACGGTCGTCGTGGAGGCATCGAACACCAGCGGTGCGCGCATGCAAGCGCGGCTCGCGCTCGAGCACGGAAAGCGCCTGTTCCTCGTGGAATCGCTCGTACTCCGCGAGTCCTGGGCCCGGCGCTACGCCGACTATCCGGGCACGACTGTCGTTGAATCGGTCGACGACGTCGTCGACGTCCTCACGGCGACGAGCCGTCAGGTCGAGCAGCTGACGCTCGGCTGAGGATGGCCAACGGCCCGCTGACGGTCGAGAGTCTCACCGACCCGTTCATCCTGACGTTCACGCCGCCGCCGGTCATCGGCGCTGGCGTCTGCGACATCTGCCACGGGTCGCCGAACCCGGGCTGGGACCGCTGCTACAGCTGCGAGCAGACCATCGGCCAAGTGAGCCGGCCCGTCGAGCTCGTCGTGCCGATTACCCTCTGCGAGGCGATGGGGCAGGTGCACCACGTGCTCCGCTCCTACAAAGACAGTCCTGACGACAACGTACGTACGAGGATGAGGCTGCGGATCGCGGCGCTCCTCTATCGCTTCCTGGCCACGCACCGCAGCTGCATCATCAACGCGGCGGGACGCGACTGGGACGTGATCACGACTGTTCCCTCGAGCACGGGGCGCGCCGGGACACACCCGCTCGAGCTCGTGATTCAGCATGTACCTCCAGTGGAGCAGGAGCACGCGACTCTCCTGCGCCGTGGGCCCGGTCAGCTTGATCACAACCGCGCGAGCGACGACGGATATGAGGCGAAGGAGGACGTGACGGGGATGTCGGTACTGCTTGTCGACGACACGTTCACGAGCGGCGCTCGAGGACAAAGCGCCGCGTCCGCGCTGCAGCTCGCCGGCGCCCATGTCGTCGCGATGGTGCCGGTCGGGCGCTACATCCGGCCCGACTTCAGCCCGGCGACCCAGACGTTCTGGGACAAAGCGCGCGGCACGCGCTTCGACTTCGAGTCCTGCTGCCTCGACCCGTGCCTCGCGTGACGTGCGGGCGTCGAGCCGCTCCGGCATCCGTGCGCGGCCGGGCGCACGGATACGTGCGGAAGGGTGCGTAACTGGCGCGGTTTCGACGATGAGAACTACGAGTCCGTGTCCGAAATGTGTCCGTCGCCACGGATCCGATGCCGTACCTGACAACTAAGACTCGCGATTTGCGGGCGTTTTCTTGAAGCCCTCTGACGGACTCGAACCGTCGACCCCCTCCTTACCATGGAGCTTCGGCGGCAACCGGTCGCAACCCACGGCAACGGTTTTTCGCTCTTCGAGCCGTTTCCGCAGCTGTCGCATTTGCCACCGGTTGCGACTGGTTGCGACCGCTCTGCTCCATAAAGGCTCCATGTTCTGTTGTCGGTGCTGGCTACGTCGTTGTTCCCACCTGAGGGACTGGTGCGCTCGCCAGTTCCGGCCAGGCCAAGTTCGCCGGCTTACTCGCTGAAGCGCCGGGAGCCGCGCGTCAGCGCGCCGGTAACGGGTCACGCGGAGCCGAGACCCGACCCAGGCGATCCCACTCCTCACCCGACATCGAGAGCAGCCTCAGCCCGACGCGCCCGAAGCCGACGAGCAGGAACGCGAACGCCGT
>JBHEMZ010000018.1:0-3827 GCA_046262315.1 Gaiellaceae bacterium
CCGTGCATTCTCTTTTTGGGCACGGAGAGACGCGGATCCGGGTCGTCGCCGTCAGTACTGGCACAACGGGGGGACGGGGTCGCCGCCCCATCTCGGAAAGGGCAGGTGCGGCGGCCGCACTGTCCCCAAGCGAACCGCCGCTGCCGGTACTCGGGCCGGCGCCCGAGCGCGGGCGCCGGCCACTTTCTGTGCCTACTAGTCGGTCCGGCGCAGGATCCAGAGGCCGGTGTTCATGTCGCTCGCGTAGACGAGCCCCGTCGCCTCGTCGACGACGACGCCCCAGACCTGCGGCATCTGCGAGAGGACGCCGCGCTGCGGCGGCTTCACGGGGTTGTGGCCCGCCGGCGGGACGAAGTACGCGACCTCCTCGAGGTCGGTCGGCTCGCTGGCGTCGATGACGCGAACGCCGTCCGAGTACCACGCGATGTACACGTCGGTGCCGACGAGGAACGGGTTGTGGATCGTGTAGTCGCCGGATCCCTGAGCGCCTATCCCGACGGAGTTCGGCGTCCGGTACTCGCCGATCTGGACCGGCGCCGCCGGGTTCTCGTAGTCGTAGACGCGCAGGTAGCCGTAGCCCTTCTCGATCCCGGGGCCTGAGGTCTTGCAGAAGTCCTCGTCGGCGGTGAAGAGCAGCTGCCGAGCGTCGTCGTAGTTTGAGGAGTGGGCGTCGCCGTCCTCGTCCGCGGCGTATATCGTCCGGCCGGTGTACACGGGGCTGGCGGGGTCGGTCACGTCCAGGCGGATGAAGCCGCTGTCCCAGTACGCGAGGAAGACGAGCGTTCCGTCGTCCGAGGGCTCGGCGCCGTGGCCGTAGTTTGGATCGGGGTCGCATCCCTGGCCGGCGTCGAACGGCCCCCCGACGTCCTGGATGCCCCAGTCGGACACCTGGAACGGCGCCGCCGGGTTCGTGATGTCGATCAGGCGGAAGTCGCCATCGCCGTTCACGTCCCGGTAGCCGCTCGGCGAGCTCGCGTCGGGGTAGCGGCTCGTCGGCACGGTGGCGTACGCAAACGTGCGGCCCAGATCCGCGCGGTGCCGGATTTCGAACTCGTGCACGCCGCGCGTGCAGCACGCGGTCTCGAGATACCCGATCTGGAACGGGTTCCCGGGATCCGTGACGTCCCAGAGCATCAGGCCCCGCTCGGCATTGGGGTCGGTGCGGGAGCCACCGCACCACTGAATCCCCGCAACGGCGATGTCTCGTCCGGCGCGCGGCCCCGACTGCGCCGTGTAGACGACGACGTCCTCGGCCGACGTGCCGGCCGGGTTCTGCAGCCGCGAGACCTCCCGCGGTTCCGTCGGGTTTCTGGCGTCGATGACGGCGACGCCCGCCTCGGATGGGTCCGGACAGAACCGGTTCTTGCTGCCCGATGCCCAGTCCTGGAATCCCCACTGGCCCACGTAGGCGTGACCCTGGTGGAACCAGACGTCGGCGTTAAAGCCGCGGCCGCCGATGTCCGTATGCCCGACGACCTCCATGTTGAATGCCTGGGCTGCTTTCTGGCCGCCGGTGAAAAGGTTCCCCGACTGCAGGAAGTGTCGCTCGTCCTTTAGAAGCTCGTCTTCGCCGTGCGCGAGCGCGCCGCCGGCGAGACCGAGCACGGCGGCTACGAGCGCGACCGCAATGCCTCGCTTTCTCATTGCTCCCTCCTCGATCGCGATGGGGGAAGCTAGCACGGCGACGGCGGGGCCGAGCACGACGAAATCTGCGGCACGCGGTCGGCGAGCGCGCATGGATGTCAATCCGCGTGCCGCGTAGCGCAGCCGTTGGGAGACTCGCTGCTCTCCCAACCAAGCCTCTACCGCACCCAGAGCTGGTCGATCAAAACGCCAAGCTGCGGGCTGTACTGATAGTTGCCGACGCGCTTCGAGAGGACGTCGACCGCCTTCGGGTTGACGAGCGGCATCAGAGGCGCCTGGTCGACCCTTTGCCTGTCGATCTGCTCCCACCGCTCGCGGGCGGCGGCGGGATTCGTGAGCTGCTCGGCTGTCGCCCGCTCGACCTGTCTGTCGATCCGTGGGTCGCAGAACTGCGAGGAGTTCGAGTTCGGAGGGTTGTTCGGTAGGAATGACGCACACGTCAGGATCGGGCTGAAGAAGCCGGACGCGGCGGGGTAATCGGAAATCCATTCCCATGTGCCGATCTGCGCCTTCGTCCGCGAGTCGAAGGCGCGCTCGAAGTACTCGAAGCCGGCGCCGGACTTCATCGACGTGCGGTACCCGAGCGATCGCAAGAGATTCACGGCGTACGGGCCGGGCCATGGCTTGTCGGCCCATGACCATACGGTGATCTTCATGCCGCGCGTGCCGGAAGCGGCGATTAGCGCGCGCCCCTTTGCGAGGCGCGGAGCCGTCCGCGTTCCGCGCGTCGTGCCCGCTGAGCCGAACGGACAGTAGGGCCGGTAGCCGGGGAAGCTCGGCGGCAGGATCTGGCAGGTGGCCTGCGCGACGTCGCGCCCGCCGGCGGCTCGACGGCGGCCGCGCGATCGGCGGCGTAGCTGATTGCTCGGCGAACGTCAGTGCGGTCGAAGGGTGCAACGCGCGTGTTGAGGAAGAGACCGATCGTCGATGCCTGTGGGTTCGTATGGACCTGGCTCGCATGCCGGGTCTTCACGGCGGCGAGGCGGTCCTTTGATGGAACGTTTTGCGACTGCGAAGAAGTGAAGATGTCCGCCCTGCCGCGGATCACGTCGCGCACCGCGTCGTCCGGTGTCCCGCCGATGTCGAAGACGATCTCGTGCAGGTAGCCATCCGGCTGGGTCGACTGCGACCACTCGAGAAACTGCGAGTTGCGGCGAAGGCGGAGGACACGCCCCGCGCGGTACTCCATGATGACGTAGGGGCCGGTCGCAGGCAGCGGATTCTTCGGATCCGCTTTTCTGGCGGGCACGCCTGCAGGTAGGACGCGCAAACGGAACGGCGAGCTTGTATAGGAACTCGGGGTCCGGCTCGCCGAGACGGAAGCTGACGGTTCTCGCGGCGTCGTTCGCGACGATCCCGCGCGACAGGTCGCTCGTTGTGCGCGCTTGCTTGCATCGACGTGCACCAAGCACGCCGTCGTAGTACGCCACTGGCAGCTCACCGAGCTTGAAGAGGCGCTCGAACGTCGACCGGACGTCAGATGCCTTGACAGGCGCGCCTGTCGAAAAGCGGATGTTCGGCCGCAGCCGGAACGTGTACGTCCGGCCGCCATCCGTCGGGCTCGGCAGCGACACGGCGAGGTCGGGAACCAGCTGCGTTCCCTGCAACCCGCCGGCCTGGTTGAACGCGACGAGGCCATCGTTCGTCATCCGCAGGACGAGCCACGCGGATGTGTCGTACGCGACTGCTGTGTCGATCGAGTGGAGGTCACGATCCGTCCGCACCCTCAACGTGCCGCCGCGGTGGCCGGCACCGGACTCCCGGACGGTGACGAGCACGTCGTCGCCGGCGACCGCCAACCCCTGAGGCCGGTTGCCGACCGCAATCCGCTCCACGTCGTTCGTACGCGGATCGATCCGCGCGACGGTCCCGTCGAACTGGTTGCTCACCCATACGCTGCCCGCACCGGCGGCGACTCCGGTGGCGCCGTTACCGACCGGGATTGTCGCCACAACGGCATTGGTCGCGGGATCGATCCGCGAGACCGTCCCGTCGAGCGTGTTGAGGGCCGGAGAACGTCCAGACGACATCGGCGCGCGACAACTAGTGCTCCGTCTCAGAAGTCGTGGTGGGTTTAGAGGCTTTGGCGAGCACATCGCCGGCTGGCTTCGTCCAGACGAAGGGTTGGGCGCGGTCGTTGTAGCCGGCGACGAAGCGTTCGATCGAGGCGATCAGCTCGGCGA
>JBHEMZ010000019.1:0-16063 GCA_046262315.1 Gaiellaceae bacterium
ACAGCGGCTCGATCCGCTCCCACAACTCGTCCGACACAACCCACGGCGCAACAGCCATCGGCATCCCTCCCAGCTTGACGACGGATACCGACGGCATTCGGCTTCAGCGGGCAGGACCCTTCATTTCGGTTCGAGTTCTAACTGCGGCGCGCTCGCAGCCGCCGTCCGACACCACCGGCCGCACTCCGCGATCCAAGCGCAAGCGACTCGACGGCGAGGTACCCGGCCAGGCCTGCGAGCGTCACGTCCTTCGGCGAGTCGTTGACCACCAGGGAGGTCGCGATCGCGGCCAGGAACGCGACCGGAAGCGCGGCGGTGCGTGCCGGGACGCGGGCGCGTAGGAGGCGCAGGGCGAGCAGGACGAAGACGCCGAGGGCCACCGCGATCGTGATCGCCGTGGAGGCCTCCGCGGTCGCGCGCTCCCACGAGAGCTCCACGCGGTCGGCGAGGTCGCGTGCGAGCCCGCCCGGGCCCCCGTGCAGCGCCCGCGTCACGTGGCTCGACGCTCCGGTGAGCGCATCGACCGCGACGAGTGCGAGCACGAGTGCGATGCCTGCGCCGGATGCTGCCGCCGCGGCCCGTCTGCCGGCGCCCGCAAGCAGCGCCCCGAGGACGGCAAAGCCGACGCCGAGCACGACCGCGCCGCCGCCGTCGGCGCCGAAGCGGCTGCCGGCGATCGTGACGAAGGCGAGCGCCGCGACGAGCGCGAAGGCGATCGGTCGCCGCAGGAGGGCCGCCGCGGCGAGCACGGGCACGAGCAGCAGCGTCTCCAGCAGGTTCGTGATCCCGTAGAAGCGGGCGTTCTGCGTCGGTCCCAGCGGTGAAAGCGCCACCCAGCGCTCGTCCACGAGGAACGAGAACAGGCAGAGGGCCGGCACGGCGGCGAGCAGTGCAGCCACGGCCACTCGGCGCCGGACGAGCCGAGCGACCGGCAGCCCTGCGAGCGCGGCTGCGAGTAGCACCGCGAAGGCGAGCACGGGCGGCACGTCCACCGCGCCCAGGACGAGGTTCGCCAAGAGCAGCGCCCCGACGCCGAGCACCGCCGCGATACCCGAGACGACTGCGAGCGCGGCGACAGTTGCCTCCAGCCAGCTTGCCGTACGCGAGCGCCATTCGTTGTTGTCGTGGATGCGGCGGTCGAGCGTGCGTAGCTTCCCGAGAGCGTCAGCGGACGGCTGCGAGCCGAGCGAGTCGTCGCGGCCGAGTGCAGTCGGCGCGATGTCGTCGATCGAGACGAGGCCCGGGATCCGCGTCGAATCCGACGTGAGCAGCCCCCGATATCCGCGCCCGATCACGACCACCGGGTAGCGGCGATCGTTCGGCTGTTCGCCTCCTCGGGGCACCCCCAGGACGATTGCCGGCTCGGCGTGGCCGCGGCGCGCCGAGCCGCAGGGCGGAAGGTCACCGTCACGGCCTGGTTCGGCGAAGCGCACGTCGATCAGCGCCGGTCCGGACGGGACCGGATCACGGAGGGAGTTTCGTACCACGCCACGTTCGAGCATTGCGATCGCGGCGCGCTCGCTCGTCTCCGGGCCGGCGCCCGGGACGAGTAAACCAACGGCAACGTGGAGGCGGGCAACCTCCTCCAGGGAACCGAGGGTCAATCCCCGGACGACGCAGACCTGAAATCGCTGCCCTAGCTCCGCTGCCTGCGCCTCGCCCACGAGGACAGCCACAAAGAGCCCTAGGATTGTGATGACGCGGATGATCGCCGAACCGTACAACCGGGCTCGCGCCCGACCTCGAAGCGCGCGAGAGAAGACGTGACGGCGCAGGCGGCGCCGCTCGTCGCCGTGCGCCGGCGCGAGTGGCTGCTGGTCGGGCTGATCGCCTCGGCGGCCGCCGCGGCTCTCGCCCTCATCGGCCCGGACGGGGGCGACACGCCGGCACACCTTTACCGCACCTTCCTCGTCGACCAGGGCGTCTACCTGTGGGACAACCTCTGGTTCGCGGGCCAGTACCCGCTGGTCTCCTATTCGCTCCTGTACTACCTTCCGGCTGCGCTCGTCGGGAACGTGCCGGTCGTGATCGCCTCGGTGATCGCTTCGGCGGTCCTCTTCGAGCGAGTCTGCCGGCACGAGTGGGGTGACGCCGCGATGTGGCCCGCGCGCGTCTTCGCCGTGCTCGCGGCGGGACCGCTCTTTACCGGCACCTACAGCTACGCCGCCGGCTTCGCCACGCTGCTCGCCACGCTGGCTGCGCTCCAGAGCGGGCGGGTCTCGACTGCGGTCGGGTGCGCCGCCCTGACGCTCGGCTTCAGCCCGCTCGCGTTCGTCTTCCTGGCCCTGGTTCTCGCCGCCCTGGTGGTGGCGCGCCGGCCACTCGGGCGCAAGGCGGCGCTGTTCGGCGGCGGGCTGGTCGTCGCGATCACGATCGAAGTGACGGCCCTTCACCTGTTCCCGACCGGCGGCCGGTACCCCTTCCGGCTCTTCGAGCTCGCCGTGGTTCTGGTAGTCGCGGGCCTCGGGCTCGCCATCGCCTCGCGCGCGCCACGCGGAGGCGTGCTAGCCGCGCTCTTCGGGTGCTGGCTCGCCGCGTCGGTCTTGCTGTTCCTCGTGCCGGAGCCGGTGGGCGAGAACGTCACGCGCCTGCGCTCGATCGTTTTCCCGCTGATGTTGCTCACGGCGCTGCTCGCGCGTTTCCGCCCGCGTTCGCTCGTCGTGCTCGGCCTCGGATTCGCGCTCGCCTACAACGTCGTGCCCTACGCCGCGACCGTGCCGGCGCGTCTGGACGACACACGCGCTTCCCAGGAGGCATTCTGGGCGCCCGCGATCGGGTTCCTGCGGGAGCATCGGGCGCTGGAATTCCGGGTTGAGGTGGTCCCGACCTACGACCACTGGGAGTCGTACTGGGTGCCGCGCTCCGGCTTCGCGCTCGCGCGCGGGTGGTTCCGCCAGCAGGACCTCGCGGAAAACCGCGTGCTGTACCGGCAGCCACTCTCGCCTGCGGCGTATCGCGCCTGGCTGCGGCGCATGTCCATCCGCTACGTGCTGCTGCCGCGTGCACCGCTCGCGCAGAAGGGGGCGATCCGCGAGGCCCGTCTGCTCCGCTCGGGAGGAGCCGGTCTGCCGGTGGTCTTCCGCAGCACCGACTGGACGATTTACCAGTTCCGCGACGCGCGCCCGCTGCTTACCGGTCCGGCCGAGGCGCGGGTCTGGGCATTCGCCCACGATCATGTCGCGGGCTGGGTCGGCGCCCGCGGTACGTACCGTCTCGGCGTTCGCCATATGCCCTACTGGCGCGTGCAGGGCCCCGTGTGCATCCAGCGGGCGCCCGACGGAATGACGTGGCTGCGCGCGCGCCGGCGCGGCGGTTTCGTGCTCACGCTTGACGGCGGGCCGGGAGCCCTCGTCCGCTCTCCGCTCCGCGCCGGCGGCGCCTGCTCGTAGGCGTCGAGCCGGTGCACGGTGCAGTCGCCGCTGGTCATCCGCTGACAGCCGAGGCGGGCGCGCAGGCGCTCGAGGCCGGGGGGAACGCCGTGGACGCATGCCTCGCGGCCGCGTTCGTCTCCTGGGTGGCGGAGAGCCCGCTGACAGGCCCGGGCGGCGGCGGCTTCCTGCTCGTCCACCGTGCGGGGGAGCGCGACGCTCAGCTCCTCGACTTCTTCGTGACGATCCCGGGGCGCGGCCTCTCCTCCTCCGCCCCGCGCGGAGAGATGGAGTCGATCGACGTCGTCTTCGGGGCCGGGTCGACGACGCAGGTCTTCCACATCGGACACGCCGCGTGCGCCGTCCCGGGAACGTTCGCAGGGCTCGAGAGTGCTCACCGTGCCTACGCGACCCTGCCGTGGCGAGACCTGGTGCAGCCGGCCGTCGACCTCGCCCGGAACGGGATCGAGCTCACTCCGGCGCAGGCGTACTTGCACGCGATTCTCGACGTGATACTGCGCTCGCACGACGAGGGGCGCGAGGTGTACTCGCTCGGCGGCTCGCGGCTCGCCGCAGGCGACCGGCTTGTGCTTACCGATCTCGCCGCCACGCTGGAGCGCATCGCCGACGAGGGGTCCCGGACCTTCTACCGGGGCGAGCTCGGGCGGGCAGTGGCCGAGCACGTGCGAGGGGGAGGAGGAACCCTCACGGAAGAAGACCTGCGTGCGTATCGCGTCGTGCGCCGGCGGCCCGTGCGCGTCGAGTTCGACGGCCACGAGTTCCTGTCGAATCCGCCGCCGTCGTCGGGTGGTGTCCTGATCGGCTACGGGTTGCGGCTCCTCGACCGGCTGCCGCAGGGCGAGGCGAGCGCCGCAGAGGCGATGGCCGAGGTCGTCGAGGTGATGCGCGAGCAGGCTCGGGTCAGGGACGCACGCTTCGCCGAGGACCTCTACCGGGGGGGCCTGGCGCGGCGCCTCTACCGCGAGTGTGCGGTGGCGGCTGCGCTGGCGCGTATGGGCCGGTCCGAGCCTCGGACGGAGTCGGCGGCGTCGCCGAACACGACCCACATCTCGGTCGTGGACCGCCAGGGCAACGCCGCCTCGCTCACCGCCTCGATCGGGTCGGGTTCCGGGGTCGTCGTCCCGGGCACCGGCATCCACCTGAACAACATGCTGGGCGAGTACGACCTGAACCCGCCCGGCGCCACTCAGCGCGCCGGCCTGCGGCTCACGAGCATGATGGCGCCCTCGCTCGCGCTCGCCGGCGGACGGCCGCGGCTCGTCGTGGGCAGCGCCGGCTCCGTACGGCTGCGCGGCGCGATCCTGCAGGTGGCGGTCAACGTGCTCCGTCACGGCATGCCCGTGGAAGAGGCAATCGCGCATCCGCGCCTGCACGCCGACGCCGAGCATGTTCACGTCGAGGGTGGAGCCGACCGCGCGGAGGTCGACGGGTTGGCGGCGCTCGGTTACGACATCGTGCGCTGGCGGCGGCGCAACCTGTTCTTCGGCGGGGTGGCGGCTGTTGAGCTGGCTCCGGACGGGAGCCTGCGAGCCGCGGGCGACCCGCGCCGCGGCGGCCACGGCGTGGTCGTATGAGCGCACCCGCAATCCGGCACGCGACCCCGCGCGACGCGGCGGCGCTCGCGGCGCTGGGGCAGGCGGTCGCCGCCGAGCCCGAAGGCTGGCTGCTCGCGGATCGCTGGCGAAGCGCCCGCGGAGAGCGCCGCCACCTGCGGTCCGTGGAGCGAGACAGCTCGGTCGCCGTGCTCGTGGCCGAGGGCCCGGGCGGGGTCGTCGGCAGGCTGTCGATCGTCCGGGGTAGCTGCCGCGAGGACGCGCATGTCGCCGAGCTCGGCCTGATGGTGGACGCGGACTGGCGACGGCGGGGAATCGGCGGCGGCCTCCTGGACCACGCAGTCGAGTGGGCGCGTGCGAACGGGGTTCGCAAGCTAATTTTGCGGGTGTTCGCGCACAACGACTCGGCGATCGCGCTCTATGAAGCCGCCGGTTTCCGGCGCGAGGGCGTCCAGCGCGCCCCCGCTCACTGCGGCGATGTGGAGCTCGTGCTCATGGCTCTCGCGCTCGGGGATAAACTCGCCGCCGTGTCGGGGAGCCTCGCTGAGATCGCCGACAGCTTCTTCCGGCCCGCGGTCAACGACCTCGTTCCCTACGAGCCGGGGAAGCCGGTGGAAGAGGTGCAGCGTGAGCTCGGGCTCGAGCGGGTGGTCAAGCTCGCGTCCAACGAGGGGCCGCACGGGCCGTTCCCCGCGGCGCTCGAGGCGATCGAGCGCAGCGCGGGTGAACTGAACCGCTACCCGGACGGGGGCGCGTACCGCCTGCGTGAGGCGCTCGCGGAGCGACACGACTTGCGCCTCGAGGAGGTGGTCGTGGGCGCGGGCTCGGACGGGCTCGTCGACTGCCTCTCTCAGGCCGCCCTTGACCCCGGCGACGAGATTGTCTGCGGCTGGCCGTCGTTTCCCAGCTACGTAATCGACGCTCTCAAGCTCGGTGGGGTGCCAAGGCGAGTCCCGCTGCGCGACGGCCGCTACAACCTCGAGGCGATGCTCGGCGAGATCGGCCCGCGCACGAAGCTCGTCTACGTCTGCCACCCGAACAACCCGACGGGGACGATGAACGGCCGCGCCGAGCTCGACGCCTACTTCGAGCGCGTCCCCGAGCACGTGCTCACGGTTCTCGACCAGGCCTACTTCGAGTACATCGGCGATCCGGACTACGCGGACGGGCTCGACTACCTGAGGCAGGGACGCCGCGTTGTCGTCTTGCGCACGTTCTCGAAGATTTACGGCCTCGCGGGGCTGCGGGTGGGTTACGCGCTCGCGCCGGCTGCGGTCGCGACGGCGCTCATCAAGACGCGGCGCGCCTTCGACATCACGTCGCCGGCGCAGGCCGCGGCGCTTGCGAGCCTGGATGACGCGGACGAGCTCGCGCGCCGCCAGAGCGAGAACGCAGTTGGGCGCGAGCAGCTCGAGGAAGTCTTCAGCGAGCACGGCCTCGAGCCGGCGGGGCCGGCGGTCGCGAACTTCCTGTTCGCCGAGGTGGGCGAGGACGCGCGGCCGCTCTTCGAGGCGCTGCTCCGTGAAGGCGTGATCGTTCGGCCAGCTGCCGGCTTCGGCGCCCCAGGAGCGATCCGCGTGACGGTTGGCACGCATGATGAGAACACGTTTTTCGGCGAGGCGCTCGGGCGCGTGCTGGCCGCCCATTCCGGCCGAGACGCGCTAGCATCGGCCTAAGCCGGCCCGCTCCCTCTGCGGCCTCGATCAACTTCGACGGCTACGAATCGAGGTGGGCGGGCCGGACGTCCTTCAGCGGCGGCTGATCCGGATCGACATCCTGGCCGTGCGGAACGAGTCGCAGGGACACCCCCTCGGACGTGCCCGGGGCCGGCCGTGCCCTGCTCGCCGTAGGGCCGGGCGATCCTCCCTTGCGGACGGGTCCAAGGGACTGTCCCTGAGCCATGTCCGGCCGGGACGCGGCCGGTCGGGACACGCCTGGGGCGGCCGCCACGCGTGCTGTTAGCGTGGCCGGGTGGAGCTCGCGCTCGGCCGCCGCCTCGAGCTGCTCGGCCGTGTGCCGGCTTTCCGCCTGCTCTTCGGAGCGACGCTCGCCTCCGGCCTCGGAACCTGGCTCGCCTACGTCGCGCTACTCGTCGACGTTTTCGACCGCACGGACTCGAGCGTCTGGGTCAGCGCGGTGCTCGCCGCCGACTTCTTGCCGCTCGTCGCGGTGGGGCTGCTGCTCGCTCCCGTCGTCGACCGCTTCTCGCGCAAGCGGCTGATGATCGCCGCCGACCTCGTCCGCGCTGCCGTCTTCGTCGCCATAGCCTTCGCCGACGACCCGGCGACGATCGTCGCACTCGCAACGGTTGCGGGCTTCGCCACCGGGTTCTTTCGACCCGCCCTGTACGCCGGCGTGCCGAACCTGGTCGAGGAGGAGGACCTGCCGCAGGCAAACTCGCTCCTCCAGGCGATCGAAAACCTGACGTGGATGCTGACGCCGCCGCTCGCAGGCATTCTCGTGAGCGCCTGGGGGCCGGAGCCGGTCTACTGGCTGAACGCCGCGTCGTTCGGCGCCTCGGCCGTCCTGCTGGCGGGCATCCCGGGGCGTCTCCTGCAGGCGGGACGCGCGGCGAGTCGGGGTCACGTGCAGGATCTGCTCGACGGCGTGCGCCTGGTGCTTCGCTCGCGGCCGCTGCTGACCGTCTTCGTCGCCTGGAACGTCTTCTTCATCGCCATCGCCGGGATCAACGTGGCAGAGATCGCCCTCGCCAAGGAGGCGCTCGACGCCGGTGACTTCGGCTACGGCCTGCTCGTGGGCGCGACGGGTCTCGGGCTCGTGCTCGGCAGCTACTTCGCAGGCACGATGCTCGAGCGCTGGGAGACGTCGCGCGTTTACGGCGGGAGCATTGCGCTGATCGCGGTGGGCGTCGCCCTCGGGGCCATCTCGCCGAGCATCTGGCTGACCGCCGCGCTCGTCGTCGGCGTGGGGCTCGGGAACGGCGCGGCGGTCGTATGCAACGCCCTCCTCGTGCAGCGCGGCGCGCCAGACGAGCTGCGCGGGCGTGTCTTCACCGTGCTGATGAGCTCGAACTACGCCCTGCTTGGACTCGGGATGGCCGCCTCCGGCCCGCTCACGGACGAAGTAGGCCCGCGCTGGGTATGGGGCATCTCGGCCACCATCGCAGGTATCGCCGCCGTCCTCGGCTACCTGCTCGTGCCGCGCGGCCGCCTCGGCGCGCCCGAGCACGCGTCCCACTAGCCTTCCGCGCGTGGCTCGCCGGTGGACACAGGAAGCGCTCGCGGAGGGTGTGCGGTCGGCTGACCGGCGCGCGCTCGCCAGGGCGATCAGCCTCGTCGAGGACGGCGACCCGCTCGCCTACGAGCTCGTGCGAGAGCTCTACCCCGAGACCGGGCAGGCCTACGCGATCGGGCTGACGGGCCCACCCGGCGTTGGCAAATCGTCCCTGATCAGCGCGCTCATCCGTCACGTGCGCGTGGGCGGCCAGACGATCGGAGTCGTCTCCATCGATCCTTCCAGCCCGTTCTCGCAGGGCGCGCTGCTCGGCGACCGCATCCGGCTCTCCGACCATTTTCTCGACCCTGGCGTTTTCATCCGCTCTATGGGCACGCGTGGCCACCTGGGCGGTCTGGCCGAGTCGACGCTTCAGGCAATGCTGCTCCTGGACGCCTCCGGCAAGGATGTCCTTTTTCTCGAGACGGTCGGCACCGGACAGAGCGAGGTGGAGGTCGCCGGCGTCGCGGACACGGTCGTGCTCGTGCTCATGCCGGGGTCGGGCGACTCGATCCAGGCTCTCAAGGCGGGAATCATGGAGATCCCGGACGTGATCGTGGTCAACAAGCGCGACCACCCGATGGCGAAGACGATGCTGAACGAGGTGCGCGCCATCCTGTCGATCGAGCGCGAGCGCGACTGGCGGACGCCGATCGTGCTCACGGACGCGCTTGCGGGCGAGGGCGTAGACGAGCTCTGGGAGCAGGTTGTGAAGCACCGCGCGCACCTGGAGGCCGGCGGGGGTCTGGCGGAACGGCGCCGGCGAAACTTGGCCGGCGAGGTGTTCGCGGTCGCCTCGGCTCGGGCCAAGCGGCACCTAGAGGCGTCCGTCGCGGACGATCCCGAGCTACGGCGGCTCCTCGACGCTGTGCAGCGGCGGGATCTGGACCCCCTGAGCGCAGTACGCGAGATCATGGAGAAGGTGTTTTTTGTGACCTCGTCGAGCGACGAAGCTCTGGGCTCCCCGACCGCGTCCAGTGACCCGAGGGCGCGTCCTCAGTCGCGTTCGTATCCTGCGGATACGAACGCTCCCTGCGTCCTTCCCTCGGGCCCCCGGCCGCACCCGGGCAGCGAGACGTCATCGCTCGACGAGGTCTGAGTTGACGGCGCGAACGGCACCGACGCTCGCTGATATCGAGTCCGCCCGCGCGCGGCTCGAGGGCATCGCACGCGTGACGCCGCTCTACCGCTCGGAGACGCTTTCGCGCACGACGGGGCGGGAGGTGCACCTGAAGGCGGAGAACCTGCAGCGGACGGGCGCATTCAAGATCCGCGGCGCCGTCAACCGCATCGCGACGCTGTCGGGTGCCGAGCGCGCGGCGGGCGTCGTCGCTGCGAGCGCGGGCAACCACGGCCAGGCGGTCGCCTGGGCGGCGCGCGAGGTGGGGGCGCGAGCGGTCGTGTTCATGCCCCAGGACTCGCCGATGGCGAAGGTCGAGGCGACCCAGAACTACGGCGGGGATGTGCGGCTCCACGGCACGACGTTCGAGGAGGCGCTCGCCGCCGCGCGGGAGCTGGCCGACGCGGAGGGCGCGACTTTCGTGCACGCGTTCGAGGACGAGGGCGTGATCGCGGGACAGGGCACGATCGGCCTCGAGCTCGCCGAGCAACTTCCCGGGTCCAAGACCGTGGTTGTGCCGGTCGGAGGCGGTGGGCTCTGCGGAGGCATCGCGCTCGCGCTTGCCGGGCTCGAGCCGGAGGTGCGTGTCGTCGGGGTGCAGGCGGCCGCATGCGCGCCGCTCGCCGGCTCGCAGGAACACGGCTTCACGATCGCGGAGGGCATCGCCGTCAAGGAGCCCGGGGAGCTGACGAGCGCCATCCTGCGCGGCCACGTCGAGGCGATTGTGACCGTCTCGGACGAGGAGATCAGCGAGGCGATCGTGCTGTTGCTCGAGCGCACGAAGCTGGTGGTGGAGGGCGCCGGAGCCGCTCCGGTCGCCGCGCTCCTCGCCGGGCGCGTCGCGGGCGACGGCCCGGTCGTTTCCGTGCTTTCGGGCGGCAACATCGATCCGACCCTGCTCATCTCGGTCATGCGGCACGGCCTCACGCTCGCAGGCCGCTCGCTGGTGATCCGCACGCGTCTGATGGACCGCCCGGGGGAGCTCATCAAGCTGCTCTCGCTCGTCGCGGAGGAGCGCGGCAACGTCGTCTCGGTCGAGCACCACCGCGAGGGCATGGACCTTCCTGTCAGCGAGTCCGAGGTCGAGCTGACCCTCGCCATGCGGGGCCGCGACCACTGTGACGAGCTGGTGGCCGCCCTTGAGCGCGCGGGCTATCGCGTGGAGCGGCTGCACTAGCCGGCGGTGCAAGTAACAACTTGTTACAAGCGAGCTTGGGCAGTTCTGGTCGCGCTGTGGATCGCGCTTGCCGCGGCGGTCGCTAGCGCCCCAGCCGCCGACCAGGGCGATGGAAAGCCGGGCGTGCGCATGATCTGTCGGCCGTCCCCGGCGCGTCCTCCGCGGACGCCGCGCATCGTCTGGCGGCCATCGCGCGCGATCGGCTCACCCGACGCAGGACGGCTCGCCGGGGCGGTTCGCCTGCCGCGCGAAGGGCGGGATTTCTTCAGCTGGGACTGGGTGGGGCTCCGGGCACCGAACCGCCCCGGCCGCAGGTGGGGTACCGCCCAGCTCGTGCGAACGATTCTGCGCGTCTCGCACGAGTACCGCGCGGCGCATCCCCCGGCCGCCCGAGTCGGTATCAGCGACCTGAGCCGCCGTGTTGGCGGCGACTTCGGCCCGCGCTTCGGCAAGCCTGGCCACGCATCGCACCAGAATGGGCTCGACGTCGACGTGCTCTACCCGCGCCTCGATCGGCGGGAGTGCGCCGTACGCTCGTGGAAGGACATCGATCGCCCGCTGGCCCAGGATCTCGTCGACCGCTTCATCGCGGCCGGCGCGACGCTCGTCGTCGTCGGCGCACGCACCGGCCTCACAGGCACGCCGGGGATCGTCGCCTACACGCCGGTCTACCACGGCGAGCACTTCCACGTGCGGCTCTCGGCGCCGTAAACTCGGCGCATGAGCGACCGCGCGCGGCAGGAGCGCAAGGTCGTCACGGTCGTCTTCGTCGACCTCGTCGGCTTCACCGCGCGCTCCGAGAACCTCGACCCCGAGGACGTGCAGGCGATCCTCGAGCCGTACCACGCTCGCGTGCGTGACGAGCTCGAGCGCTTCGGCGGCACGGTGGAGAAGTTCATCGGCGACGCTGTTATGGCGCTCTTCGGTGCGCCCGTTGCGCACGAGGATGACCCCGAGCGAGCGGTGCGCGCGGCGCTAGCCATCCGCGACTGGATCGCGGAGGAGGGCGAGAACTTGCAGGTGCGCGTCGGGGTCAATACCGGCGAGGCGCTGGTCGCGCTGGACGCGCGCGCGCGCGAAGGCGAGGCGGTGGCGGCCGGCGACGTCGTCAACACGGCTGCGCGGATCCAGGCAGGCGCGCCGGTAAACGCGATCCTCGTTGGGGAGCTGACCTATCGCGCGACGGCGCACAAGGTCGACTATCGCGAGGTAGAGCCGGTCGTCGCGAAGGGCAAGACTGCGCCGATCGCTGTCTGGGAGGCGTTGCACGCCCATGCTCGCTTCGGCGTCGACGTCGCGCAGCGACCTGTCGCACCGCTCGTCGGGCGCCAGCGCGAGCTCGAATTGATCGCCTCGGCCCTGGCGCGAGTGCGCGAGGAGCGGTCGCCGCAGCTCGTCACGCTCGTCGGCGTACCCGGGATCGGGAAGTCGCGACTCGTGTACGAGCTGTCGCAGGAGGTCGAGCGAGGGGAGGAGGTCGTCGCATGGCGCCAGGGGCGCTCGCTTCCCTACGGCGACGGCGTGACGTTCTGGGCGCTCGGCGAGATCGTGAAGGCGGAGGCTGGGATCCTCGAGAGCGACTCCGTTGCGGAAGCAGCCGAGAAGCTGGAACGCGCGGTGGCTGAGCTCGTTCCGGACAAGGAGGAGGTGCAGTGGCTCGAGGCGCATCTGCGCCCGCTCATCGGGTTCGGAGGCGAGAACGGGGGTGCGCGCGCCGGCGAGCCGTTCGCGGCCTGGCGCCGCTTCCTCGAGGCGCTCGCGGAGCAGCACCCGCTCGTTGTCGTGCTCGAGGATCTTCATTGGGCCGACGACGCGCTCCTTGACTTCGTCGACGAGCTCGTCGACCGCGTTTCTGACGTCCCGCTCCTCTTGCTCGCGACTGCGCGCCCTGAGCTCCTCGAGCGTCGGCCCGGGTGGGGTGGTGGCAAGTCGAACGCCGCAACGGTTTCGCTGCCGCCGCTTCCCAACGACGCGAGCGCGCGGCTCGTTGCGGCGCTACTCGAGCGGCCGGTGCTCTCGGCCGAACGGCAACAGGCCCTGCTCGTGAAGATCGGAGGCAATCCGCTGTACGCCGAGCAGTACGCGCGTGCGTACATCGAGCGAGGGGATCTGGTCGATCTGCCCGAGACTGTTCAGGGGATCATCGCCGCGCGCCTCGACGGCCTCTCGCAGGAGGAGAAGCGCCTGCTCCAGGATGCGGCCGTCGTCGGCAAGGTGTTCTGGCTCGGCGCGCTCGAGGCGATCGCCGGGCTGGTGCGCTCGGAGGTCGAGGACGTCCTCCGTCGACTCGAGCGGAAGCAGTTCGTGCAACGTGCGCGCCAGTCCTCGGTTGTTGCCCAGGCGGAGTACGCCTTCCGCCACGTGCTCCTCCGCGACGTTGCGTACGGCCAGATTCCGAGGTCGGCTCGCGCCCAAAAGCACCAACGGGCGGCAGAGTGGCTCGAGTCGCTCGGGCGAGCGGAGGATCACGCCGAGATGCTCGCCGACCATTACGTGAACGCGGTCGAGTTCGCGCGAGCCTCGGGTGGCGCGGATCCCAAGCTGATCGAGCGTGCGCGCCTCGCGCTCCGCGACGCCGGCGACCGCGCCTCGGCTCTTGCCGCCTATTCGGCCGCGGTCCGATTCTACAAGGCCGCGCTCGAGCTTTGGCCGGGCGACGCCGACGGCCGCGCCGGTCTGCTGCTGAGACTGGGGCGCACACTGTTCGACGCCGAGAGCACGGGAGTCGAGGCGCTCGAGGGCGCGTTCGAGGCGTTCCGCGCCGAGGGGGATCCCGAAGGCGCCGCCGAGGCGGCAGTCGTCCTCAGAACCGTCTTCTGGTACCGCGGCGACCGCGCCCGAGCGGACGCCTGGCTCGACGAGGCGCTCGCGCTCGTCCGCGAGCGGCCGGACTCGCCGGCGAAGGCGTATGCGCTCGTCGTACGCGCCGGCGCCCTCTCGGTCGCCGGCGAATACGGCGATGCGATCCACATCGGGCGGGAAGCGCTCCTGATGGCGGAGCGACTCGGGCTCGACGCCCGTCGTGTTTCCGCACTCAACGCCGTCGGGCACTCACGCGTGTCGCTGGGCGATCCGGGAGGACTGGACGACCTCGAAGAGGCTGTCGAGGTCGCACGCGCCAGCGGTGCGTTCACGCAGCTCCACGCCGCGTGGAACAACCTGAGCGGGATGCAGCTCTTCCTCGGCCGGCTCGCAGACGCCGTGCAGACGTTCGAGATGAACGTTGAGAGCATGGAGCGGTTCGGCAGGGACACGGATCGCCGCTGGGGACGCGCAACGTTGGCCGCGCTTCGCGCGAACGCGGGTCGTTGGGACGAGGCGGTCGACCTGGCAAACGAGTTCATCGCGGAGACGGAGGCAGGCTCGCCGCACTACCTCGAGGGGACTTGTCGAGTCGTTCGGGCGTCTATCCGCCTCGCGCGCGGCGACCTGGTGGGCGCCTCGACCGATACCGAGCGTGCGCTCGAGGCTGCGCGTGAGGCGAAAGACGCGCAGGTCGTCGGGCCAGCCTTGATGGCTCGCGCGACGGTGCTCGTCGCGCAAGGACGGCCGGCCGAGGCCCTCGTCGGCGAACTCCTCACGCTGGGGCCGAAGCTGGTAACCGCGCTGGTCAGCGAGCTCGGGGCGCAATTGATTGGGTTGGCGTGGCTCGTACGAGGCAGCAGTCGCGAAGGAGAGCTTCTGAGCGTTCTCGCGACCGCGCCGTCCGTGCCGTGGGTGCTCGCCGCGCAGGCCGTCGTTACCGGGGACTTCGAGCGTGCCCTAGCGGTTCTCGCCGAGATCGGGTTCCGACCTGGTGACGCGTACACGAGACTGCGGGCGGCGGAGGAGCTCGAGCGGGCCGGGCGGATGGCGGGGGGCGAGGCGCACCTCGGACCCGCGCTCGAGTTCTACCGCGAGGTTGGCGCGACGCGCTTCGTCCGCGAGGGCGAAGCACTGCGAGCCATGCTGGGAAATCGTGAGCCCGCTCAACGCAGTCGCCGCGCCTCCACGACGTAGTCCGCGAGCTGACGGCGGCCGGGCTTTCTTCGCCGGCGTCTTTGACGTGGGAGGCTCCACAAAAGCTCCGCACCTGCCACCCAGCCGGGTCTCAGTGACCCCTTCTCTACTGTGAGGGGGTCAGGATCTCGCCTTCGCAGGCAACGGGGAACGGCCAGCAGGGATTTCGTCGAACGATGCAAGCACCTACGGTCTCGGCACGTGTGCCACGAGGCGTCGCGAGACGACGCTGCGTCGCGCGTACCGCAGATGTGTCCGTTCTGTGTCCGCGTGTTCTACGCGCAGACAACAATAAAAGCCGATTTGCCGGGACTTTGTGCAAGCCCTCTGACGGACTCGAACCGTCGACCCCCTCTCTATGAAGAAGGGCCGTGTGTCAAGGGGTGGGTTGTCGGGATCGCCCAGTCAGGGCGGGTGCCGCGGTGGTGGGTGGCGAGCGTGCTCATCTCTCTATCGCCTCCTCGGGGGAGGATCAGGTTAGATGGGAGGATCGCTCCGGTGGCGCATCTCCTTAAGGGTCGTCAGGCGGCCAGGGGGTCTGTGGCGCCTGCCGGAGCGAAGGGTTGGTCGCGGGTGAGCATGTGCCAGATCGCGTCGGCGAGGCGGCGGGCGAGATCGACCTGGGCGACCTTGGCGCCCCGCTGTTTGCCGAGCCGGGTTTTTGTTCGTTGGTAGCGGTCGCGGTAGAGCGGGTGTTTGGAGGCGTGGGCTGTCGCTTCGATCAGCGCCCAGCGTAGGTAGCGGGGGCCGTTCTTGGCGAGCGGGCCGCGACGGTCGGAGTCGGCTGATTGGTAGACGCGCGGGCAGAGGCCGGTGTAGCCGACGAGCTGTCGTGGCGCCGGGAAGCGGCCGATGTCGCCGATCTCGGCCGCGATCGTGTAGGCGAGCACCCAGCCGATCCCGGGCACGGTCAGAAGCAGCGGCACGTAGCGGTGGTCGCCGCCCAGCCGGCGCAGCTCAGCCTCACAGGTCGCGATCTGCCTGTCGAGCTCGTCGATCAGCTGCAGACTGGCGGCGACCGTGCCGGCCCATGGCTCGGGCAGCGCCAGGCGCCCCAGCAGCGCGCGGCCGGAGACGCCGAACAGGTCGGAGACGGGGCAGGGCTTGCCGTGCGCGAGCAGGGCGGCGTGGACGCGCTGCTTGAGACTGCTGCGGTGGCGGACGAGATGCAGCCGGAAACGGGCCCGCTCCCGCTCGGCCCGCACGGACGGGTCGGGCAGCCAGATCGCCGGCACCAGGTCGCGACGGCAGAGCTCGGCCAGCACCCAGGCGTCGATCCGGTCGGTCTTGCAGGCGAGCGGCGCCAGCCCTTTCACCTTCAGCGCGTCGGCGATCTCGACCTGCCAGCCGGCCAGCTCGAGCTGATCATGGACGAAGCGGGCGCCGTCATCGACTCGATCGCCGCCCGCAACGGCTGCTCGTGGCGGGCAAGCCGCCGCGCCAGCGAGCGCAACCCATCCGCGTCAGGCGGTGCCGCACCAACCTCGACCCGCTCGCCCGACTCGTCGAGCAGACAGAAATCGAGACGCTTGCGGCTCAGATCCAAACCAGCATGCAACATTGAACTCGGGCCTCCTCTCGGTAACTCCAC
>JBHEMZ010000020.1:0-13370 GCA_046262315.1 Gaiellaceae bacterium
GCAGGTGCTCCCAGCTGATGCCGGTGTGCAAGACAAACAGCACCCCCTGCAGCACCAGCCGATCGTCGAGCCGCCGTCGCCCCGGATACCGGAATCGGCGTGGCCGCTGTGGCAGCAACGGCTCGATCAGCCCCCACAACCGTCCTCGACCAGCCACGGCTTCCCTCGCCCGACCGCCATCAGCGCCTCCCAGTATCGCGTGACCATTCACGCGCACTGCTTCAGCGCGGAACGACAGGACCCTTCTTTTCGTTAGAGCTTCTTAGGAGCCGCGCCCGATCCACTCCTCGCCGCCCTCGTAGACCTCCTTCTTCCAGAGCGGCACGCGCTCCTTCAGCTCGTCGATCGCGTCGCGACAGGCGGCGAGCGCGTCGCGGCGGTGCGGCGCGGACACGGCGATCGCGACGCTCGTCTCGCCGATGCCGACGCGGCCGATCCGGTGGTGGATCGCGACGGCGCAGAGGTCGTAGCGCTTCCGGAGCCCGGCGGCGATCTCGGACATGACCTCCTCCGCCATGCCCTCGTACGCCTCGTAGTCCAGGTGGAGGACGTCGCGGCCGCGTGACCGGATGCGGGTCGTGCCGCTGAAGGTGGCGATCGCGCCGGCGCGCTCGTCCGCGACCTCCGCGACGGCGGCCTCGAGCGAGAGCTGCTCGTCCGAGAGCCGGAACGCCCCGCCCGAGACCGGGGGGATGAGCGCCACCTCGTCGCCGTCGGCGAGCCGCCGGTCGCGGGCGGCGTACTCGCGGTTGACGGCGTAGAGCAGTCCGTCCGGCTCCTCGCCGAGCTCGAGCGCGGCCCAGACGCCGGCAACGGTCGCCCCGTCCCCGAGCTCGATCTCCCGTCGCGCCGTGTCCGCGCGCTCGCGTAGTCCGGCAAAGAGCCTGACGGCAATCCTCACACGGCCAGCGTAGAGGGCTCCTCGACGTGGGCGAAGATCGGGTGGTTGCCCCGCTGACGTAGATCCGCTCGCCTTTCGGCCCCAGCGGGCCTTCGAACGTCGACACGACGGTCGAGCTCGAGAAGAAGCCGATCACGCGCAGCGTCGTCTCGCCGACGTTTCGGATCCCGTGCGGCGCCATCGCCGGGACGATCGCGACCTGCCCCGCGCGCAGCAGTCCGCGCTCGTCGCTCACATGCGCCTCGCCCTCGCCCGCGAGTACGAGCAAGACCTCCTCGGCGCTGTCCGTGTGCGTCGCGAGCGCGCTGCCTGGGTCGAGCTCGAAGAGCACGGCGGTCGTGCTCGCCGTGCCGGTCGCGCTATGGAAGGGAAAGCGCACCCGGATGGGGCCCCGGGGCCCTCGCTCTCCAGTAGCTCGACGGTGTCGAGGTCGATCGTCATCATGGCTGGTCTCCTTTCGATGCACAATGGCGTGCTCTGGAATATAAAGGTACGCTGATGTGCAGTCAAATGGCCAGGAAGTACGAGCTCAAGCGGCGCGCGGAGCGCGTGGCGGACACGCGGCGGCGGATCGTCGAGGCCGCCGTCGAGCTGCACACGACTCGCGGCCCGGGCCAGACGTCGATCGCGGCGATCGCGGAACGGGCGGGCGTCCAGCGCCACACGGTCTACGCGCACTTCCCGGGCGAGCGCGAGCTCTTCGCGGCGTGCTCGCAGCACTGGCAGCGGGCCAACCCGTTCCCGGAAGGCCGCGCGTGGGCGGGCATCGCCGACCCGGAGCGGCGACTCCGGGCCGCGCTCGACGACGTCTACTCCTGGTACGAGCGGGTCGAGCCTGCACTCGCTCTCTTCGTCCGCGACATATCCCTCGTGCCCGCGCAGCGGCCCCTGATGGAGGCGAGGAGCGCGGCCCTCGGGGCGCTGGCAGACGGGCTCGCGCAGGGCCTTCCCCGACGGAGGGCGGTACGGGCTGCGATCGGACACGCGCTCGAGTTCGAGACGTGGCGTTCGCTGGTCCGCCGGCAGGGCCTCTCGCGGCGCGCCGCCGTCAGCACAATGGTCCGGCTGGCCACGACTGTCTAGTCCGCACTGCGAAGCCGCACTGTCCTGCTCAGGCCGCTTGTGTAGCGGCCCGCGTACGATGGGATCGTGGCGACCACCGAGGATCGGCGCGAGACCGACTCCGGCATCGAGGTCAAGCCGGTCTACACCGCGGACGACGTCGCGGGGCCTGAGCTCGAGCCACCCGGCGAGTACCCGTTCACGCGCGGGCCGTATCCCGACATGTACCGGGGGCGGCCGTGGACGATCCGCCAGTACGCGGGCTTCGCCTCCGCGGAGGAGACGAACACGCGCTTCCGCTACTTGCTCGAGCGCGGCCAGACCGGCCTCTCGGTCGCCTTCGACCTGCCGACGCAGCTCGGCTACGACTCGGACGACCCGTTCGCGCTCGGCGAGGTGGGGCGGACCGGCGTTGCCATTGACTCCATCGCCGACATGGAGCTCCTCTTCGACGGGATCCCGCTCGGTGAGGTCTCCACCTCGATGACGATCAACGCACCCGCGGCGCTGCTGCTCCTGCTCTACGAGCTCGTCGCCGAGGAGCAGGGCACGGGTGGCGAGCGCCTGCGCGGCACCGTCCAGAACGACGTGCTGAAGGAGTACTGCGCGCGCGGCAACTACATCTTTCCGCCGCGGCCCTCGATGAGGATCACGACCGACCTGTTCGCGTACTGCCACGACCGGTTGCCGCGCTGGAACACGATCTCGATCTCCGGCTACCACATCCGCGAGGCGGGCTCTACGGCCGTGCAGGAGCTAGCGTTCACGGTCGCGAACGGGATCGCCTACTGCGAGGCGGCGGTGGCGGCAGGGCTGTCGCCGGACGAGTTCGGCGAACGGCTCTCGTTCTTCTTCAACGCGCACAACCACTTCTTCCAGGAGGTGGCGAAGTTCCGCGCGGCGCGGCGGCTCTGGGCGTCGGTGATGCGCGACCGCTTCGGCGCGACGAACCCGAAGGCGCTGGCGCTGCGTTTCCACGCGCAGACGGGCGGCTCGACGCTGACCGCGCAGCAGCCCGAGAACAACGTCGTGCGCGTGGCGGTGCAGGCGCTCTCGGCTGTGTGCGGCGGCGCGCAGTCGATCCATACGAACGGCTTCGACGAGGCGCTCGCGCTGCCGACCGAGCGCTCGGCGCGGATCGCGCTGCGCACGCAGCAGATTCTCGCGCAGGAGGCGGGCGGGACGGACACGGCCGACCCGCTCGGCGGCTCGTTCTTCATCGAGTCGCTGACGGACGAGCTGGAGGTACGTGCGCGCGAGCTGATCGAGCGGATCGACGAGGTCGGCGGCGCCGTGGCGGCGATCGAGCAGCAGTTCGTGCAGCGCGAGATCGAGGACTCGGCGTTCCGCTACTCGCAGGAGGTGGAGGCGGGCGAACGCGTGATCGTCGGCGTTAACCGCTACGCCGAGCCGGAGAGCGAGCGCGTCGAACTGCACCGCCTCGACCCGGAGGCGGAGCGGCGCCAGCTCGAGCGCACGGCGCGGGTGCGCGCTGAGCGGAACGCGGCGGCGGCGGAGGCCGCGCTCGAGGAGGTGCGCCGGGTGGCAGGGGGGCCGGAGAACCTGCTGCCGCCGATGCGCGAGGCCCTGCGGGCGCGCTGCACAGTCGGCGAGATCTGCGACGTCCTGCGCAGGGAGTTCGGCACGTTCGACGCCCAGCGGGCCTAGGCCCGAGCGGACACCTTGACGCAGCTTGGGGTGCGCTGGCATCCTTTACTCATGACGGACGAAGTAAAGGAAGGAACTCGGCGGCGCGGCCGTACACGCATAAGCAGCAAGAACCAGGTAACGCTGCCGGTCGGCGCGCTGCGCGCGGCGGGGCTTCGGCCGGGTGATGAGCTGCGGGTCGAGGCAGCCCTGGGCGGCCGGATCGTGCTCGAGCGGGCCGACGACATCCTCGAGCGTTATGCGGGTGACCTCACCGGTGTCTATACCCCCGGCTTCCTGGACAGGCTGCGCGACGAGTGGCGCTAGTCGTCCTCGACGCGAGCGTTTTCATCGCCTTCCGAACGCGCGACGACGCCCATCACCAGGCGGCGCGCGCCGCGCTCGCCGGCCTCGGGAGCGACGCGCTGGTGCTGCCTGCGAGCGCCTACGCCGAAGTACTGGTCGAGCCCTCGCTTGGCGGCGAGGAACAGGTAGCGCGAGCACGCCGCCTCGTAGACGAGCTTCCTATCCGGATCGAGCCCGTCACGCGGGCCATTGCGGAGCGCGCTGCCGCCCTGCGTCGCCACGGTCGCCTGCCGGATGCCCTCGTCCTGGCGACCGGGGACGAGCTCGAAGCCGATGCAGTGCTGACCGCTGACCGGCGCTGGAAGCGGCTGAGTGACCGCGTCCGGGTGATCTAGGTCTCGCGGATCATGCGGGCAAACGCCGGCGCTGCCCGGCAAGCTGCCGTGCGTGCGCGTGCTCGTCGTCTCCCAGATGTATCCCGGTCCCGCCGATCCCGACTACGGCGTCTTCGTGAAGGACCTCGCGGACGCGCTCGAGCGGCGCGGTCACGAGGTCGAGCGTGCTGTGCTCGACCGCCGCGCGGGCGGAAAGCGCAAGTACGCGCTGCTGGCGCGGCGAGTCGCGGGCGCTGCACGCAGGTTCCGCCCCGACGTCGTGCACGCGCACTTCCTCGTGCCCACGGGTCTGCTCGCGCTCGCCGCTCGCACGCCGCTCGTCGTCCACGCCCACGGCCGCGACGTCCGCAACGTGGGAGGGATCCCCGGCATCCGCCTGGCCACGGGCCTCGTCGTGCGGCGTGCGGCGGCGGTGCTGGCCGTGTCCGATTACCTGCGCCGCGAGCTCGAGGCGCGCGTCCCGGCTGCCCGAGGCCGCGTGGAGGTGCTGGCCTGCGGGGTCGACCTGTGGCGGTTCCATCCGGCCGACTCGGAAGAAGCCCGCCGCGCGGTGGGCTGGGAGGGCGACGGGCCAGCTTTCCTGTGTGTCGGCACGCTGGACGAGCGCAAGAACGTCGTGCGACTCGCGGGGGCATTCGAGCGGCTGGGCGAGGGTCGCCTGGCGTTCCTGGGCGACGGCCCGCTGCGTGCGGAGCTCACCGGGCGCGACGGCGTCCGGCTTGCCGGGCGCGTGTCGCACGAGGACGTGCCTCGCTGGCTCGCCGCCGCGGACGTCGTCTGTCAGCCGAGCCTCGTCGAGCCGTTCGGCCAAGCGCTCCTGGAGGCCATGGCGTGCGAGCGCTCTGTCGTTGCGACACGCGTCGGGGGCCCGCCCGAGTTCGTGACGCCCGAGACCGGCGTACTCGTCGACCCGCTCGACCAGGATGCGCTGGTTGAGGCGCTGCGGGCCGCGGCGGAGCTGCCTCGGCCGAACGCCGCGGCGCGGGAGGCGGCCGCGGCGCACGACGTCGAGCGCCAGGCCGAGCGCTTGGAGGCGATCCTCGAGCGGGCGTCCCAGGGTCTGTCCCCGAAGGGGGGCTGACCCATCACGCTGGTCCCTACTCGGCCGCGAGCCGCTCGAGGTCGGCGAGGCGGATCTCGACCAGCCCCTGCACCGAGTCCTCGAGCCCGGCTTCGCGGGCGACCGCGAGCGCCTGCTCGTAGCTCTGCCGTGCCTTCGCCGCACCGGCGCCCTGTTTCAGCCGGTTGTCGCCCGTGACGAGCAGCTTCTGGATGCAAGCCCGCGCCTCGTCCGCGTCCACGTCTCGACGCTAGCACCGCCCTGGGGAGGAACAGTCACGAACTCGTCACACCTCGAGGGTCAGACCCCAGGTCATGACCCCGCCGGCCAGGTGTGCACCGTTCGATACGCTCTTGTGACGAGCGGGCCTCGGCTATTCTGGGGCCGCGATGCTTCCGGTCTTCGTCTTCATCCATTTCGTCGTCGCCATCGCCCTGATCGCGCTCGTGCTCATGCACTCCGGGCGCGATGCCGGCATGGGTGGGATGGGCTTCGTGCCCACCTCGCAGGGCGGCACGCACATCGTCGAGCGCAACCTGACGCGCCTCACGATCGTCGTCGCCACGATCTTCTTCGTGACGACAGTCGTGCTCTTCCGACTGCTCGACTGACCAGCGGCTGCGCCGCTGCTCTAGCTGCTCGATGTCACAGGGCCCGGCGGCTCGGCCGACTTCGGTGTCCTACAGACCTGGTGCTGAGCCGTTCCCCGTCACGGTGAAGCACGCCGTCGCGAGCCCCGGCACGACGTAGCCGTACGGGTAGCGGTCGCCGTACCACTGCGCCCGGTTGACGAGCTTCCGCTCGCGCGTCAGCCCCGGCACCTCGGCGAGCAGCTCCGGGACGGAGACGGTGAAGCGCAGGTTGACGAGCGGCTCGGCGCGCCGGCCGTCGCGGATGCGGAACGTCCCGTCGCGCGTCATCCCGGTGACGATGCCCTCACGCGGGCTGACCACGCTCAGGTAGTGGAGCCGGGTGACGTGGATGCCGTCCCCGACGCGCTCAGCGAGCTCCTCCAGTGATTTCGCGTCGCCGGCCGCCATCGACACCGCGAGCGCCTGCGGCCCCCAGGAGCGGTCCTCGGCACGAACCGCATGCCCCGTCGACTGCGTGCCGTCGCCCGCGCGCGCAGCCGTGGCGCGGTCCCACACCACCCCCCGGAGAACCCCCTCGGTGACGAGCTCGACCCGGTGCTTCGGAACGCCCTCGAAGTCGAACGCCTTCGGCAGGCCGACCGGATCGAGCGCGTCATCGGCGAGCGAGACCTTCGAATCGAATGCGCGCTCGCCGATGCGCCCCGCGAAGTAGCTCGCCTCCTCGAGCACCCGCAGCCCACTGAAACTGTGCAGGGCGAAGTACTCGAGCAGCTCGGCGATCGCGTACGGCTCGAGCACGGCCCGGTAGCGACCCAACTCGATCTCCTGTCCGCCGCGTGTCTGCGCCGCCTTTTCCGCAGCCTCGCGCGCGGCCCCCGCCGGGTTCACGTCCGCCACGCGCGCGGACGCTTGCTCCGCGTAGCCCGACGCCGTGTCGTCGGCCGCCAGGGCGAGCACCGAGGCGTCCGTCAGCCGCTGGGAGACGGCGATGCCTGTCGAGGACGCGACCGCGATCTCCGTGACGCCGCTCGTCACGTACCCGAACAGGCCGAACGGGCGCGCGGCGTCGATCGCCTCGCGAGCGAGCTGCGCCTGCTCCTCCGGCGCCAGCGAGGCGGTGCGCTCGTCGTACCCCTCCACGGCCGGCGGCTCGGACGGCGGCGCCAGGCCCGGGAACGAGGGGTCGCGAGGCGCGCGTTCGGCCGCTTCGCGGGCGCGACGTGCAAGCTCCGCCAGGGCCTCGGCGCTCGTGCGGTTGGTGACCGCACCGGCCACCCGCCCGTCGCGGACGACGCGCAGCTCGACCATGTCGTTCTCGATCAGCGTCGGCTGGTGCACCTCCGACGCGGCGAAGCGTGCGAAACCCGAGACCTCGCTCTGCACGACCGCCTCCGCCTGCTCGCCGTCCGCCGCCGCGAGCGCCGCCTGCGCGAGGTCGAGGGCACGAGTCACGGCCGGACGCCGACTTGCACGTCGCGGAAGCGGGCGACCGGGGCGCCGTGCGAGACGTGAGCGCTCTGCCCGGGCTGGCCCTTGCCGCAGTTCGTCAACCCGTACAGCCGCCACGTCTCCGGTCCGCCCAGCGCGTCGAGCGAGCCCCAGAACTGCGGCGTGATGCCCGTGTAGACGGCGTCGCGCAGCAACCGGCCCAGCCGTCCGCGTTTGATCTCCCAGGCTGCCTGCGTGCCGAACTGGAAGTTGAGGCGCTTGTCGTCGATCGACCAGCTCCGGTTCGTGGACAGGTAGATCCCGTCCTCCACGTCGGCGAGCACGTCCTCGAGCGTCGCCGCCTCCGCCGGCTCGAGATGCAGGTTCGTCATGCGCACGAGCGGCATGAACTTCCACGTCTCCGCGCGCATCGAGCCGCCCGCGCCGCTGCCGATCTGCGCCGCCGTCTCGCGCGAGGTGAGGAAGCCGCGCAGGACGCCCTCGGCGACGATCGCCTCGCGGCGCGCCGGCACGCCCTCGTCGTCCCAGCCGAACGTGCCGAGGCCACGCGCTGTCGTCGCGTCCGAAGTCACGTTCATGAGTGGCGAGCCGTAGCGCAGCGAGCCGAGATCGTCCGCGGCGAGGAAGCTCGTTCCCGCGTAGGCCGCCTCCGTGCCGTAGACGCGGTCGAGCTCCGTCGGATGGCCCACAGACTCGTGCACCTGGAGCGCCATCTGCTCGGAGTCGATCACGACGGTGGTGACGCCGGAGGGGCACTCGGGCGCCCGCACGAGCGCCGCAGCCTCCTCGCCCACGCGCGGCGCCTCACGCTCGAGCTCGAGGCTCTCGACGTACTCCCAGCCGGCCTGGGCGCTCGAGCCACCGAAGGCGCTGGGGTACGAGCGCTGCTGAAACAGCCCGTCGCCGGCGGCCAGGGCGTCCACGCCGGCGCCGCACTCGACGAGCTCCTGCTCGCAGTCCGCGCCCTCCGACGAGACGAGGTGCTTGCGCTGCCTGAACGCACGGGCCGACGCGGACGTGAATTTCACGCCTGGCACGCGCGCGGCCTCCTCTGCCCCCAGGCAGAGCGCGATCTTGTCGTCGAGCCCCACCGAGAACGGGTCGCGCTCGACGGGCGTCCGGTAGGACCCGGTCGCCCCCTCGACCGGGGCCAGGGCGCGGCTGTGGCTCCCGGGCGCCGCACGCGCGAAGGAGACGGCCCGCTCGACCGCCGCCTGCACGCCCGCCGCGTCGAGCCGCCGCGTGCTGGCGAAGCCCCAGGCGCCGCCGACCAACACGCGCACCCCGAGGCCCTCGCTCTCCGCGTCGCTCAGCGTCTCGACGCGGCCTTCCTTCGTGGAGACGTGCTGCGAGCGCTCAGAGACGGCGCGCGCGTCCGTGTAGGACGCACCGGCGGCGAGCGCCGCGTCGACCGCTTCCCCGCAAAGCTTGCGCATGGCGACGAACCCTAGACGAGCACCCAGGACCGCATCGCGAGCGGCTCTCAACGCGGCTTACACGGGCTCGCTCACCGACGCTTGCCGCGAGCCACCATCCCCGCGAAGTCGTCATGGCTCTCGCGGAGTGAGAGCAGACTTCGCGGGGAATATGCGCTGGAGAGGACTTGAACCTCCACGCCCTTGCGGGCACAAGGCCCTCAACCTTGCGCGTCTACCAATTCCGCCACCAGCGCGTGGACGCAAGATTGTAGCCGCGGCTCGTCCCGACAGCGCGGCGCCGGGCTTTGCCCGGCCACGCCCGCGGTGGCCCTCGGAGAAGTGCTCGGCGCGATGTCGTCATGCGGCGCAATGAGCTGATCTCACGGCGTCGAAGCCCCCTCCTCGCGGCGCGTTTGACGCCGTCCGCCCGGGTCGCTACCTTTTTCTGCGAACACACGTTCGACAAGGAGGCCGGATGCTTACGGACCGCCAGCGCCAGATCTACGATTTCGTCGTCCAGTACGTGGACAGCCACGGCTACCCGCCGACAGTGCGCGAGATCGGCGACGCGGTCGGGCTTGCCTCCCCCTCGACGGTGCACGCGCATCTCGCGAACCTCGAGCGGGCCGGAATGCTCCGCCGCGATCCGACCAAACCGCGCGCGCTCGAGGTGCCCGGCCGCGACGTTCGGGGGGAGCACGAAGGCAGAGACGTCCACCGGCTGCCGCTCGTCGGCCAGATCGCGGCCGGGGGGCCGTTGCTGGCCGAGCAGAACATCGAGGACTACGTAGCCGTGCCGGAGCCGCTTTCCCGTGGCGGCGAGGAGTTCCTGCTGCGCGTCAAGGGCGACTCGATGATCAACGCGGGCATCCTCGACGGCGACATCGTGGTCGTGGAGCGCCGCCAGGACGCGCGCAACGGCGACATCGTCGTGGCGCTCGCGGGCGACGACGAATCGGCTGAGGAGGCTACCGTCAAGCGCTTCTACCGTAAAGACGGTCGCGTGCGGCTCCAGCCTGAGAACGACGCCCTCGATCCGATCTATGCGCGCCACGTTCAAGTGCTCGGCAAGGTGACAGGAGTCTTCCGGAGCCTGTGATGGGGGTGACGCCGCTCAACCGGACGCTCGACCAGGAGCTGGTGGCGCTCCTGCGCGGCGTCAGCCTCGAGTGCCTCGTGTGCGGCGAATTCTTCCTGCAGCGGCCGCGCGGCATCCTCGAGTGCCCGGAGTGCGGGACCGTGCTGCGCGACCGTGGGGCGGCGGAATCGGGGCTACAATTGAGCTCGCAGGCCGGGTGATCGCGGGTCGCGCAAGCGGCTCGAGGAAAGTCCGGACACCACAGGGCAGGACGCTGGGGAAACCCCAGGCGGCGAAAGCCGACGGAAAGTGGCACAGAAAGGAGACCGCCACCGGCACTCTCGAGATGCCGGGGGCAAGGGTGAAAAGGTGGGGTAAGAGCCCACCAGCGTCGTGGCGACACGGCGGCTAGTCAAACCCCGTCCGGTGCAACGCGAAGCAGGTTCCGATGAAGCTGCCCGCCGAGGAACCGGGTGCGCGGCACGAGCCGCCGGGTAACCGGCGGCCGAGAGAGATGGTCACCCACGACAGAATCCGGCTTACAGGCCTGCTACGGAAAAAGCCCTGGAAACGGGGCTTTTTCTATTGGACCTAACAATACCGCTCATTTGAAAAGAATGTCTCTCAAATGAGTGGAACGCCTCTCAAGCAAGCTGCTCGAGGCTACCGGCGAGCGGGAGCGCGATCCAGCCTTCTCGTCGCGCAGACTCGAGGAGATCGTCCGGAATCGGCTCGCAGAGGCGGAGGGCGCTCGCCCGTGCAGCGAGTGCCGAGATGAGCGCATCGAAGCAGTCGCTGTTCTGTTCGCAAGCCATCTCCTGATCGAGCGCCAGCGCCAGCCAGGGCGCACGCTCGCGAAGCTCCTCGATCGATCGGGTGCTACCGAACTCGAACCTCGCGCGTGCAGCACGTGGGTACACCTCGACAAACCGGCCCGCGCCAGTTCGGTCGGCTTGCCATTCGGAGAGCAGCCGCGCGGCTCTGAACGCTGGCACGGCAAGCCGGTCCGCGGAGACACTCAAAGGCTGGCGCCGCGTCTTCCTCCAGACGAACTCATCCGTTCGCCGTAGCCGCAGGGCCGCGCTGTCGAGGCCCGGCCAGGCGTCCATCCGGTGGTGCGCCGAGACAGATTCGACGAATGCGTCGGGCCACCCGAACGGAATGTCGATGCCAACCTTGTCGACATCCGCGACCAGCCGTCGCAGCTCGTCGTCGTCAACTCCCGCTTGCAGATGGCCCACCCTCGCTGCGCGGTCTTCCCACCGGATCACGCAAGCGGCGGTCCTTGCCGGAGAGGAAGCGAGGTCGACGCCGAGGGTGCGCATGATCGTCGGAAGATACGGCCTGGTTCAGCCGACCCAGCGGAGCCGCTTTATCGCGCCGCGGGGCTCATGCGCGTTCACGCGCGTGTAGCGCTGCGTCGAGTCGAGGTGCTTGTGGCCGAGCAGCTCCTGAATCTGTCGCAGGTTCGCGCCCGCGCGCAGCAACTCGGAGGCGAAGACATGTCGGAGCGTGTGCGGCGTCACGCGCTTGCGCTCGTTGACGCCCGCCGCGTTCACGTAGTGGCGGAACGTCTGGCCAAGCTGGGTGTAATGGAGCCGGTTGCCCTGCACGCCCACGAAGACAGCCTGCTCGGTCAGCGGCACGCGGGTCGCCAAGTACTCGGCGAAGAGCGGCGCGAGCCCCGGAGGGATCGGGATCGTCCGCTGCCGCCCGCCCTTCGCCTTTCACGGCTCTCAGCGATCCGAATTCGGCGGCCGAGGCCGTGCAACCGTGAAATCGGGCAATTTGGGCGCCGCTCGAGGCCCGTTGCGCACCCCACGGCGGAGCGGAGAGGAGCTCTGAGCCGCTCTCAGGCGAGCCGGAGTTGCTGACTCGCGGTCACGGCGTGCGGCGCGACGAAGACCGTGCCCTCGAACACCTCCGGCCCGAGGAAGGCCTTCATCAGCTTGTCGTGGGCGCGGTGGCGGAGCAGCTGCGCCTCCATTCGGACTGCGGCGGCGTATTCGGCCCCGTCGGCGGGGCGCTCTCCGGGAAGCCTGCGCTCGAGGATCCGTTCGGCCGCCCACCAGTAGACGGCGTTGGCAGCCACCTCGACCTCGAGCATCCGGTAAGGGACGTACTCGCGCACGCGCGACCCTCGAAGGCCGGCGTTGCGGGCGGCTCGCTCGAGCGCCTTGAACTCGCGTCGTCCCTCGTAGACCGTGACGACGCCGGTCTCGGGCTCGAACTCGGCCTCGACGTGGGAGTCATCGTCCTTGCGGGCGATCTCGCGCACCCAGCCGCTCGCATGGTGGCGGACGACGACGACGACGAGCTCGGCGTCGTGGCCGCCGGCCTCGGCGAACACGCTCAACTGCGAGCCCGGCTCCGCCGAGACGAGCGCGCGCAGTTTGCCGCTGACGCGCGACCAGCCGCCCGCGACGGGCTCCGGCACGGCCTGGCGATAGAGCCGTAGCGAGAGGCCGGGGTCGGTGGCGATCTCGATCGCCGTCCCGGGAGGAACGCGCGCCGGGTCGAAGAGCAGGGAGACTCCGCGCTCCTCGCCCGGATGAAGCCTGACCGGCGACTGCTTGAAGCGCATCGCTGCGTCGACGGCCGCCGGTGCGCTCGTTCCAGGAGGCGGCGCGGCGCCGTTTCCCCGCTCGGGCGCCTCGACCGCCGGCCGCTCCGCCGCTTCGCCGCCGCGCGAGAAACCGCCCCGCCCCGGCGCGTCGAACGCGGCCCGGAGCGCGTCGTTCAACGCGCGCAGTCCGACCTCGTCGCGGGCAGCGATCTCCTTTCCGGCGCGCACCAGCCGTGCCCCCGCACGCCGCTCCTCCGCCTGGACGATCGGCCGGACGATGCGTTCGAGCGCCGCGTACAGGCGCTTCACGAGCGGATGGGCGTCGTTGAGACCGCTGCGGTCAACGCGGACGACGACCTGCGGCCGGGGCATGTCGAGCGCCTCACGCTGGAGCCGCTCGATCGCCTCGCAGCGCACCTCCCCATACAGGTGCCGCGCGCCGGTGCGGGACTCGAAGCCGGCGAGCGTCGTCTCGTGCGCCGCCCGGCCGGAGCAGACGACGAGGCCGCCGCGGCGGGCGGCACGGGCCGGGCTGAGAGGGATCGGTTGCGCCGAGCGGCGGACGACCACGCGGGCGGTGACGCCGCGTCCGAGCTCGACCTCGTCGTCGAAGAGCAGCGGCCGCTCCGGGTCGGGCTCGGGAGGCGTGTAGCGGACGAGCTGAAGCGGCTCGCCGGGCAGGTCGAGCAGCAACTCGCGGCTCTCGTCCTCGAGGATCGGACGCAACTGGACAAGATCGGAGACGAGCCGGCGCAGACGTGCGGTCGGCGGCAGCCGGCCGTCGGCGAGCGGCACGGTCACCCGCGTTCCCTCATGGGCGATCCCGAGCGCGCGGCGAGCCGCCGGCGTCGCGGCAGCGTCGAGCACGTGCGTGTAGACGTACGGCTCGTCGCCG